>NZ_VIRJ01000026.1:0-143005 GCF_006874435.1 Microbispora sp. KK1-11 | reverse complement strand
TCGCCTCGACGAGCATGAGGTACTTGTTCTGGCCCTGGAGCTTGTAGACCTCGACCGCCTCGAACAGGTTGTTGGTCGAGTCGCTCATGATCTGGGTGTAGTTGGAGCCGAAGCTGCCGGGGAAGTTCCCGATGGGCATGCTCTGCCGGTAGATCTTGCCGTTGTCCCCGGCGAAGAACAGGTACATGTTCTGGCCGTCACCGATGAGCGTCTGGTCGATCGGCCCGGTGCCCGAGCCGGAGATGCTCGCGGTGGACAGCGTCTGCGCCGCCCCCCAGCCGTTGGGGTTGGTGGGGTCGCTGGAGGTGCGGTACGAGAAGGCGGTCCCGCCCCACTGGTAGGTGAGCACCCAGATGTTCTTGGGGGCGAAGTAGAACAGCGTGGGCGCGACCGTAGAGGAGTTCATCTTGGTCTGGGTGGCCGAGGCCATGTCCGACCAGTTCGTGAACGGGCTGAAGGCCATCGAACCCCAGGTCGACCCGGTGTCGTGCGTGGTGGCGTAGACGATGTGCTTGCCGTTGTAGGTGACGTTGGTGAAGTCCTTGAGCGAGACCCACCCGGACTTCGGCGTCGCCAGCGCGCCCGTCGAGGTCCAGCGGTAGCTCGAAGGAAGAGCGCACGTGCCGGTCGGCGTCACCGACGGGGACGGCGTCGAGCTCGGGCCGCCTCCGGAGATGCTCCACTTCTGGTTGGTCTGCCCGTTGCAGGACCACAGTTGGACGGCGGTCCCGTTGGCCGTGCCGAGTCCGGTCACGTCCAGGCACAGCCCCGACTGCACGCCCCTGATGGAGCCGTCGGCGTTCTGCTGCCACTTCTGGTTGGTCTGGCCGTTGCAGGACCAGATCACGACCTTCGTGCCGTTCGAGGTGCCCATGTTGTAGGCGTCCACGCACCGCGTGCCGTTGAAGGTCCGCAGCTCACCGGACGAGGTGAACTCGAACGCCTGGTTCGCCTGACCGCTGCAGTCCCAGATCTGCAGGCCCGTGCCCAGCGCGTCGGTGTTGCCCGCCACGTCCAGGCACCGTCCCGACGCCGCACTCACCAACGGCGCCGCCGCCGCCGACGCCGGCACCGACGACACCACAACGGCTGCCAGCACCGCGGCCAGCGCCGCCACGAGCCGTACACCGACACCGACCGGCGAGCGATGCCGGTCGCTCGTCACACGAATGGGGGGTGAATCCATTGTTTCGTTCTCCTTCGGGGGGTGAAGGCGTGGCGAAGCGGCCACACCAGGGGATAACCGCAGGGGTCTCACGGGGCCGGGCAGAGGTCAGCCACCGGCACACAGCACGCCGTTCGAGGGCGAAGGCGCGCCAGCGCGGATCGTCGGCTGCATCGCGGCTCATCGCGCTTTGTTAGCGCTAACATCGCAGGCTAATCGGGGGCTCCTCTCCCTCGACTACGTGGAGGTGGTGGTGCAACGGAGCGAATACGACGAGACGAGGCCCGTCAGGAAAGCGCCCCCTCCCGATGCCGGCCACGCCCGGACGCCTCTGGGGTGGTGGCACGCGATTGCGGACCGTCTCCGATCATGGAGACCCTCCTTCCCGGGGCCGAGGCGTGTTAGCGCTCACACATGCCCGCAGCGCGGAAGCGCGTACAGGTTATCGATTCCGGTGGTAATGGCGGAGCCAACTAGGAATCACCGGGTCGCGTCAAGAGGAAGATCGATAGCTCGGGTGCGCTTCGAGCTTCCGGAGTCCACCCACCTGGCGTTACCGGCCCGGCCCGCACCGGGTGCGCAACGGCTTGTGATGAAAGTTTCAACCGAAATGGCGCTGACGCCGGCGGCGACCCTGCCGAGTCGTCGGCCATCCCACTCCTGGGCGAGCAGGTACGGGCGGAGGGGCTTCGCGTCACCTCGCCGTTCCAAGGTGCGACGACCTGCTCGGCGACAGACCCTGCCCGTCGCGATCGCGCGATCGGAGAGTTCAGCTGCCGTGCGGCTGGCGGGGGCGCCTGGTGTCCACGTTGACGGTCAACGCCGTGAGGATGCCGGGTAGCTCTGCCACCGTTTCGGCGGGCAGGCCGGCCACGGTCTCCTCCGCCAGATCACACCATAGCTGCTTGACCTGCTCGGCCAGAGCTCTGCCGCTGTCGGTGAGCTCGACGACGCTGGCGCGCCTGTCGGAGGGGGCGGGGGCGCGGCGGATGTGGCCGGAGGCTTCGAGCTTGCGGGTCATGAGCGTGACGCTGGGCGGCTCGCAGCCGAGCGCCTCGCTGAGCTGGGCCTGGATCATCGGGCCGGTCCGGGCGAGTTCGAGCAGGAGCGCCTCCTGTCCGGGGTGCAGGCCGAGCGGGGCGAGTAGCGCGGCGGCCCTGGCCCGGTGACGCAGGCTCAGCAGGCGGATGGCCTGGTTGAGAGCGTCGGCGTGCTCGAAGTCCATGGGTCTCCTTGACAACTTAGTTACGCGCATAATAGTTATTCGCATAACTTATTCTACACGACATCGAGGCTCCGGACGTGACTGTGAAGACCGCCGTCGTCTACGACAGCGAGGCAGGCACTCCGCGGGCAGCGATGGGTCGGCAAGGAAGAAGAACTCATGACGAGCACCAGCACAGAAACGCCACGGGTCAGGCCGCAGGCCGGCCTCGCCTGGTTGGTCCTGTCACTGGCGTGTGCCTGCCAGTTCGTGGTCATCCTGGACGCGTCCATCGTCAACGTCGCCCTGCCCTCGGTCCGCGAGGACCTCGGCTTCACGCCGACCGGCCTGGCCTGGGTGGTGAACGGCTACCTGCTCACCTTCGCCGGCTTCATGCTGCTGGGTGGCCGTGCCGCCGATCTGTTCGGCCCGCGCCGGCTTCTGGCCGCCGGACTGGTGTTGTTCTCCGGCGCGAGTCTGGCCGGCGGCCTGGCGACCACCGCAGAGGTCCTGGTGGCGGCCCGCGTCGCCCAGGGCATCGGAGCCGCCATGATGGCCCCGGCGACGCTGGCCGTGATCAACACCTCCTTCACCGAGCCGAACGCGCGTGCCAGGGCGTTCGGCGCATGGTCGGCCTCGGGCGGCGTGGGCGGGATGGTCGGCGCGATCGCCGGCGGTGCCATCACAACCGGACTGTCGTGGCGCTGGGTCTTCCTCATCAACGTGCCGATCGGCGTCGTGCTGGTCGTCGTGGCCATGACGTCGCCGATCGGCACGCGCACCGGCCGCCGGGAATCGCTCGACCTGATCGGCGCGGTCACCGGGACGGCGGGACTGGCGGCCCTGGTCTACGGGGTCATGCAGAGCGCCGATCACGGCTGGACGTCCGTGCCGGTCGTCGGGCCGGTAGCGGCGGGCCTGCTGCTGCTCGTCGTCTTCGCCATGGTGGAGTCGCGTTTCGCCGGACGGCCGATGGTGCCCCTGCGGCTGTTCAGGATCCGGGGAGTGGCCGTCGGCACCGGCATGCTGCTGCTGTTCGGCGGGATTTCCATCGCGATGTGGTACTTCACGTCGCTCTTCCTGCAGAACGTACTCGGCTACAGTGCGCTGCAAGCCGGGCTCGGGCAGACGCCCGCGGCGGTGGTGTTCATGCTGGTCGCCCGGTTGGCCGCCGCCCTGCTGCCGCGGACCGGTGTGCGCCCCCTGGTGCCGGCCGGCAGCGCCTGTTTCCTCGCCGGGTTCGGCTGGCTCGCCCAGGCCCACCCCGACAGCGGCTACGTCACCGGCGTGCTCGGGCCCACGCTGCTCATCGCGGCCGGCATTGGGCTGACCTTCCCCACTCTCATGGCCGCGGCGACCGCCGGCGTTCCCGAAGGAGACGCGGGCACCATCGGCGGCCTGGCCCAGACCGCCAGCCAGGTAGGCGGGTCGATCGGCCTGGCGGTGCTCGCGACCGCCGCAGGCGCCAGAGCCGCCTCGGAGGCCGGCGCGCGTTCCCCGGCCGCCGCCCTCGCCGCCGGCTACGACCTGGTCTTTCTCATCGCAGCCGGGCTCGGCCTGGCCATCGCGGCCGCCGGCGTGCTCCTGCCTCCGCGCCGACGCGACTGACGGCCGGCGACGCCGCGTCCTCTCTCGCCCCCCTGTACGTACGACCCACGCCACACCGGCCTGAAGCCAACCAATGATGAGGAAACAGCTATGACCAGCGCATTCGACCCGGTAACCGTCGGCGGCACGCGACTCGCGAACCGGATAGCCATGGCGCCGATGACCCGCAGCCGCGCCTACGGCGGGCTGGTGACGGAACTGACGGCGGAGTACTACGCTCAGCGCGCCTCCGCTGGACTGATCATCACGGAGGGCGTCCAGCCGTCGGTGACAGGTCAGGGGTATCCGTTCACGCCCGGCCTGCACTCCGCCGAGCAGGTCGCCGCCTGGCGCAAGGTGACCGACGCGGTGCATGCCCAGGGTGGAAAGATCTTCGCTCAGCTGTTGCACACCGGCCGGATCGGCCACCCCGTCCTGCTGCCCGACGGCCTGATCCCGGTGGCGCCGTCGCCCATCGCCGCGCGGGGGCAGGTGTTCACGCCCGACGGCATGAAGGACTTCGTCACACCGCGCGAACTGGAGGCCGCCGAGATCGAGCAGACCATCGCCGACTTCGCCGGCGCCGCGCGTAACGCGATCGACGCGGGCTTCGACGGGGTGGAACTGCACGGCGCCAACGGCTACCTGATCCACCAGTTCCTCGCCCCCAACACCAACCAGCGCACCGACGGCTGGGGCGGGTCGGCCTCGGGTCGCATCCGGTTCGCCGTGGAGGTGGTCTCCGCGGTCGCCTCCGCGATCGGGGGTGCCCGCACCGGCCTGCGCCTGTCGCCCGGATCGACGAACAACGACATCCACGAACCCGACCCGCACCCCGTCTACGAGGCGCTCGTACAGCGGACAGCCGCCCTGGACCTGGCGTATCTGCACGTCATGGAGGCCGGCCACCGGGACCTGACGCACGCCATGCGACGGCGGTTCCCCGGCGCATTCATCCTCAACCCCCACACGGGCGCCCGCCCGACCGGCCCCGAGGAACTCGCGCTGATCGACGACGGGACCGCGGACCTGATCGCCTTCGGGCGGCTCTTCCTCGCCAACCCCGACCTGCCCCGCCGCCTGGCGAACGGCTCCCCTCTCAACGCGGCCGACCCGGCCACCTTCTACGGCGGCGACGCGGCCGGCTACACCGACTATCCGGCTCTGCCCGCCTGACCGAGGGTGAGCGGTTCGTTCAAGACCGCACGGTCTCGCGATGCGAGCCTGCTGGGCATGACCGAACAGGCCTTCACTCCCGCGCTGGGCCGCTTCGCGCCCACGCGCTTCTACGATCCCGTCGTCACGCTCACCCGGGAGCGGCTGTGGCGGGCGCTGACCGTCATGCACGTCGCGCCGCGCCCGGAGAACGTGATCGTCGATGCGGGATGCGGTACCGGGTCCACGGCGCTGCTGCTGAACCGCACCGAACCGCGCGCGCCAGCGGGTCAGCGGCGTGCCCAACTGGCTGCGGGCCAGGCCGCGCAGCCGTTGCGGGGACATGCCCACCCGCGAGGCCAGCTCCGGCATCGAGACCGGCCCGTCCGTCAGCGCGTCCATCGCCGCGAGCAGCCGGGGGTCGAGCTTGTCCGACGGCCGCGCGCCGGCGAGGCGGACATCGCTGAAGAAGACACGCAGGTCGGTCGTCGCCGGCATCCGATGCCGCACCATGGGCGGCACCACCAGCGCCACGGCGCGGTGACAGAGCCCGGAGGCGTCCACCATGGCGGCCTCACCCGCGACGGCGACGACGATCTGGAAAGCGGCGTGGCGGTGAAAGCCGCTGTCCCACGACGGCCCCTGATAGAGCGCCTAGCCGTGACCGACGTCGAAACGCGACGTCATTCCCGTCGGGGCGAGGGCGCCCGCTGCGGCGTTCACCAGACGGTCATGTCGTCGTTCGCCTTCGAACCTGCCGCCACCGGCTGTGTCGCGCGTCATCGACGCGTCGTGGTGTGGAAGGTGTCGCGGTAGGTCTGCGGAGCGACGCCGAGGATGCGGCGGAAGTGCGGGCGCAGGGCGACGCCGTTGCTGAAGCCGACGTTGCGGGCGATGGCGTCGACGCTGAGGTCGGTGGTCTCCAGCAGCCGTTGAGCTTGCATGATCCGTTGAGTGAGCAGCCATTGGAGTGGTGAGGTGCCGGTGAGTTCGCGGAATCGGCGGTCGAAGCTCCGGCGGCTCATCACGGCGTGTCTGGCCAGGGAGTCGACGTCCAGGCCGGGGTCGTCGAGGTGACGGATGGCGTGGCTGAGGATCTCGCCGAGCGGGTCGTCGGTGCCGGGGTCGGGCAGCGGGTGTTCGATGTACTGCGCCTGGCCGCCGCTGCGTTGCGGAGGCACGACCATGCGGCGGGCGATGGTGTTGGCGACCTGGGCGCCGAACCGGCGCCGCACCAGGTGCAGGCAGGCGTCGATGCCGGCGGCGGTTCCGGCCGAGGTGATCAGGTCGCCGTCGTCGACGAACAGCACCGAGGCGTCCACCTGTACGTCGGGGTAGGCGGCGGCGAGGGCGGGTGCGTAGAGCCAGTGGGTGGCCGCGCGGCGGCCGTCCAGCAGCCCGGCGGCGGCGAGCACGAACGCGCCGCGGCACAACCCGACGACGGTGGCGCCGTCGGCGTGCGCGTCGCGCAGGGCGGCGAGTGCCGGTTCGGGAGGGCGCTGGGCCGGGCCGCGCCAGCTCGGGACGACGACGGTGGCGGCGTCGGCCAGCGCGTCCAGCCCGTACGGCGCGGTCAGGTGAATGCCACCGGTGGTGGTGAGCGGGCCGGGGTCACCGCCGATCGCACGCAGGTCGAAGCGGGGGACGCCCATGTCGCTGCGATCGGCGCCGAACACGCTGATCGGGACGCTGGTCTCGAACAGCGGCGCCTGGTCGAACATCAACACCGCGATGGTCAGCGGGTCGCGTCGGCTCATCGCTCCTCCCGGGTTGGCTTGAATCTATCGCACGGCGGCTTTCACGCCACTCACGCTCCGATGGCCGTACGTTCGATGATCGTCCGCAGGGCGGTCCTCACCGGAGCGCACATCTCAGCCCGTCAACGCCGCAAAGGACTGTCATGACCGTCGCATCGCAGATCAGCGTCCACGCCTTGGGCGGACCGACCGCGATCCTGGAGATCGGCGGGCTGCGCCTGCTCACCGACCCCACCTTCGACCCTCCCCGCGAGTACGTGGCGGGCCCGGGACGGGTCCTGGTCAAGACCGCGCCCACCGCGCTGACGCCCGCGGAAGTCGGCGCAGTCGACGCCGTGCTGCTCTCCCACGACCAGCACAGGGACAACCTCGACGTCAGCGGTCGCGACTACCTCGGCAGGGTTCCGCTCGTGCTCACCACCGCGAGCGCGGCCGGCCGGTTGGGCGGTGCCACCCGCGCGGTGCCCGTCTGGGAACACGTGGACCTGCCACGGCCCGACGGCTCGGCGCTGCGCGTGACCCGGGTGCCCGCTCTGCACGGCCCCGAGGGCAGCGAGCCCGTCGTCGGGGAGGTCGCCGGATTCGTGCTGTCCGGGCGCGGAGCCCCGACCGTGTACGTCAGCGGCGACAACGCCTCCCTGGACCTCGTCGCCCGGATCGCCGAACGCTTCGCCGTCGACGTCGCCATCCTGTTCGCCGGAGCGGCGAAGACCGCTCTCCTCGGCGACGCCCACCTCACCCTCACCAGCGCGCAGACGGCCGAGGCCGCCCGGATCCTCGGCGCGTCGCACGTCGTCCCGCTGCACTTCGACAGCTGGCGCCACTTCACCGAGGGGGCCGACGCACTCGCCAAGGCCTTCGCGCAGGCCGGGCTCACCGACCGGCTCACCCTCCTGCACCCGGGCCGGCGCGCCGTGCTCACGGTCGCCACCACCTGAACGGCAGCGGCGGACCGCGGCGGCTCAGGAGCCGAGGTAACGCAGGACGGCCAGGACGCGGCGGCTGTAGCCGGTGGTGTGCGACAGCGTGAGCTTGTCGAACAGGGCGTTGACGTGCTTTTCCACTGCGCTCTGCGACACGTGCAGGGATTGCGCGATCGAGGCGTTGGTCAGGCCCTGGGCCATGAGCTCCAGCACCTGGCGCTCGCGGGCGGTGAGCTGGGCCAGCGGGTCGGCGTGGCTGGTGCGCGCGAGCAACTGACGCACCACCTCCGGGTCGAACGCCGTGCCGCCGGCGCCCACCCGCTCCAGCGCGTCCAGGAAGTCGCCGACCTGGGCCACGCGGTCCTTGAGCAGGTAGCCGACCCCGTCGATGCTGCCGCTCATCAACTCGGTGGCGTACTTCTTCTCGACGTACTGCGACAGCACCAGCACCTTTACCTCCGGCCGCCGCCGCCTGATCTCCAGCGCGGCGCGCAGGCCCTCGTCGGTGTGGGTGGGCGGCATCCGCACGTCGACCACCACCGCGTCGGGGCTGTCGCCGTCCACCGCATCCAGGAGCGCATCGGCGTCGCCCACCGCGGCCAGGACGTCGTGGCCTTCCTCCTTGAGCAGCCGCACCAGGCCCTCGCGCAACAGGGCCGAGTCCTCGGCCAGCATCACACGCACGACGGCTCCGCCTCGATCACGGTCGGCTCGTCGCCGGTGGCATCGGCTCCGCCCATGCCGTCATCCTCCACTCGCACGATGACCATGCTGCGACCATGCTGCCTTCCTGCCGCACCTCGTCGGCGACCAGGGTGGCCCCGAAGGCCAGACCGGCGGGCCGCGTCCCCCTAACCGCGCACCGCATGCCGCCCCTTGCGCCGCTCACTCAGCCGTACGCCGACGAAGACCAGAACGGCCAGCAGCACCGCGGCGATGACCGCGTTGGTGCCCACGTTGACGTACTTCTCCACCAGCGACCAGTTCTCGCCGAGCGTCCAGCCCGCCAGCACGAAGACGGTGTTCCAGAGCAGGCTCCCGGCCGTGGTCAGGAGCGTGAAGACACCCAGCGGCATGCGTTCCACCCCGGCGGGAACGGAGATCAGGCTGCGGAAGATCGGGATCATCCGGCCGAAGAACACCGTCTTGCGCCCGTGCTTGAGGAACCACGTCTCGGTCTTGGCGATGTCGGAGACCTTCAGCAGCGGGATCCGGGCGGCCAGGGCCAGCGTGCGCTCGCGGCCGAGCAGCGCGCCCACCGAGTAGAGCGCCAGCGCCCCGATCACCGAACCGGCGGTGGTCCACAGCAGCACGGCGACCAGGTCCATCTCTCCCCGGGAGGCGGTGAAACCGGCCAGCGGCAGGATCACCTCGCTGGGGAGGGGCGGGAAGAGGTTCTCCAGCGCGATCGCAATCCCGGCTCCCGGCGCGCCGAGCAACTCCATCAGGTGAATCAGCCAATCCGTCATGCGTCAGAGACTAGGAATGATCAGGATGGAGCCACCATGAGGCATGTGGCCGTTCGGGGGTGCGGGAAACCACACCCGCGGCGGCCCTGCGAACGCCTGGAACGCGACGGTCACCAGCAGCGGATCCAGCGTGACCGCCCGCAACATGAGCTACAACGGCAGCCTCGGCACCGGGGCCTCCTCGGATTCCTCGGCTCGTGGAACGGCGGCAACAGCGTCCCCGCACTGTCCTGCACCGCGAGCTGACGCACCATCGGGGCGGGCCGGGTGCGACGCGCACCCGGCCGCAGCCGCCACTCCGAACCGTGCAGCGGATGTGACGGGGGCGGGCCCGTCCGCCCCGGCCTCGGCGAGCCGGTGCGCCGTGGTCCGGCGCTCACCTTCCGGTTCGGGAGAGCCGCTCAGTTGTACGAGAACGCGTCGTCCTCGGGTGCCGTCGTGCCACCCGTGGCGTGGTCGTCTCAGATGACGCGGGAATCTCAAATTCGTTCATCCCCCGCGACCTGCCGAAAGCGGCCGGGCCGCCTCATGGCCGCGGATTCGCCCGCATGTATTCGGCGCATATGGGGAAGGTCTCCACAATCCCTCGGAAGCGACACGATTTGGCAACAAATTCGCCGGTCGCTGCCGTCGGTGCCGGAGCACAACGCTCCGGTACGACCGCCGCCCCCTCGGCGGAGACCATCGGATCGAACGATACGGAGGAACGGTGATGCCGACCAACCCCCACCGCCTGAAAAAGGGACTCTCATCCGGACCGGGCGGGCAGCGCCGGCGCATCTCTCACCCCATGATCCTCGCGACCGCGTTCGTGCTGACGGCGTCGGGCGGCGTCGGAGTGACGGCGGCCTCCGCCGCCCCCGTCACCCCACCGGCCGAGACGTCGGATCCCGTCGTGACGGCCACCGTGACGATCACGCCGACGGCCACCCCGCCCGAGACCGCCGCCGACGCCCCCGCGACGACGCCCACCACCGAGGTGCCCCAGGTGGGCCCGTTCCTCGGCGCGCTGCACGGCGAGGTGGTCGTGCCGGCCAAGGACGGATGCGGCACCGTCACGGTGTTCACCCAGACGGGGCAGGCCGTCGCCGTGGCCGATGACTCGATCACCGTCCGCAGCCAGGACGGCTTCGAGCGGTCGTACGCGATCGGTGACTCCACGCGGGTGCTCACCGGCCGCCGGGGCGGCGACATCCGGCAGGACGCCTGGATCTCGGTGATAGCGGCCGTCCAGCCCGGCACGTCGGCCCCCACCCCGCCGAGCCCGACTCCGGTCCCGTCCGCGCCGGAAACCACACCGACGGCTCCCGAAACCACCCCGACAGCTTCCGAGGCCACGCCGACGGCCTCGGAAGGCATACCGGCTCCCTCCGAGGGCACGCCGACGCCCGCGGAAAGCACCCCCGCTCCTCTTCCGAGTGAGACCGCGACGGCTCCCGCCGCTCCCCCTGGCGAGACGGGCTCCACGCCCCCGCAGACCGAGGAGACGACGCCCGCCGCCCCTCAGGGGGAGACGGCGGCGGCCGCCTACGTCTTCGACCTCTCGCGGCCGAGTAAGCGGCTGTGGTACCTCAGCAAGAACTCTCCGTACTCCCTGAAGTGGCACTCGGGGAAGCCCGCCTGGCGCACCCCCGAGCCCTGTCCGACGCCGACGGCCATCCCCACGGAACCGCCGGCCGCGACACCGGACCCGGCCACGCCGCCCACGGAAACCGCGACGCCCACGGAGACCGCACCCACCCCCGAGCCCACGCCCACGGACACGCCGACCCCGACTCCCACCTCCTGACCGACCGTGAGGCCGGCCCTCGCCTCCCCGGCGAGGGCCGGCCTGTCACTGTTCCAGACGGACGGTGACGCTCACGCGGCCCGCTTCGTCACGTCTGGCGACGGCATGCCCGGTGCGGTCGATCCCGTCCAGTTGCAGCGATATCGGGCCGCCCTCGCCCAGGAAGTTGCGCCACCACGTCTTGGCGTCGGGGAGCTGGACGCCGATCGTAACGGTGTCACCCGCGCGCCGGAAGGCGACGGGCGTGCTGAAGGTGCGTCCCGAGCGGCGTCCCGTGTAGGTGACGACGGTGAGTCGTCTGCTGATCAGCCGGCCCCATCGGGGAGACGAGCGCAACGTCAGGACGCAGGAGTTGAAACGGCCGACCGCTCGCCTCGGAAACGGCATCCGGTTTCGCACAGAACCTCCATCACGACGGGTGTCTCTCGCCGCCAACGTAACCTGCTAAGTGGAGAGGCTTGTCCACTTAACCCGAAGTGAGAAACATGAGCGCTGAGGCATCTCGGATGCCGGCCGTCCCTGAGGGGGCCGTGGGACTGCGCGCCGACGCCCGGCAGAATCGTGACCGCATCGTCGAGGTCGCCCGCCGGTTGTTCGCCGAGCGCGGTCTCGACGTGCCGATGGCCGCGATCGCCCGGCACGCCGGTGTAGGGGTCGCGACGCTCTACCGTCGCTTCCCCACCAAGGAAGCGCTGCTCACCGAGGTGTTCGCCGATCAGTTCGAGGCATGCGTGTCGGTCGTCGACGACGCACTGGCCGTCCGGACCCCTGGCGCGGGTTCTGTACGGCCGTCGAAAAGATCTGTGGCATGCAGGCCGCCGACCGCGGCTTCGGCACGGCCTTCGTCGCGGCGTTCCCCGAGGCGGTCGAGATCGAGCGGGAGCGCGACCGCGCCATCCAGGCCTTCGCCGAACTCACGCGACGCGCCAAGGCGACCGGGCGGCTGCGCGCCGACTTCTCGCCGGACGACCTCGCCCTGCTGCTCGTGGCCAACTGCGGCGTCGTCACCGGCTCCGCAGAGGAGGCCGCGGCCGCGTCCCGGCGACTCGTCGCCTACCTGCTCGGCGCCTTCCGCGCCGAACAGGCCGACCCTCTCCCGCCGCCCGCCCGGCTCAGCCTGCATGACGTCCTGAACTCACCCGCCCCCGCCACTCGTCCCGTACGGCGGGCCGGCGCCAGGCCGGCGGCGCGTCAAGAAAGCACGGTGCGTCAAGGAACCGGCGACCGCTGACCGCGACCGCAACCGCAACCGCAACCGCAACCGCAACCGCGGAGCTTGTTGCGAATTATTCGCAACAGCAAGATGATTGCGTTCCTGTCGCCTCGCGGCGAGCCGGCCTGCCTGGAGGAACGCATGGATGAGCACGTGGGCCGGGCGCCGCTGCGTCAGATACTCGCGCTCGCCGTGCCCGCGCTCGGGGTCCTGGCCGCCGAGCCGCTCTATCTGCTCGTCAACACGGCCGTGGTCGGCCATCTCGGCGCGGTGCCGCTCGCGGGGCTGTCGGTCGGCGGGATCGTGCTGGCACAGATCGCCTCGCAGATGACGTTCCTCTCCTTCGGCACGACCGCCCGCGCGGCCCGGCTGCACGGCGCAGGCCGCCGGGCCGACGCCGTGGCCGAGGGGGTGCAGGCGACCTGGCTCGCCGTGGTCGCGGGGCTGGTGATCACCGTGGCGGGACAGCTGCTCGCCGCGCCGGTCGCCGGTCTGCTCACCGGTGACGGCCGGGTCGCCGACGCCGCGGTGAGCTGGCTCAGGATCGCCCTGCTCGGCGCTCCGCTGATCCTGGTCACCATGGCCGGGAACGGCTGGATGCGCGGCGTGCAGGACATGCGGCGCCCGCTGCGCTACGTCCTCGCGGGCAACGTGATCTCCACCGCGCTGTGCCCGGCGCTGGTGTACGGGCTCGGCTGGGGGATCGACGGCTCCGCGGTCGCCAACGTGGCCGGGCAGTTGATCTCCGCGAGCCTGTTCGTGCGGGCGCTGCGGGCCGAGGGCGTGCCGCTCGCCCCGGTTCCGGCCGCGATGCGCGCCCAGCTCGGCCTGGCGCGCGACCTGGTGCTGCTCGGTCTGGCCTTCCAGGCGTGCTGGGTGTCGGCGACCGCGGTCGCCGCGCACACCTCCGCCGCGGCGGCCGGCGCCCACCAGGTGGTGTTCCAGCTGTGGATGTTCCTGGCCTTCGTCCTGGACGCGCTGGCCATCGCCGCCCAGGCGCTGGTCGGGGCCGCGCTCGGCGCGGACGACGCGGAACGGGCACGCCGCCTGGCCTGGCAGGTGACCGGCTGTGGGCTGGTCTTCGGGACCCTGCTCGGCGTGGTGTTCGCGGCGCTGGCCGGTTCCCTCCCCCACGTGTTCACCACCGACGCGACGGTGCTGGCCGAGATGCCCGGCGCCTGGTGGTTCTTCGTCGCGCTGCAGCCGATCGGCGGTGTCGTGTTCACGTTGGACGGAGTGCTGCTCGGCGCCGGGGACGCCGCATACCTGCGCACCGCGACGGCGAGCGGAGCGGTGCTGGGGTTCCTGCCGGTGGTGTGGGCCTCGCTGCGATTCGGCTGGGGGCTGGTGGGGATCTGGTCGGGGTTGTCGGCCTTCCTGCTGATTCGAATGATCACCGTGCTGGCCAGGCTGCGGTCCGGCCGCTGGGCGGTGCTCGGCGCCGTACGGTGATCGGGGCGGGAACAGCCCGGTCTCCCGATCGATCGGCCGCAATCCTCAGCCGAGCGAGGACACGTCGATGAAGTAGGCCCTCAGGAGCCTGCGCCCCTGCTCGATCATGGTGCTCAAGCTCCCCGAGGACCTCGTACGCTCGATCACGGAAAGGCTCAGGTTCGCATGACCACGCACGAGCGGGAGATCACCGAGCCGGTCGACCTGTGCTTGCAGGACGGGCGGCTCAACCCCGGCGCGGTGGGCTGGACGCGCCGGCCCCTGCACCGGGGCAACCTGCGCGGCTGGGGACGGTGCAAGCGCTGGGAATACTGGGGGATCGTCACCCCCCGCCACATCGTCGGCCTGGTCGCGTCGTCGCTGGACTACGCCGCGGTGAACGGCGTGTACGTGCTCGACCGGGACACCCGCGTGGAGACCGCCAGGGACGTCGTGGTGCCGCTGGCGCGCGGCGCCGTCTTCCCCGGCCGCAGCGGCGCCGGGACGGCGTCCGTACGGGGCGGCGGTGTGACGATCGACATCGAGCAGAGTGCTTCCGGCAGCGCGATCCGGGCCACGGCGCCCGGCGTCGAGCTCGACGTGGAGGTGCCGTTGCCGGAGGGCCACGAGTCGCTCGGCGTGGTGGTGCCGTGGGGGCCGAACCGGTTCCAGTACACGCTGAAGGACGTCGGCCGTCCGGTGCGCGGGCGGCTGCGGCTGGAATCGGCCGAGTTCACCATCGATGAAGCGGAATCGTTCGCCGTGCTCGACCACGGCCGCGGGAAGTGGCCGTACTCGATCACGTGGAACTGGGCGGCGGGCAGCGGGCCCGGCCGGGCGATCCAGCTCGGCGGCAAGTGGACCGACGGCACCGGTTCGACGGAGAACGCCCTGTTCGTCGGCGGCCGCCTGCACAAGATCGGCGACGAGCTGGAGTGGTCGTACGACCGCGCCGACTGGCTGCGCCCGTGGCGGATCACCGGTCCGCGGGTGGAGGTGGAGTTCCAGCCGTTCCACGAGAAGGCGGCCCGGACCGAGCTCGGCCTGGTGGGCAACGAGACGCACCAGTGCTTCGGCCACTTCTCCGGACGGGCCAGGGCCGACGACGGCGCCTGGGTGGACCTCGACGGCCTCACCGGCTGGGCCGAGGAGGCCCGCAACCGCTGGTGATCCTCGCGGGCCGGGGACGGCCTTCCCGCCCCTCCACGAACTTCACGAAGGCGTAGTCGTGGAGGGGCGGACGCACACGTCCTGGTCGACCGCAATTGGCATCGTTTTCGGGTGAAAGCCGGGGCTCCGGCGGTTCAGTCGCCGGAGCCCTTGTCCCTGCTCTGCGGAAATGAACGCTGTGGGCTCATTTCCGCAGGCCGCCAGGCCGGCCTTCTAGTTGAAGCACTCAGAGAACCCGGGGAATACGTTGGAGCAGTGGCCCGCGACGCAGATGTCCCAGAGGATGTCGTCGAGGTCCGAGCGGGAGCAGCTGTTCCGGGAGCAGTCGTTCTGGAAGCAGTTGTTCTGGAAGGGTTCGTTCCGGAAGCCGGTGTTTTCGAAGGTGTTGTTGAACCCGTTGTCGAACTCGCTGGTACACGGGTTGGTACAACCCCAGCCAGTTGGGGCGGTTGACGCGCTCGCGGCTGTGGCGCCCGCGGCGAGGGCACCACCGCCGAGCGCGGTGGAAAGTGCGAGTCCGGCGATGACCTTCTTGAGCTTGGGCATTTCGTCCCCCTCTAAAGGATCAACTGCCTAATGTGTACGCCATTCCTAAATGAACAGGAATGTCGCCTAATGACCGTTAAGTGGTCATTGCCCCGCGACGTCATTGTTTCCCGGCAGAACGCGCGATAAACGGTGATCTACGGTGTTTAATGCCCATTGTCCCCTTTAGGGGCTTCGCGGAGCACTTATGTCTCCTTTATCCCTTAATGTCCGATTTCAGTGCCGCCTGCCTGGGAGGACGGCAGGGGTCGTCCGACCGCAGCCTGCCGTTCAGAGCCTCCCTGAGGGCGTCGGAGAAGTAGCGGAAGTCAGAGTCACGCCGGACGTGGTCACCGCCGCTGTGCGGATCGCGCTCTCAGCCCGCGCGCAGCATGGTGACGAGCGCGTGCGCGACGTCGAGGAACTGCTCACGCGAAGCGGTCGCCGTCTGAAGGTCGACGAACGCCTCGTCGGCCCCGGCCTCGGCGAGGGTCAGCAGATAGTCGGCGACCTGCCGTACGGTACCCGCGTGCGGCACCTGGTCGGCGGGCGCCGGCGAGTCGGTGATCTCCGGATTGACCCGCACCACCATGCGCAGAGCGGAGGGGTCCCGGCCCGCGCGGGACGCGGCCTCGAGCGCCAGGCCCCACAGGGAGGTCAGATAGGCCATCGGCATGGCCGCGCTCAGCCAGCCGTCGGCCCGCCGGCCGACTCGCTCCAGCGCCGGAGGCGTGTAACCGGCGAGCAGGATCGGAGGGCGCGGCCGCTGGCAGGGCTTGAGGTCGATGTGCGACGGCGGCACCGTCCACAGCGCGCCCTTGTGCTCGACCACCTCACCTGTCCAGACGGCCTCCATCACATCGAGCGTCTCCTCCAGCCGGTCTCCCCTCCCCCGCCAGGGCACCCCGGTCGCGGTGTACTCGTCCCGAAGCCAGCCGAGACCGATGCCGACGTCCAGCCGTCCGTGACTGAGCAGGTCGAGCGAGGTCAGCGTACGGGCGAGCAGGACGGGCGGCTGCCACAGCGCGTTGAGCGTGCTGGTCCCCAGCCGGATCTCGCGCGTGCTGACCGCGGCCAGCGTCAGTGCGGTGAGCGGGTCGAAGAAGGTCCCGAAAGCCGGGGGGACCGTCCCGTCCCCTCCTGGGTACGGGTCGCTGGGCGTCAGCGGCAGCAGGATGCGGTCGCCCGCCCACAGGCTGTCGTAGCCCATCGCTTCGAGATCCGTGCTCGCCTGCCGGATGAATTCCGGGTCGGCGAACGCGCCGTACTGAGGGACCGTGTATCCGAGCCGCATGAGTGTTTCCTTCGCACTGCGCCGAGAGAAGATCGCCCTGATCGGGCGTCGGCGGAGACGCTAGGAAAGCCCGCTTGCGGAAAACTTGGACAAGCCGATTCTCAGGTCCAAGAGCGTCCCAAGGCTGGAGTTACCTGTGGACCGTGGTCGAAACCGGCAGGACGAAGGTTCCTGCGCTCCACTCCTCGGCTGCGGCGACCGTCAGGACAGCGCAAGCGAGCGGGTGCCCGGTCCTGCCGCCCGTCACGCCGGGCGGCCGAACCGGGCGAATTCCGATCGGAAACGTCAGCGCTGAAACGTCGGCGCTGAAACGTCAACTCCGGGGCGTCCACCCCGGACGTCAGCTCAGGCGCCGACGGCCGCCTCCTGCGGGGTGGCCGTCTCCGCGGACTCACCGGTGGAGTCCTCGGCGGCGGCGTCCTCGGTGGCGGCATCCTCGGTGGCGGCATCCTCGGTGGCGGCATCGGGGTGCGCCGCGATGAACTGCTCGATGACCTCGTCGGCCATCTTCCCGCGCGCGGGCACGTCCAGCCCCTGCTCGCGGGCCCATTCGCGCACGTCCGTCAGGGTGTAGCCGCGCAGCCGCGGGGAGGTGTCCGCGGCCTTCTTGGACCGCGACGCCTGCTTCACCTCACGGGCGTTCTCCAGCACTTCCTCGATGAACGCGAGAGCCTCGCTCAGCCGCTGCTGGTTCGCGTCGGACAGGTCGATGGCGAAGGTCCGGTTCAGCAGCGGGAACTCCCGTCTCGCCACATCGTCGCCCTCGGAGTGGTCGAGGTCGTCAACCAGTATCACCTTCTGCGCCACGTGCAGCCCTTCCAGGGTGGATCTCCGTCTATCTGGACCGTGGCATCCTACTGGTGCTTCCGTTACCGGCCCGCCTTCCCGGGTCCCTCGCCCCCAGCACGAGCGCCACGGCGGCGACACCGTACGCGACGGTCGTGAGCAGGGCGGGCAGGAGAATCCCGGGAGACGAGTAGTCGGGCTGGCTGCCCGCGCTGATGTCCGCCACGGTCACCGAACGCGGGAACTCGTCGATCGCGACCACCAGATTGACGACCGCCATGACGCCGAGCAGTGCCGCGACACCCCACCTCGCCTTCCGCATATGCCGGTGGAAGACGGCCGCCGCCAGGACGAGCATCGGCAGCCACCACGCGATCAGGATGTCCAGGCCGAAGAAGGTCCTTGGCCGCCGGCCCGGCTCAGGCGCCAGGGTGCGGAGGGCTGTGCGGAGGGCTGTGCAGGGGGCGATGCAGGCGGCGGTGCAGCGCGCGGACCTCGTCCACCAGCGCGGGCACAGGCCCGGCCACCCGCACACCGGGCGCGACCTCGTTGACCGGGAGCGTCCGCACCGGCGGGGGCGGCACGTCCCACTCGACCAGCCACTGCGCGAGCTGCGCCGACGACGCCACGTAGACGATCCTCCCCAGCCCCACCCACCCGTGCGCCGCCGCGCACATCGGGCAGTGCTCACCGGAGGTGTAGACCGTGGCCTTCGCGCGCTCCTCCGGCGTCATGTTCTCCGCGGCCCAGCGCGCCAGCTCGAACTCGGGGTGCCGCGTGTGGTCGCCGCCCGCCACCCGGTTGCGGTCCTCGGCCAGCACCTTCCCGTCCCCGGAGACCAGGACCGAGCCGAACGGTTCGTCGTCCGCCTCCAGCGCTTCCTTCGCCAGCTCCACACAGCGGCGCAGGTGCCGCAGTTCCTCAGACGTCGGCTCGTAACCCATGATCGAAACGGTAACTCCACACGGGCCGGGTAGGGCGAGGGCATGCCGGAAGGGCATCTGGTCCATCGCTACGCGGACGAGCAACACGAGGCGCTCGCCGGGCGCGCGGTCAGGGCCACGAGTCCGCGGGGCAGGTTCGACGCGCGGCCGTACGACGGCAGGGTCGTCAAGCGCATGCGTGCCCTCTGACCTGGGAAGTCACGCCTTCGCCGAGGTGTTATATCCAGGTGTACGAAGGCCGGAGACTGCTGGACATCCGCCGCATCTACGTCGAGCCCGCCGCGGCCGAGCTGCCGCGCGGCAAGGAGATCCTGGAGCGGTTCCCCGAGGCCGAGCGCATCGAGATCGAGGCCCACCATCGGATCCCCGAGCTGTACGGGGACGAGGCGAACGTGGCCCGCTGGGTGAGGATCAAGACCGAGGCGCTGGTCCTCGGCGTCAAGAAGTCGCTCACCGCGCGGCCGAACGGCCGGTCGAGCGACTTCATCGCGCCCTCGACCGCCAACGGCTGCGCGATGGCCTGCGCCTACTGCTACGTGCCGCGCCGCAAGGGCTACAGCAACCCGATCACGGTGTTCGCCAACATCGACAAGATCACGGGCTATCTCGGGAGGCACGCCGGGCGGCAGGGCGTCAAGCCCGAACCCAACCAGGTGGACCCGCACGCCTGGGTCTACGACATCGGCGAGAACTCGGACTGCTCCGTGGACGCGACCGTCTCCGACAACGTGCGCGACCTCGTCGATCTCTTCCGCGACCTGCCGAACGCCAAGGCGAGCTTCGCCACCAAGTACGTCAACCGCGACCTGCTCGGCTGGGACCCGCAGGGCCGTACGCGCATCCGCTTCAGCCTGATGCCGGCCGCCGACGCCAAGCTGCTGGACATCCGCACCTCGCCGGTCGCCGACCGGATCGCGGCCATCGACGACTTCGTCGAGGCGGGATACGAGGTGCACGTCAACTTCAGCCCGGTGGTCGTGCGCGACGGCTGGCTGGAGGACTGGGCGGAGCTGCTCGGCCAGCTCGACGACGCGCTGAGCCCGGCGGCCCGCGCCCAGTTGGCCGCCGAGGTCATCTTCCTCACGCACAACGACCGGCTGCACGAGGTCAACCTCGGCTGGCATCCCAAGGCCGAGGAGGTGCTGTGGCGTCCCGACCTCCAGCAGCCGAAACGCTCGCAGACGGGCGGCTGGAACGTCCGCTACAAGACCGGCCACAAGGGCCGCTACGTCACCGCGCTCACCGACCTGATCGCCGAGAGGATCCCGTACTGCCGGGTCCGCTACGCCTTCTGACCGCCGCCCGGAGCGCGAGAGCGCGTACGGCGAGTTCCACCCACCGCACCCGGGCGGGCTGCGGCGTCCCGGCGCCCGGTGCGGTGGTCAGGAGCAGGGCGACGTCGTCGACCGTGACGTCGGGCCGCAGTGTGCGGTCCCTCCCGCGACCGCGACCTGGGACAGGGCCTGTGGCAGGTCTCCCAGCGGCTCACCGCCGTGACCTGCCCCGTCTGAGCGCCGCCGTCATCCCGCCAGATCGCGTACGACGTCCGGCCTGTCGGTGATGACGCCGTCCACGCCCGCGCCGATCAGGCGGCGTACGGCGGCGGGGTCGTCCACGGTCCAGGCGAGGACCTTCATCCGCAGCCGGTGGACGCGCCGGACGTACTCCGCCGTGACGTCGGCGTACGGCGGGTTGATCTGGTCGGCGAACCGGGCCAGGCCGGGCAGCTCCGCAATCCGCGGCGTGCCGAGCAGGCCGATCGGCACCCCGGGCATGAGGCCGTGGAAACGGCGCATCGAGTCCCAGTCGAACGACTGCACGACGATCCGGCCGCGCCAGGCCGGGTCGCGCCCGATCTCCTCGGCCACCCGGGCCTCGATCCCCGGATAGAGCCGGGGCTCCTTGATCTCCAGCAGCAGGCCGAGCCCGCTGCCGCGCATCGCGCGCAGCGCCTCGCCGAGCGTGGGCACCGCCTCCCCGGCGTACTTCCGCGAGAACGACGCCTTCCGGGAGAACCAGGAGCCGGCGTCGAGCTTGCGCATCTCGGCCAGCGTGAGGTCGCCGACCCGCCACGGCGCCCGGCCGGGGAAGACCTTCTCCGCGTCGGTCGTACGGCCGAGCGTCGTGTCGTGCATCAGGACCAGGTGGTGGTCCCTGGTCTCCTGGACGTCGAGCTCGAACATGTCCGCGCCCTGGCCGCGGGCCAGTTCGAAGGCCGCGACGGTGTTCTCCGGCGCGTACGCGGACGCGCCGCGATGGGCCACGACCAGGGGCGCCGACGCCGCTGCGGCGGGGACGACCGGGGTGAGGATCGAGGTGATGGCGACCAGGACGATCGCGGAGATGAGGCCGAGCCGCCGGCGCATGGTTCTCCTCGGAGTCGGGAGCGACTACGAGAAGAACTTGACCACGCACCATTACACGCAGTTGATTTCCCGGTGGCGTACGGGTGCCGGCTCGGTGAGCATCGCCCCGCCTCCGGGCGTCCCGCCCAAATCGGTCACAGGCGGGCCGCGGTGACCACCACCGTGACATAGGACATCGTGAAGCCGCCTCCCATCTGGTCGATCGCGGCCCCGACCCCGGAAAGCACCTCGGGAAGCGCGTCCGGCGGGAGCCGGGTCAGGGCGCCGGACGTCGGCATCTGGTCGAGCCACTCGTCTCGGGTGTAGAACCGCTGCCAGTCGTACCGCCACTCCTCGAGGTCGCCGAAGGCGCCCGCGTCCCTGATCCCGTCGGCGGCCTTGGTGAGCAGCGGCCGGTAGCCGTCGAGGGCCGACCCCGCAGGCCGCTCCTGGGACGGGAAGCCGGGCATGACCCGCCGGTAGACCGCGGCGTGGGCCTCCGCCACGGCGGGCGGGGGCTCGAACACGTGCCAGAACAGCGCCAGCCGGCCACCGGGACGCAGCACCTCGGCCGCCTTGGCCGCCCCGGCGACCGGATCCACCCAGTGCCAGGTCGTTCCGGCGACGACCGCGTCGAACGCGCGACCGGCGGGGTCCCAGGCTTCGAACGTCGCCACCTCGACCTCCAGTCCGTCACGGCGTGCGAAGTCCGCCATCCGCGCGTCGGGTTCGACGCCGAGCACCGTGCACCCCGCCGCACGGAACTGCCGGGCCGCGATGCCGGTGCCGGTGCCAACGTCGAGGACATCGGCACCGGGACTGGCGGCGACGATGCGCTCCACCATCGCGTCGGGATAGGGCGGCCTGGTCCTGTCGTAACGCTCGGCGTCCACGCCGAACGACTCCGCCATCTCTCTGGCCTTGTGTGGTTCGTTCTCGGAAGATGAAGTGGGCATGCGCCCACTATGAGTGGGCAAGTGCCCACTCGTCAATTCGGATAAAGTCGACGGACAGACAGGAGGGGATGGAACGGTGCCGACGGGGGTTGCCCTCCGCGACGCGCGGGAGCAGTTGTTCGCCGCCGCCGAGCGGGTCCTGCTCAGGGACGGGCCGAGCGCGCTGACCAGCCGGGCGGTCACCACCGAGGCGGGCTGCGCCAAGGGTGTCCTGCACCGGCACTTCGACGACTTCGACGCCTTCCTCGCCGAGCTCGTGCTCGACCGCATGGCCAGGATCGACGCCCAGGCCGCCGCCCTTCGTCGGTCCGCCGGAACCGGCACCGTGGCCGGCAACCTCACCACCGTGCTGACGGACCTGTTCGGGTCGGTCGCCGTGGCGGTCGTCGGCCTGATCATCTCCCGCGACGCCCTGCGCGCCCGGCTGCGCCAGGCCAGGCCGGGCCCTGGCCTCCCGCTCCTGACGGAGGCCGCGGCCATGCTCGCCTCCTACCTCACCGCCGAGCGCGACCTGGGCCGCATCGCGGCGGACGCCGACGTCGACACGCTCGCTCCCACACTGCTCGGAGCCTCACACCTGCTGTTCGCCGACAGGGACGGCGGCCCGCCGCAGGCCGACGCCGTCCACAAGATGGTGAACACGGTCGTCGCCGGCGTCCTACGGACCGAGTCGCCGGCGCAGGAAGCCGCCCCCTTCTACGCCAAGGTCACCGCGGACCGAGCTCGAACTCCCCGTCCCTGACTCCGTCGATGCGCGACGCGAAGTAACCGCATGAGCGCCGGAAGCGGGACGGGTAACGTGATCAGGCGTGACGAGGCTGGCGCTCTTCGATCTGGACAACACACTGGTCGACCACGACGAGGCCTTCCGCAGGTGGGCCGAGGAGTTCACGGCCGACCGCGGCCTGGGTGCCGAGGCGGTCGAGCGACTGGTCGCCCTCGACGGGCACGGCTACCTGCCGCGCGAGACGCTCTTCGCGCAGGTGAAGGAGGACTTCGGGATCGACGGCCGGGTCGAGGACCTGTGAGCCGCCTACCGGCGCCGCATGCCGGACCTCGTCCGCTGCCCACAGGAGGTGCGCGACGGCCTGGCCCGCCTGCGTACGGCGGGCTGGCGGGTGGCGATCGTCACCAACGGGCGGGCGGACAACCAGCTCGGCAAGATCCGGCGGACCGGCCTCGACGAGGTCGTGGACGCATGGGCCGTCTCCGGGGCCGAGGGCGTCCGCAAGCCCGACCGGGGGCTGTTCGAGATCGCCGCGACCCGTGCGGGCGCGAGCCTCGGCGTGGGCGGGTGGGTGATCGGTGACCACCCGGTGATGGACGTGGCGGGAGGACGGGCGATCGGGTTCGCCACGATCTGGATCGACCGGGGCGCCTGGGCGGGCCGGGAGCCCGCATCGGACCACACCGTCACCGACGTGACCGAGGCGATCGGCATCCTGCTGTCCGACGGGGCGGCAGCCGGGTGAACGACCTGGCGGAACGGCTCGGCTGACGGGTCAGCCGAGCAGCGGCGCGAGCGCCGCCTCCAGGTCGGGCACGCCGGTGAACAGGACGGCCGTCATGCCGAGCGCCCTGGCCGCCTCGACGTTCTCCTCCCGGTCGTCGACGAACAGGCACCGCCCGAGCGGCACACCCGCGCGCTCGGCGGCGATCTCGTAGATGCGCGCGTCGGGCTTGCCCACCCCCACCAGCGCGCTGCTGACCACCTCGTCGGCGAAGTGGGTCAGGCCCAGCCAGGCGAGGTCGTCCTCCAGATCCAGCGTCGCGTTGGTGACCAGCACGACGGGCACGTGCTCCTGGGCCCGGCGCAGCAGGCCGAGCACGTCGTCGTCCACCCGGGCGGGCGCCTTGACGAACGCCGTGACCAGCGCGCGGGCCTGCTCCCGCGGCACCTGGAGGGCCAGGGCGGCCTCGGCCGTCTCCATCCACTGCTCGACGGTGATCTGCCCCAGCAACACCGGCCGGTCCACCTCGGGCGCGAAGACGACCTTCGTCGTGGTGCCCTCGGCCAGGCCCATGGCCCGTTCCAGCTCGTTCAGCTCCGTCTGATCGTAGAAGCGGATGACACCGTCGAAGTCGCACAGCACCGCGTCGTACGGCCGGGGGATCGTCACCGCCCATGCATACCACGGGTGGTCGCCGCGTCCTCGCCGGAGTAGGGGACGCGGGCGACGGCATGCTGGGCGCGGCGGATCACGGCGAGCGTGACGCCCGGGGGCGACCGCCGCTTCCAGGTCTACGAGACGGCGGAGCCGCGCTTCCCGCGCGAGCTCTGCGCCGAGCTCACCGCACCCTGACCCTGCCCCCGGCATCCGGGAGACGGCGCGTCAGCGCAGCATGTCGAGGGACCGGGCGGTGCCGAGGGAGTCGTCGGCCGCCGTGTGCCGGGGCTCGGCCTCTCCGCGCAGCACCTCGTGGATGTGGCGGACGCCCCAGGAGAACGCGGTGCCCTCGCCCGGCTCGTGCCGGGCGACCAGGCGTCCCTCACGCCACACTTCGAGCCCGTCGTGCGGCTCGGGGTGGAACGGGTTGGTCAGCCGGATCTCCCCGCCGGTCCCGACCAGGCGGGTGTACGTCGTGAACGGCAGGGCGAAGCCGCAGCTCAGCATCAGGCGGCCGGAGTCGAACTCCAGGACCCCGGCGGTCTCGATGTCCACCCCCGCCTCGCCCTTGACCGCGACGGCGTGGCCGGCGACGGCGTCGCCGCCGAACAGCAGGTGCGCGAGCCGTACGGGGTAGCAGCCCACGTCGTAGAGCGCGCCGCCGCCGAGGGCCGCCTCGAGCCTGATGTTCTCGGTGCCCTGCATCGTGAAGTGGAAGGACGACCAGATCTCCCGCAGTTCGCCGATCGCGCCTTCGGCGAGCAGCCCGCGCAGCCGGGCCGTCTGCGGGTGGAACGGGAAGACGAACGCCTCCCAGAGCGGCCGGGCCGACCGGCGCGCCACCTCGATGACGTTCCCGGCCTCCGCGGCGGTGAGGCACAGCGGCTTCTCGCACAGGACCGCCTTGCCCGCTTCCAGGGCGGCGATCGTCCACTGCGCGTGCAGGGCGTTCGGCAGCGGGATGTAGACCGCGTCGATCGACGGGTCCTCGATGACGGCCTCGTAACCGCGCACGGCCCGGGCGACGCCGTTCCGCGCGGCGAACTGCTCGGCGCGGGACAGGTCACGGCCCGCCACCACGGCGGCCGTACCTCCGCCGGCCTCGCGCAACGCGGGCAGGAACGCCCGCGCGGCGATGCCGGCCGTGCCGAGGACCCCCCACCGGACAGCCCCACTCATCCCGCACCCACTCCTCGCCGTCGTTGCCGACATTTCACGATTTGCCGGGGAATACCTGCCGGGACCGTAGCACAGCGCTGCCGATGGGAACTTTTGCCCCCAGAGTCCGATATCGGGGAGCCCAGGGGGTACGTAACCCGCCGATCCCGACCGGGACGCGACGCGAGCGGACGAGGGATACGCGATGAGCGAGGAAATACGGCGGTTCACCCATCTACCGAGCGACCGGGCGCCCGGGCCCGACTACTCGGGGCCCGGAGTCGAAGCGGAGCTCACCGGGCGGATGCCCGAGGGCCGCCCCGCCGAGAGGCCAGAGCGATCCGAGAGGCCGAAGCCGCCCGGGCGCCGCGGCGGATCGTATGACGCCCTCTACACGGCCCGGGCCTCGTCCGCACTCGGCAAGGTGGCGTCGGACGACGGCATGCTCGACGTCCGCATCAAGGCGCCGGCGGAACTCGGCGGCCCCGGCGGCGCGACCAACCCCGAGCAACTGCTCGCCGCGGCGTACGCCTCCTGCTTCCACAACTCGCTCACGCTGGTCGCCGGGCGGCAGGGCGTCCGCACCTCCGACGCCACCGTCGACACGGCCGTCACGCTGCGCAAGCGCGGCAGCGCCGACGACTACACGATCACCACCGACCTGACCGTACGCCTGCCGGGGGTCGAGCCCGAGGCGGCCCGCAGGCTGGTGGAGCAGGCCCACGGGGAGTGCCCGTATTCGCGGGCCTTCATGCAGGGCGCCGAGGTGCACGTCCACCTCGCCTGACCGCCGGCACCCGCCCCGGACCTTGCCGGGACGGGCGCTTCGAGCGGGATGCGGCGCCCTTCGCGCGCCTGCGCGAAGGACGCCACCGGGGACCGGGGGGCCGGGCCCGCGTTCGCGCGTCCTCGGCGAGCCCGCCGGTCGTCTCGGATCTTCCGCCTCAGACCTTCTGCCACAGCGCGGGGACGTTCGGCGGTTCCCAGCCCACGATCGCCGTGTGGGCCTGGATGCACCGGTACGTCGCCCCGCCGTAGGCGACCTGGTCACCCGCCTTGTACGTCGTGCCGGCGGCCCAGGTGCCACCGGGGACGGTCGGAGTGGGCGTGGGGGTGCGCGTCGGCGTGGGAGACGGGCTCGGCGTACGCGTCGGCGTCGGGCTGGGAGTGGGCGTGGGAGACGGGCTGGGCGTCCCGCCCCCGCCGACCTGCAGGTCGACGCAGGCGTAGAACGCGTTGGCGGTGTCGGCCACGTTCCAGATCGCCAGCACCTTCTGCCGGCCCGTCCGCCCGCTTAGGTTCACCGTGTGGCTGACGGTGGCGGGCGGCTGCGCCCCGTGATCGTCGAAGACGGCGATCCTGGTGCCTCCGATGTAGTACTCCCACGTGCTGGTCGCGTGGCGGGCGGTCAGCGACCACGTGAAGGTGACGGTGCTGCCGACGCTGGTGGCCGGCCAGGGCTTGCTCTCGTCGTCGAGCTGGGCGAAGCGGGCGTTGCCGCCGCTGCAGCTGCGCAGCCCCTTCGGTCCTTCCACGCTCTGGGGCTCGTAGATGATGTCGCCGCAATTGGGGACGCGGCCCTGGGCGCACATCGCCTGGCGGCTCGCGGGCGACGAGATGTACCCGTGCGCCTGAGCCGGTGAGGCGATGAACACCGTGGCACCGATGCCGATCATCGCCGTCGCGAGGAAGGTCAGCGTTCTTCGCATGTGTGCTCCTCACTGCTGGGGGGTGGCGCCAATATAAAGGAAAGTTTCCTAACAATGAAGGCCCAATGACTGCGGCGGTCAGGGGATCCGTGACGGGATCGGTCCACTACCGCAGCGATGGGCCGCCGCCGGAACCGGCGCCAGGACCGGGCCCTGCGCGACGCGAACTCGCTGAGGCGGCACGGGTACGCGGGGCCTTGGCGGGGCCCCCGAGCGACTTCCCGCTCTCCCTCGTGGTGCACTGAATCCAGGGGGATGCGCCATGCCGCAGCGTTGGTCGACCACGGCCCAGCCGGCACCGGCCCACGGTGTCGCCGTCGTGCTGCTGTGCCTGGCGACGTCGGTCGAACTGCTCATCGGTCACCCACCGGCCGCCGAGCCGGCCCCGCACGACGACCGGGCGCTGTATGCGCTCGAACCCGTGCCGGCGACCCCGGCGTACACGCACCCGGCGTTGCTCCTGCTGCTGTTCTGCGGGGCGCTCCTGCTGGCCGGGGCGATCACGTACTTCGGCTTCCGTCTGACCGGCGGCGCGATCCAGCCGGCGCCCGCGCCCCCGGCCGGGCCAGAGGAGATCGGGCCGGAGGAGATCGAGGCGGAGGAGATCGAGGCGGCCGGCCCGCACCGGACGGCCCCGGCGCACGACGAGATCGACGGCCTGGCCCCCGGTGTGAACCGTACGCTCGGGCGGCTGGAGGAGGCGCTGGAACGCCAGCGCCGTTTCAGCTCCGACGCCTCCCACGAGCTGCGCACCCCGCTGACCGCCATGCGGGCCCAGATCGAGGACGCGCTCCAGGCGCCGCAGGAGACCGACGTGGTCACGCTGGCCAGGGCGCTGCTGCCGAGCCTCGACCGGCTGCAGCGGATCGCGACCGACCTGCTGGCACTCTCGCGGCTGGAGAACGAGGCGCTCCCCATCCGGCGGCAGCGGGTGGATCTCGGGAGGCTGACCGAAGGCGAACTGCAGATGTTGCCGATCACGAAGCGGATGATCCCCCGGCTGGGCCCGGACGTCGTCGTGCTGGGGGACCCCCACTTCCTCGGCAGTCTCATCAGCAACCTTCTCGGCAACGCGGAGCGGCACGCCGCCAGCACCGTCACGATCACGGTTCGGCGCGAACCGCGACGACCCGGCGGGCCACCCGACGGAACGGCCGTGCTCGAAGTGGCCGACGACGGCCCAGGGATCCCCCGCGAGGAGCGGGAGAAGATCTTCCAGCGGTTCACCCGGCTCGACTCGGCCCGCAGCAGGGACGCGGGAGGAGCCGGGCTCGGACTGCCCATCGCCCGCCAGATCGCCGAGAACCACGGCGGCCGGCTGACCATCGAAGACAGCACCGCGGGGGCGCGTTTCGTGCTGCGACTGCCGCTCGCCCCCTGACCCCTGACCCCCTGCCCCTGACCCTTGAGCCCTGAGGCGGGATCCCTGAGGCGGGATCGGCGAAAGGAGCGGGAACGCGTTGACATATGCCGCCCGCGACCTACACTCACACACGTGAACGATCGTTCAAGTGTTGTGGATCTGGCGACGGCCGACTCCTGCGCGCTCCCGGTGGTGGACGCGCATCGGGTGGAGACCGTCAGGAGGGCCATGCCGTCCCAGGAGACGGTGGAGGACCTGGCGCAGGTCTTCGGCCTCCTGGCCGATCCGGGGCGGCTGCGGCTGATCGCGGCGCTGCTTGAGGGCGGCGAGATGTGCGTGTGCGATCTCGCGGCGGCGACCGGCCACAGCATGTCCGCCGCGTCCCACGCCCTGCGCCTGCTCCGCGCCCACAACGTGGTGAAGGTGCGGCGCGCGGGAAGGATGGCCTACTACCGCCTCGCGGACTCGCACGTGCGACTGCTGTTCGACCTGGCGATCACGCACATCGGACATGAGGAGAAGGACCGGGACGATGGGTGAGACCGGCAAGGGGCACGGGCACCGCACCGGGACGGGTGACGACCGTGAGCACGGGCACGAGCACGACCGCGGCCATGCGCACGGGCGCGGGCATGGTCACGGGCACGGGCACGCGGTCAGCGCCGAGGCCGATCGGCGTCTGCTGACCGGCGCGCTGGCGCTCATCCTCGGCTTCATGGCGGTCGAGGTCGTCATCGGCGTCATCGCGCACTCCCTCGCCCTGGTCTCCGACGCCGGGCACATGCTCACCGACGCCATCGCCATCGCCTTCGCGATCATCGCGATGCGGATCGCCGCCCGCCCGCCGCAGGGCGGCTTCACCTACGGCCTGAAACGCGCCGAGATCATCAGCGCCCAGATCAACGGCATCACGCTGCTGCTGCTCAGCGTCTACTTCGTCTATGAGGGCGTACGCAGGCTGATCGAGCCCCCCGAGGTCGAAGGCGCGTACGTCGTCGCCACCGGCATCGCCGGAATCGCGGTGAACCTTGCCGCGACCTGGCTGCTGAACAAGGCCAACCGCGCCAGCCTGAACGTCGAGGGCGCCTTCCAGCACATACTCAACGACCTGTTCGCCTTCATCGCCACCACCGCCGCCGGCGCGGTGATCTGGGTGACCGGCTGGGGCCGGGCCGACGCCCTGGCCGCGCTGGTCGTGGCCGCCCTGATGCTCAAGGCCGGATGGGACCTGGTGCGCGAGTCCGGCCGGGTCTTCATGGAGGCCGCCCCCGCCGGGATGAACCCCGCCGAGATCGGCCGCAAGGCCGCCGCCCTGGAACACGTGGTGGAGGTGCACGACCTGCACATCTGGGAGGTCACCAGCGGCTACCCCGCCATGTCGGCGCACATCCTGGTCGCCCCGGGCGCGGACTGCCACGCCGTACGGCAGGCGGCGCAGCGGATGGTCCACGACGAGTACGGCATCGCCCACACCACGCTGCAGGTCGACCACGCCCCACCGGAGCTTCTCGCGATCGGTGAGGCGGTGGCCGAGGCGGCGGAACCCCACTGCGCGGACGCGCACGGCCCCGCACACGTCAACGGGCGGATACAGGCAGGGGACGACCGCCGATCGCAGGGCTGCGCCGGCCGCCGATACATCAGGTTCCCCGGCGCCGGACGCCTCTCCTGACCCCCGTCCCTCCTCTCATCGGGAGCGGCCGGAGGCCGGGCGGGTGGCCCCCACCCACCGGATGCCGTTGGGCCGGATGTCACCGCGGTCGGCGGCGGCCTGCTCGTCGGCCTCGGTGACGCCGTCCAGCTCGGAGAAGAAGTACGGCCCGCGCTCGCAGAGCCGGGCCTCGAAGCGGTCCCCGAGCGCCTCCAGCAGGTCTCGGCCGGTGTGCAGGGGATGGTGCTCGCTCACCCACTCCTCGATGTACGACGCCCAGGGCAGGCCGGACCCGGCCCATCGGTCCCGGTGCCGGTGCAGCCACCCGGGTTCTTCGGCCTCGGCCAGGCGGGCGAAGCACCACTCGGCCGTGGCCTCGTCGAACCCCTCCCGCGCCCACTCCACCACGACCAGCGTGCCTCCCGGCACGAGGGCCTCCGTCACCCGGTCGAGGACGTCGCCCAGGTCGGCCACGTGGTGCAGCGACGTGCAGGCCACGACGGCGTCCACCCGGCCCGGCACCGCGTAGCGCTCGAACTCGACGCGCTCGTAGCCGGGCCCGTCCGGGGCCTCGGGATCGACCCCGACGGCGTCGTATCCCCGCTCGCGCAGCATGGGCACGAGGCCCCCGAACGGTCCACAGCCGATCTCCAGCACACGGGCGGGCGCGGGCGGCAGGTGGCCGGACACGAACGACCAGGTGGCGTCGAGCCAGCGTTTCTTGGCGGGGGTGGGGGCGAGCGTCGTCATGGCTCTCCTAGTTCGATAGAGCGATCCTCTGTTAATTCTCGTCTGTTAATTCTCGTCGGGAGATCGTCAACACCGCGCAGCGCATCGGCTCCGGCCTCGGCGTCACCGCCCTGCCGCTGGGGCGTGGGCGCCTGACCGGCTCCGTTTGCCGTACGACCTCAGGGGTATCAGCCGCGCATGTGCGCCCCGTCTGACCTGGACGTGCTCGTGCCCACCAAGGACCGCACGGGCGCGCTGGCCGTCACGTTGGCGGGCCTCGCGGCGCAGACCGTGTCCGGATTCCGCGTCGTGATCTCGGACCAGTCGCACGAGCCGGTCGCCGACGACCCGCTGGTGGCGGCGCAGCTGCGGATCCTCGGCCACCGTGACAGGCCGGCGGCCGTCCACCGCCACCTGCCCCCGCGGGGCATGGCGGAGCAACGCGCGTTCCTGCTCGGCCGGGCCGGGCGGCGGCTGGCCCTCTACCTGGACGACGACGTATGGCTGGAGCCGGAGGCGATCGAGGTCCTGCTGTCCGCGATCGGCGAGCTGCGCTGCGGCTTCGTCGGCTACGCCCTGCACGGTCTGTCCTACCGCGACGACGTACGCCCCGACGAGCTCACGCCGTACGAGGAGTGGACGGACGGCGTGCGGCCCGAGCGGGTGCGCCGGGAGTCGCCGGCCTGGCAGCGCCACACCCTGCACAACGCCTCCAACCCGCTGCATCTCGCCCGTGAACACCTCGGCTCGCCGGGTCCCCGGGAGTGGCGGCCGTACAAGGTGGCCTGGATCGGCGGCTGCGTGCTGTACGACCGGGAACGGCTGACGGAGTGCGGCGGCTTCGACTTCTGGCGGTCGGTGCCGTCCCGGCACGCGGGTGAGGACGTCGTGGCGCAGCTGCGCGTCATGGAGAGGCACGGCGGCGCGGGACTGCTGCCGAGCCGGGCCTACCACCTGGAGCTGCCCACGACGGTCACCGACCGCAGGGCAGAGTGCTACGACTACGTGTTCGAGACGGCATGGGCGCGCTGATCGAGGACGTGCGCCGCATCGCGGTGCTGCGGGCCAACGCCCTGGGCGACCTGGTCCTCGCGATGCCCGCCCTGGAGGCGCTCCGCCGGGCCTACCCACAGGCCCGGCTGACCCTCCTCGGCATCCCCTGGCACGCCCGGTTCCTGGACGGCAGGCCGGGACCGGTCGACGACGTCATCGCCCTGCCGCCGATCTCCGGGGTGTCGTCGGCGGACGGCGGCCACAAGGCTCCGGAGGGCCTGTTCGAGGAGCTGCGCGAGCACCGGTTCGACCTCGCCGTGCAGATCCACGGCGGCGGGCGCAACTCCAACCCCTTCGTCAAGGCGATCGGCGCCCGGGTGACGGCCGGTCTGTGCACGCCGGACGCCGAACGGCTCGACCTGTGGGTGCCGTACGTCTACTACCAGCACGAGACGCTGCGCTACCTGGAGGTCGCCGCGCTGGTCGGCGGGACGGCCGAGGCGTACGAACCGAGCATCGCCGTGACCGACGCCGACCGCGCCGAACTCGCCCGCGTGTACGGCGAGCCGCCGCCCGGCCTGGTCGCGCTGCATCCGGGGGCGAGCGACCCCCGGCGGCGCTGGCCGGCGCGCGCCTTCGCGGAGGCGGCCGACCGGCTCGGCCGCCCGGTCGTGATCACCGGCATCGAGAAGGAGCGGGAGGTGGTCGAAGAGGTGGCGGCGGCGATGCGGCGGCCCGCCGTCACGGCGGTCGGCACGCTCGGCATCGGCGGCCTCGCCGCGCTGTACGAGCGGTGCGACCTGGTCATCTCGAACGACACCGGCCCCCGCCACCTCGCCGCAGCGGTCGGGACGGCCACCGTCGGCATCTTCTGGTGCGGCAACCTCATCAACGCCGGGCCCCTCACCCGGACTCTCCACCGGCCGCTGGTCTCCTGGACCGCGCGGTGCCCGGTCTGCGGCGTCAGCGGACACGATCAACGGGTGGGGCGGTGCCCGCACGACGAGTCGTGGGTGGCCGAGGTCCCGGTCGACGACGTGGTCGAGCAGGCGGAAGACCTGCTTCGTGGCCGCCCTGGGACGCCCTGACGACCAGCGGGATGCAAGGTCCCTCCAAGTCGCCCGGCCTACGGTCGGCGGCATGAGAAAGAACCTCGTCATCGGCGGCCTGCTGGCGTTCGTGATCGCCGGGAGCCTGCCGGCCGTTTCCGCTCAGGCCACCACCACGACGCGGGCGGCGGCGCCGCTGATCCACTGGGGACCCGTGCAGTCCCGGAGCGGGCACCACGGATATGCCAAGGCCGACGTGTGGATCACGCGCTTCACCGCCGAGACCTTCGTCGTCTCGGGCACGCTGTACGACCGCGACGCGCACGGTGAGCACTGCGCCTACGTCCGGGCCCGCTTCCACTACGCAGGCGGCGGCACCGGGTGGGCCCCGCCGAAGACGACCTGCGCTCCGAAGAAGCCGATCCGGCTGTCGTCGGACGGCCGGATCACGCGGGTGGACGTCAAGGTCTGCGTGTACGACAGGGCTCGCCGTGCGACCCTGAACTGCTACGCCGACGCCATCACCCCGGCCATCATCGCGAACTGGCCGCAGTGAGGCGGTCACCGGCGCCGGGAGCCGGGCCGAGGTAGGCGAGAAACCGGCGCAGCGCGGGGTTGGGGTTGTCGCGGCGCCAGGCGACGTCGACCGGGACGAGGGGGACGGGCTCGGCGAAGCGCCTGACCGCCACCCCGGGAACGCGCAGCGTGGCGGCCTTGCCCTCGGTGATGAAGGTGATGCCGCGGTCCCCGGCGACAGCGTGCAGCATGTGTTCCTCCTCGGGCTCCCAGTGGGCCACGGGAGGGCGCACACCCGCGCCGAAGATCTCGTCGAGCATCCGGTCCCACATCGCGGGGCCGTGCTCCCGCGGCCACCACACCATCGGCTGACCGGCCACGTCGGCCCTGCGGAGACGCCGCCTGCGGGCCAGCGGGTGAGCCCTGGGAACGGCGGCCACGATGGGCTCGACGCCGACCGTACGGGTCGCCAGGTCGTCCCCGGGGTCGTCGAGGAGCCGGACGAAGGCCAGGTCGATGGAGCCCTCACGCAGGCGTTCCTCGTCCCGCGCGGTGAAGCCGCTGGTCACCGTCAGCTCCACCGCAGGGCAGGCGGAGCGGAAACCGTCGAGAAGCGGGGTCACAACACCGCGCGGCGCCGACCGGGTGACGCTGACGACCAGCCGTCCCGCCTGCCCTCCGCCGTACGCGCGGGCGAGCGCGACAGCGGCGTCGGCGCGGGCGAGGACGTCCCGGGCCGCGGGGAGCAGGGCGGCGCCGGCCTCGGTGAGCGCCACGCCCCGTCGGTTGCGGGCGAACAACTCCACGCCCAGCTCGCGTTCGAACGCCTTGATCTGCTGGCTTAGGCCGGGCTGGGCCACGTGCAGGCGCCGCGCGGCCCGCCCGTAGTGCAGTTCCTCCGCGACGGCGACGAAGTACCGCATATGGCGCAACTCCATGCGCCTCAGGTTATCTCGGTGATAAGCGGCACTTCTCACAGGGGAAGAGGCCGGACTTGGACACCGGCCACGCCGATCCGGCGAAATAGCTGCCATGGTCGCATTGATGACAAGGCCGGGGCCCCGCGCGGAGGCGGCGGTCGGCACCCGGCAATGGATCGCGCTCGCCTCAGTGCTGCTGGCGACGTTCATGGGGCTGCTGGACGGCAGCATCGTCACGGTGGCGGTGCCGTCGATCCAGGACGATCTGAACGCCTCCTTCGGCGAAGCGCAGCTCGTGATCGCCGGTTACACGCTCGCGTACGCGGTGGGGCTGGTGACCGGCGGGCGGCTGGGCGACCTCTACGGCCGCCGCCGCCTGTTCACCGCCGGAGTGGCGGCCTTCGTCGCCGCCTCCGCGACCTGCGCGCTGGCCCCCACTGCCCCTGTGCTGATCGGGACCCGGGTGCTCCAGGGCCTCGCCGCGGCAGTGATGCTGCCCCAGGTGCTGTCGATCATTCAGGCGTCCTTCGCGGGCCCCGCGCGGAAGACCGCGCTGGGCATGTACGGCGCCACCGTCGGCCTCGCTGCGATCTCGGGCCAGATCGTCGGCGGCGGGCTGCTGACCTGGAACCTCCTCGATCTCGGCTGGCGGGCCGCCTTCCTGGTCAACGTCCCTGCCGGCGTGCTGGCGGTGGCGGTCGCGCGCCGCACGGTCGCCGAGAGCCATGGGCCGCGCACTCGGCTCGACCTGGCCGGGGCCGTCCTGCTCGCCGCCGCGCTGGCCGGGCTGCTGCTTCCGGCCGCGCTCGGCTGGCCCGCGTGGGGATGGGCGCCGGCGGTCGCGGGCGCGGCTGCGCTGGCCGCCTTCTGGTTCGCCGAGCGGGGCCGGGCCTACGCTCTGGTGCCGCTCCGGCTGCTCGGACGAGTCGTGCCGGGCCTGCTGACCGTGCTGGCCTTCTACGCGGGCAACGCCGGCTTCTTCCTGCTGCTCGCCTACCACCTGCAGGCGGGCCTGGGACTGAGCCCGCTGGCGGGCGCTCTGGTGTTCGCGCCACTCGGCATCGGGTTCGCCGCCGCCAGCGTGGCGGGCAGGCGGTCCGGCAGAATCGTCACGGGCGCCGCGCTGATGACGCTGAGCCTCCTGGGCGTGGTCGTCGTCGCCCTCATGGTGCCGCGATCCGGGCAGGTGGCCTGGCTGGTGCCCGCGCTGGCCCTGTCGGGCATCGGGGAAGGACTGGTGGCCGCGCCGCTGATCGGCGCCGTCCTCGCCCAGGTCGCTCCCAGCGACGCCGGCGCGGCCGGCGGGATCCTGCTCACCGCCACTCAGGTCGCCAACGCCTGCGGGGTGACGTTGATAGGCGGCCTGTTCGCCGCCGTGCTGGGCGGCGCTCCGGGAACCGCCGGCGTCGGCTTCCCCCACTACGCGCACGCCACCGCGGTCACCGGCACGGCCGTCCTGGCCCTGGCCGTCCTCACCGGCATCCTCGCCCGCACGACCACCCGCTGATCTCTCGGACAGGACCTCATATGGACTATCGCCTCGACCCCGAACTGGCCGTCGTCGCAGCCGGCCTGCCACGCACCGATTTCACCGATCCCGTCGCGGCGCGGAAGGCCGCGTACGCCGTGGCGAGCGCGACGGTCGCCGCCCTTCCTCCCGCCGGCGACGTCGAGATCACCGACCACCAGGCGGACGGCGTCCCGGTCCGGATCTACCGGCCGACGACGGCGGCCGAGCCGGCGCCCGTCCTGCTGGACTTCCACGGCGGCGGCTTTGTGATGGGCAGTCTCGACAGCGAGCACCGCCGCGCGCTCGACCTCGCCCGCAGGGCCCGCTGCGTCGTCATCTCCGTCGACTACCGGCTCGCGCCCGAGCACCCCTTCCCCGCCGGCCTCGACGACGGCTACACCGTGCTGGAATGGACGTCGGCGAACGCCGCGTCGCTGGGCGTCGACCCCGCGCGCGTGGCCGTGGGGGGCGGCAGCGCCGGGGGCGGTCTGGCGGCCGGGCTCGCGCTGCTGGCCCGCGACCGCGGCGGCCCCGCCATCGCGTTCCAGCTCCTGCTGTGCCCCGCGCTGGACGACCGTCTGCTGACCTGGTCGGCGACCCGGTTCACCGGCACGCCCGCCTTCGACTCGCGCGCCGCCGCCCAGATGTGGCCGCTCTATCTCCCCGCCGGGCGGGTCTCGCCGTACGCCGCCCCGTCCCGCGCCGACGACCTGACCGGCCTCCCGCCCGCCTACGTCCTCACCGCCGAGTACGACCCCCTCCGCGACGAGGCCGTCGACTACGCCGTCCGCCTGCTCCAGGCGAATGTCTCGGTAGAGCTCCACCAGACCACCGGGACGTTCCACGTGTTCGACCATGTCGCCCCGGAGGCCGCCGTCTCCCGCCGCGCCCGCGCCGAGATGGCGCACGCCCTGGCCCGGGGCCTGGCGGCCGTACTCCCCCGGTCGTAGGGGCGTACGTCGCTGATACGGCGGCGGTAGCACCGGGAGCCTCCCCGGGTGCGACGACGCCGACGGCCCCCGGCGGCACCATCGAGACACCGCCAGGGGGCGGACGGCGCCCAGGCCCGCGTACTCCCCCAGCGGTAGCCGACGTGTCTCTCGACGAGGGACGACACCGCCGGCCACGTGGGACAGGATCCCCGTGACCCGCAATCCGCTGACCGAAGGGAGCAAGAGCGTGCGCAAGGTCTACGCCGCTTTAGCGGGACTGCTGCTCGCCGCCGCCGTGGTGCAGATGTACCTCGCGGCCGTCGGCGCGTTCGACAAACCGCAGGACGACTCCTCGTTCGCCCTGCACAGCATGAACGGCATGATGGTCATCCCGGTGCTGTCGCTGGTGGCCACCGCCGCCGCGGCGGCCGCCAAGGCGCCGGGACGCCAGATCGGGCTGACCGTCCTGCCCGTCGGGCTGGTCGTCGTGCAGGCGCTGATCGTCGCGCTCGGCGGCCTGTTCGACGACAGCACCGGCAACACGACGCCGCTCTCCCTGGCGATCCTCGGCCTGCACGCCATCAACGGCATGGCGGTCATGGGCGTCTGCGGCATGGTGTTCCGCAACGCACGACGGCTCGCGTCGGCCAAGCCCGCCCCGTCGGAGGCCGCCGCGGAGGGCCGTCCGGTTCGCGCCTCATGACGACCGACCGGCTCATGGCGCTCGACCTGCTCGTCTCGGTCCTGACCGCGGCGGCGTGGGTGAGCGCGGGCGTGGCCGCCGCGGCCCGCCGTCCGAGGGCGGCCGGGGCTCTGTTCGCGGTGGCCCTGGTCGCGTCCCTGGCCCGGGTCTGGTCCGTCCTCGCCCTGGCCGGGGCCGGCTGGTGGTTCGTGCAGGAGAAGATCACCGTCGTCCTGCCGCTTCTCGTCGCGGCGGGGGCCGCGGCCACCGCACTCGCCGGACCGCGCCTGCTTCGCGCCGCCCGGCGAGCGGACGCGGCTTCGCGGGACGCCGTCAGAGCGCCGGCGGTCGTGGTCCCGCTGCTCGGCGCCGGGTACGCCGCGGCGGCCGGGATCGTGCAGACCTTCCTGATCGGATATCCGGCGGACCCGGGCACCGCTCTCCTTCTCCTGGCCGTCGCCGCGGGGGCCGTCCTGGGGACCTGGAGAGCGATGAGCACTCGCGTCCCCGGGCTGCGGACGGCGACGGCGGCCACCGCCGCGGCGGCCGTGCTCGGAGCCACCTTGGCGTTCGTTCCCTCCGCGGAAACCACGGCAGAGGGCTCCGCTCCCGGAGGGACCGCCGCGATGGCCGCCACCGGCTCCGCCTCCCACGATCACTCCGCCTCGGGCGGATCCGCCTCCGTCATGGGAGGCGCGACCCGTCCGGTGACCGACCTGCGCGGCCCCGCCGTGCCTCCACCGGGCGGCGCCGTGCGCCGGTTCGAGCTGACGGCCCGTACGGCGACCGTCACGCTGTCCTCGGGACGGAAGGTGTCGGCGTGGACCTTCAACGGCCAGGTCCCCGGGCCGCCGCTCACCGCGGTCCAGGGCGACCTCGTCGAGGTGCGGCTGCGCAACGCGGACATCACGTCCGGGGTGACGCTGCACTGGCACGGCTACGACGTGCCCTCGGGCGAGGACGGCGTGCCCGGCCTCACCCAGGAGGCCGTGCCGCCCGGCGGGGAGTTCGTCTACCGGTTCGTCGCCGCCCAGGTCGGGACGTACTGGTATCACACCCACGAGGTGTCCGACCTCGGCGTCCGGATGGGGCTCTACGGCACGCTCGTCGTCACGCCGAAGGGGACCGCGGCCACCGGACTGGACCTCACGCTGCCCGTGCACACTCTCGGCGGTGCGACGGTGACGGGCGATCGCGACCAGCCCCTGGTGCGGCAGGCCGCGCCCGGCACGCCCGTACGGCTGCGCCTGATCAACACCGACAACACGCCGCACCGGTTCACGCTGGAGGGCACGCCCTACCGGCTGGTGGCGGTGGACGGGACGGACCTGAACGGGCCGGGCACGCTCGGCCGCGTCGGCCTGCGACTCGCGGCGGGCGGCCGGTACGACCTCGCGTTCACGATGCCGCCTGGCCCCGCCGTCCTGCGGATCGACGACCGCACCGACTCCGTACGGCTCGTCCCGGCGAGCGGACCGCCCGGCGACGGCGCCGGCGCGAAGGGCGCGAGCGCGACGGCGGACGCCGGCGCCGTTCCCGCCGCCGGCAGCCGGACGGCGGACTGGCCTGAGCTCGATCTCACCCGGTATGGCGCCCCCGCCCCCACGCCGTACACGGCCCGCAGCCGCTTCGACCGGGACTTCACGCTCGTCCTCGACAGGGGGTTCGCGCTGACGAACGGCCGGCCGATGTACGCGCACACGGTGAACGGCGCCGCCTTCCCCGACATCCCCACCGAAGTGGTCAGGGAGGGCGACCTGGTCCGGCTCACCGTGGTCAACCGCGGCCGGGAAACCCACCCCTGGCACCTCCACGGCCATCGGGTGCTCGTGCTCTCGCGCGACGGCCGCCCCGTCACCGGCAGCCCCCTGTGGCTCGACACCTTCGACGTGCGGCCCGGCGAGGTGTGGGAGGTGGCCTTCCGCGCCGCCAATCCGGGGCTGTGGATGAACCACTGTCACAACCTCAGCCACGCCGACCTGGGAATGATGCTGCACCTGGCGTACGAGGGAGTGACCACGCCCTTCCACGGCGCGCACAGCGGGTGAGTGAATCACCCTTTTTCCCCAGTGTGTCGAGTAAAAAATCCAGGCGGGAATTCAACCGAGGTGTAAACGCTCGGTAATCAGATCAGAACTTCGGGTGAGCATCACCGGCCCGGATCCCCCCCGGCCGGGCGTGGGCGATGCCGACCGAAGGGAGAGATCGTGACAGTGGCGAAGAGCATCGTTCCCGCGCTGGCGGCGTGGGCCGCCACGGGGTGGCTCGTCGCAGGCCATCCCGCGCCGGCCCTCGCGGGCGAGGCCGGTTCCGACGCCGGGGGGCGCCTCACGCCGGGGATCGCGGCCGAGCCGGCGTCGGGTGTCCGGGGGCATCCCGCCTCGGGATTCGTGACGGTCCGGCCGCCCGGCCCCGGTGAACCCACCGCGTCGGGGCCCTATGGGCAGGTCGTGCACGAGGCCAGGCAGGGGCCCGGCGTCGTGTGCGCCTACCGGCTCAGGGGAGTGCGCAAGGGGGGCTTCCTCAACGTGCGCGAGGGCGCCGGCGTCCGCCACGCCCCCGTCGCCAAGCTGCGGCCGGCCGACGGAGGCTTCTCCGGCGCCTGCACCGCCAGCGGCGGCTGGATCGCGGTGAAGACCGCCGCCGGGACCTCGGGTTTTGCCGCCGCCCGCTACCTCCACAGGCTCGACCTGAGCGGACGGCCCTCGCTCTCGTGCAGCTACCGCCTCCGGCACGTGCGCGAGGGCAGCTTCCTCAACGTCCGCGAGGGCGCCGGCATCCGCCATGCTCGCGTCGGCAAGCTGCGGCCGGCCGACGGGAACATCGCCGGAGCCTGCGACGCCACCCACGGCTGGGTGGCCGTGGACGGCGCCGGCGGCATTCCCGGATGGGCCTCCGCCCACTTCCTCCGCAAGGTGTGACGTCCCGGGCCGCAAGGCCCCGGACGCGCCGGCCGGCACTCGCCGGACGCGCTGAAGCCGCGCTGCCCTCGTCCCCGGCGTCCCCCTGGCCGGGGACGAGGGACGCCGGCCTTCAGCCGAGGTCGGGGTGCGGGACGTAGCAGTCGATCCGCATGAAGTCCTCGCTGGTCAGCAGCGTGTCCATGTCGCCGATGCGCCAGCCCGCGTCCAGCAGCAGGGCAAGCAGCGGATGCGTGCCGGGCACCGCCACGTGGACCAGCCCGGCGCCGGGGTGGGCGTTCGCCGACTCCAGCACGATGTCGGCGCAGTCCTGCGGGGTCGCGCCCCCGGCCGGCCCGATGACGACCTTGTCTCCCGCCGTCCTGACGAACGCGTACCCCGAGCCGCTGAGGTGCAGGGTCACGCCGGGCAGCCCGGCATACCAGGTGAGCGTCGAGGTCCGGTCGCCACCGGAGACGTGGGCGTCCATGGCCGCCGCCGCGTGGACGTCCGCCTCCCCCGGCGCCGCCTGACCGCTGTCGCGCCGCACCGGCCGGTCGCCTAGCGGCCTGCGCTTCAGGTAGAAGAGCGGGCAGCGCGGGCGCATCCCGTTCCTGACGTACAGCGCGAGCGCCCTGTTGTCGTCCGACGCGAAGGTGACCTTGGGCGTGCCGCTCGGCAGCAGGCGGGACAGGATCGTGCGGCCCACCCTCGACGACTGGTGGTCCGGCAGGACGAACAGGTCTCCGAGGTGCGTGACCGCTCCCCGGCGCAGCGTGCCGCCGAACCCCACGATCGCGCCGTCCACCTCGCCGACGAGCACCTCGCCGAACGCGCGTTCGGCGTCCACGAAGTCCGGCCGCTCCGGCCACAGGCCCAGGAGGCCGAAGTGGCCGGCGACGGCGCGAACGCCGGGCATGTCGGCGTCGGCGGCGGGGCGGACGATCGGTTCCCCCATCGGTGCTCCCCCCTGCGAGTTCTCCCCTTGTTCCGATCACCTTAGGGCGCGTTCATCCTCCCGTCGCCCGCCAGGGCATCCGATCGGGACGTAGCCGGGCGGAGCAGGCGGAGGACACGTGAGGATCAGCGACCGGGCCGTGCCGATCACCGCGGCCCTGGCCGCGCTGCTGGGCGGTCTGTGGGGCGTCCGGCGCGGCTCGATGTGGCAGGACGAGGCCACGACCTACGTCGTGGCGGGGCGGGCGCTGCCCGGCCTGTGGCGCACGCTGGGGAACGTCGACGCCGTCCACGGCTGCTACTACCTGCTGCTCCACCCGTTGATCCGGCTCGTGGGGGACGCCGTCCCCGCGGAGGTGGTCATCCGGATTCCGTCCGTCCTCGCCACGGCCGTCGCGGCGGCCGGTGTCGCGGCCGTCGGGCGGCGGCTGGTCTCGGCCCCGGCCGGTCTGTACGCGGGCCTCGCCTACGCCGCCGCCCCGGTCGTCGTCTTCCACGCGCAGGAGGGCAGGCCGTACGCGCTGGTCGCGGCGGCGGTGGTGGAGGCGACGCGCCTGCTCGCCGAAGCGCTGCACGCCCCGTCGCGGCGGACGACCTGGGCGCGCTATGGCGTGGCGATCGCCGTGGCGTGCCTGCTCAACCTGCTCGCCGTCCTGGCTCTGGCGGCGCACGCGGTCACGGTGCTCGTCGCCGCGGCGCGAGGTGGGGGGAAGGGCGTGGCGTCGCGCTGGGCCTGCGCCGCCGCGGGCGCCCTGCTCGCCGTCCTGCCGGTGGCGTGGACGGCGTTCGGCCAGCGCGGCCAGGTGGCGTGGCTGGAGCGGCCCGGCCTGCCGGAGGTGAAGGCCCTCGTGACGCGGTTCGCCGGGACCGGTGTGCTGCTCGTGGCGACCGTCGTGCTCGTGGCGCTCGGTCTGACGACGAATCGGGAGGGAGGCGTGGCGGGAACCGCCGCAGGACGAGCACCCGGCGGCGCGGGCCGGCCGCCCGGGATCGCCGCGTTCGCCGTGCCGCTGGCGCTCCTGCCGCCCACCCTGCTGCTCGTCGTATCGCAGATCCACCCGCTCTACCAGGACCGCTATGTCCTGTTCTCGATGGCGGGGCTCGCGCCGGCGCTGGGCGCGGGGCTCGCCCGGGCCGTACGGCTCCTGCCGCGGACGGGGTGGGTGCGGGCGGCGGCGGCGCTGGCGCTGCCCGCTCTGATGCTGGGGGCGTCCCTGCCGGACCAGGCCGCCGTCAGGCGGATCGACAGCCGCCCGGACGACCCGGCCGCCGTGGCGCGGATCATCGAGTCGAGCCGGCGACCCGGAGACGCCGTGCTGTTCCTGCCCTCGATCCGCCGCCTGGTCGCCGAGGCGTACCCTGCCTCGTTCCGCGGTGTCCGCGACGCGGCGCTGCGGACCGGCGGCGCGGCGTCGGGCACGCTCGCCGGGCGTGAGCTGCCCGCGGGCGAGATCGCCGCATCGCTGGGCGCGGCGCCGCGGGTATGGGTGGTGAGCCGTCCCCACCCCGCACCCGCCGACCTCTCGTCCTCGCGCGACTCCGCCAAGCGGCTGCTGCTGCGGGAGAGCTACCGCCGGGAGCGGACCGTCCGCGTGCTCGGCTACGCCGTACGGCTGTACACGCGGGTCAGCCCTTGACGGCCCCCGCGGTCAGGCCGCTGACGAGCTGGCGCTCGGCCACGGCGTAGAAGCCGAGGGCGGGCAGCATCGCGACCACGATGTAGGCCATGACCCGGGCGATGTCCGTCGCATACTGCCCCTGGAACTGCTGGACGCCCAGCGGGATGGTGAAGAAGCTGTCGTCGCTGAACACCACGAGCGGCAGCATGAACTGGTTCCAGCTGTTGACGACGGCCAGCACGGAGACCGTGGCGATCGCGGGCCGGGCCATCGGCAGCAGGATCCGCCAGAAGAAGCCGAACGGTGAGCACCCGTCGAGGATCGCCGCCTCCTCGATCTCTCCCGGGATGGCCCGGAAGAAACCGCGCAGGATGATGATCGTCATCGGCATGCCGAAGGCGGCCTGCGGGAGGATCACGCCGAGCGGGTTGTCGAGCAGCCCGAACATCCGCAGCAGCACGAACAGCGGCAGGATCGCCACCGCGAACGGGAACATGAGCCCGGCGGCGAACATCGTGAACAGCGCCTCGCGCCCCCGGAAGGCGAAGCGTGCGAACACGAAGGCCGCCAGCGCGGACACCGCGACGACCACGAGCGTGGTCAGCACCGCGATGTAGGTGCTGTTCCAGAGCATGCGCCAGAACGACGACGAGGCGAGGATGCTCGTGTAGTTCTCCGGCACCCAGGGGTTGGGCAGGCCGATCGGGTTGCTCGACAGCTGCCGGGTGGTCTTGAAGCCGCCCAGCACGCCGTACAGCAGCGGGATACCGACGAACAACGCAGTGACCACGACGATCGCGTGCAGGGACAGGCTGCGCAGCGGACCGCCCGACGTCGGCGACTGCCTGTGGCGCTTGGCACTCATCGCTGATCCCTCAACACGGTGGAGGCTCCTTCGAGGTCGCGGCGCATGACGTATCGCTGGTAGAAGAGCGCGAACACCAGGCTGATGAAGAACATCACCACGCTGATCGCGCTCGCGTAGCCGACCTGGAAGCGTTTGAAGCCGAACTGGAACATCGTGACGGCCATGGTCTCGGAGGAGTGCGAGGGGCCTCCGCCGGTGATGATCCAGACCAGGTCGAACAGCTGGATCGCACCGATGACCGACAGGAACACGCTGATGCGGATCGTGGGTCCGAGCAGCGGCAGCGTGACGTAGCGGAAGACCTTCCACCCCGTCGCGCCGTCGATCTGGGCGGCCTCGGTGAGCTCCTTCGGGATGCCCTGGCGCCCGGCGATGTACAAGATCATGTGGAAGCCGAAGTACTTCCAGGTCATGACGATGAACACCGACATCATGACCGTCGACGGGTCGGCGAACCAGTCGAGGGGGTCGATCCCGAACCAGCCGAGGATGTAGTTGGCCAGGCCGTCCGTGGGCGACAGGATCATCATGAACAGGACCGCGGTGATCGCCTCGGACAGCACGTACGGGGCGAAGAACAGCAGGCGGAAGAACGCCCGGCCGCGGATCTTCTGGTTGAGCAGCATGGCGATCCCCAGCGAGAGGGGAAGCTGGATCGCCACCGACAGGATGATCAGCAGCAGGCCGCGCCACAGGTCGCCCAGGAAGACCTCGTCCGCCAGCAGGCGGGTGAAGTTCGCCATGCCGACGAAGTCCGTCGGCAGCCCGCGCATGCCGTTCCACTTGAACACGCTCGCGTAGAAGGCGAGCAGGATCGGCGCCACGACGAGGCCGAAGAAGAGCACGAGCGCGGGCAGCAGGAACAGAAGGATCGTGGTGAACCCCCGGAGCCTGAGGCTCCGGGGTCTCGTCGTCTTCACGCGACAGTTACTCCGACTTCGCGGTTTCCGTGATGGCCTGCGCCACCTGCTCGGGCGTCTTGGTCCCGCCGATCAGCTGGGCCACGGAGTCGTTGACCTCCTGGCCGACGGCCGGCGGGAACGCCTGGTCGAGGTAGAGCTGGAACCCGGTGGCCCCGGCGAGGTTCTTGGCGACCACGCTCAGGTTCGGGTCGGTGACCGCGTCCTCCTCGCCCTTCAGCACCGGGAGCACGCCGCCGGTCGCGACCTGCTTGCGGTGCTCGGTGCTGTCGGTGAGGAACTTCAGGAACTCGATCGCCTCAGCCGGGGCGTCGGCCCCGATCGCGAAGCCACCGCCGCCGCCGAAGGCGTCGGTGATCGCGCCCTTACCGCCGTCGACCGCGGGGAAGGGGAAGAAGCCGAGGTCGTCGCCGAGGCCCTTGCCTGCGTCCTTCTGGACCGCGGGCGCCCACTGGCCCATCAGCTCCATGGCGGCCTTGCCGTCGCCCATCGTGGCGGCCTGGCCGCCCGGGTCGCCGTACGTCGCGCCGAGGTAGCCCTTCTGGAACGGCTGGAGATCGGCCAGTTCCTTGAGCTTCTGCCCCGCCTGCACGAAGGCCGGACCCGTGAAGTCCTTGCTGTCACCGGCCTGCTTGAGGGCGTCGAGGCCGCCGATCCGCATGGCGAGGTAGGCCCAGTAGTAGTGGCCCGGCCACTTGTCCTTGCCGCCGAGCGCCATCGGGGTGACCCCGGCGGCCTTCAGCTTCTTGACGTCGTCGATGAGCTGCGACCAGGTCCCCGGGGGCTCGGCGATCCCGGCCTTCTTGAACAGCGCCTTGTTGTACCAGAAGCCCACCATGCCGATGTCGTCCGGGATGGCGTACTGCTTGTCCCCGACCTTGTACGCCGACAGGGCGGCGTCCGTGAAGGTGCCGAGCCAGGATGCGGCGTCGGTGGTGAGGTCCTTGACCAGGCCCGCGTCCACCTGCTGGGCGAGCACGCCACCACCCCAGGTCTGGAAGATGTCCGGCGCCTTGCCGGACTGGGTGAGCGTCGTCAGCTTCGCCTTGAACGCCTCGTTCTCGTAGGGAACGCTCTTGATCGTGATGTTCGGGTGCGCGGCCTGGAAATCCTTGATCGCCTGAGCGCCGTAGCTCTTCAGGGGTTCGGTGGTCCAGATATTCCAGAACTCGACGGTCACCTTGCCGCCGGCTGAGCTCTTGCTCTCGCCGGCGTCGTTCCCGGTACTACCACATCCCCCGAGGACCAGTGCCGACGCCGCTAAGAGCGCCGCACCTCGCCGACTCAACTTCACGGTGGTTTCCCTTCTGGATTCCGACCGAAACTTTCGGCAGTCGCCCGATAGTTTCTGCGATGGGGCCGAGGTTACAGGGGGGTTAGGTTCATATCAACGGCTGTTGTGCACCTGTTACGCACGGTCGACGGCGAAGGAAAGTACGGCCGGTCGACGACGTCCAAAAGGGATGAATGAGGAGTAATCAGGCGGCATTAACGGGCGGCCGAAACCGAACGGGCGCCCGCTCGGGCGCAGGCCGCGCGAGGAGCGAGGTACGCAAACCTCACCCTGTCACGAAACGTAAACAGTGATCGCAGTAGGGGTGGGAAAAACCGGGCGTATATGCCCAAACTTCACCGGCGAACGAGGACGTCATCCCGCCCGCCGAACACCCCCGGCGGCGGCACGAGATCGATCAGCCCAGCGACGCCGTCGCCGCGCGCAGCTCCCGCAGGGCGGCCAACGCGTGGTGCGCGAGCCCTCTCGCGTCATCACGATCGCCTTCCGACCACAGGGCGTAACCCCGCTTGAAGGCGAGGACGCCCAGCTCGGCCGCGAGATGCGCGGTCGGGTCCGGGACACCGCGGGCGACGAGCGCGTCGGTCATGGCGGCGGCGAGGCCGACGCTCTTGAGCGCGTCTCGCTCCTGAAGTTCGGTGCTGGCCGCCACGGCTGCTTTCAGGCGGGGGCCGAGTTCGCGGTTCGCCGGCCCCATGGCGCCGGACGCGCGTTCGAGACCGGCCGCGACCGCCTCGAGCGGGCTGGCGTCCGCGGGCGCCTCGGCGATCCCCTCGGCGAGCAGCCGGCTCAGGGTCTCCTGGCCGGCGACCAGCAGCTCACGCTTGTCGGAGAAGTGCCGGAAGAAGGTGCTCTTGGTGACACCGGCACGCTCGGCGATCTGCGCCACCGTGGTGGCGTCGTACCCCTGCTCGGTGAACAGGTCGACGGCCGCGACGACGAGTCGCTGGGTCGTCTCCGGTTGCCATCGGGCCATGACCACCATCATAGGTGATGGGACAGTTGTCCCGTGGGTGTGTATGGTGATGGGACAAAGGTCTCGTCACTTCGGGAGATTCTCATGCACGTTTTCGTCACCGGCGGCACCGGCACCATCGGCTCCGCCGTCGTCGCCGAACTGCTCGCCAACGGGCACACCGTTCTCGCGCTGGCCCGGTCGGACAAGTCCGCGCAGGCCCTTACCGACGCCGGCGCCCAGGTGCTGCGCGGACAGCTGGCCGACCTCGACGCGCTGCGGGCCGGCGCCGCGCAGTCAGACGGCGTGATCAGCCTGGCGTTCGGCACCGACTACAGCACCGACGAGGCGCTCGCCCGGTCGATCGCCGAGGAGAGCGCCGCTCTCGCCACTTTGGGCGAGGAGCTGCTCGGCAGCGATCGGCCGATCGTCGCGGTCTCGGGCACGCCCTGGGTACCGGGCCGCCTCGCCACCGAGACCGACCCCGCCCCGACCGAGGGACCTGTGGGCGGTCGCGGCCGTTCGGTCAACGCGCTGCTGGCTCTGGCTTCGCGCGGTGTGCGCAGCGTGGCCGTCCGCATGCCGCGCACGGTCCACAACGAGGGCGAGGGCGGCTTCGCCGGCCTGCTGACGGATCAGGCGCGCCGCACCGGCGTGTCCGGCTATCCCGGCGACGGCACCCAGCGCTGGCCGGCCGTGCACGCGCTCGACGCGGCGGTCCTGTTCCGGCTGGCTCTCGAGTCGGCGCCCGCCGGGACGGTCTGGCACGCCGTGGCCGACGAGGGCGACGCGGTGCGGGACATCGCGGCCGTCATCGGCCGGCGGCTCGGCCTGCCGGTCGAGGCGGTGCCGCAGGAGAATTTCGGCCCGTTCGGCCCGATCTTCGCCATGGACCAGCCGGCCTCCAGCGCCCACACCCGCGAGGTCCTCGGGTGGCGGCCCACGCACCCCAGTCTCCTGGAGGACCTGGAGAACGTCCGGCCCTGAGGCCTCCTCACCCGCCGGGAGGAACGAGTCTCAGCGGGCGGCGGCGGTCGGGCGCTTGCCGTACGCGTGCTTGACGAGCTCGATCAGGACTTCCTTGCCCGATTCCCGCTTGCGCGCGTCGCACAGCATGATCGGCACATCCTGGCCGAGGTTGAGCGCGAGCTTGACCTCGTCCAGATCGAAGACCGGGGCGCCCTCGAAGCAGTTGACCGCGACGACGAAGGGTGTGCCCCGCCGCTCGAAGTAGTCGACGGAGGGGAAGCAGTCGGCGAGCCTGCGGGTGTCGGCCAGCACGACCGCGCCGAGCGCTCCCCGGGCGAGCTCGTCCCAGACGAACCAGAACCGCTCCTGGCCGGGGGTGCCGAAGAGATAGAGGACGAAGTCCTCTCCGATGCTGATGCGGCCGAAGTCCATGGCGACCGTGGTGGTCGCCTTCGCCTCGACCCCGGACAGGTCGTCCACGCCGACGCTGCGGTCGGTCAGCGTCTCCTCCGTGCGCAGCGGCCGGATCTCCGACACGGCGCCGACCATCGTGGTCTTGCCCACCCCGAAGCCTCCGGCGATCAGCAGTTTGATCGCCGTGGGCATCTTCGGCGGGTTCTTCGCGGAATCAGAGCGCCCGAAGGCCATCGAGCACCGCCTTGTACATCCGCTCGTCGAGCACGTCCATCTCCGGTTGGGGCTGCTGCACGGCCACGAAGCCCCGGTCGAACAGGTCGCCGAGGAGGACCCGGACGATCCCGGCCGGCAGGTCCAGATGGGCCGCGATCTCCGCGACCGAAAGCGGCCTGCGGCACAGCCGCACGATCGCCTGATGCTCGGGGTCCAGCCCGATCTCGGCTCCCGTCGTGGGCCGGACGGTCACCGCGAGCGAGATGAGGTCGAAGCGGTCCTGCGCCTCCGTACGGCCACGTGCGATCACGTATGGCCGGATGGTCGGCGCGTCGAGTAAGCGCTCCTCGTCCGGGCTCCACTCGGCGTTCACAGGCGGACCTCTTTCCCGGTGGCCCGGTCGATCGTGGTCCGGGCGGGCGAGGTGAGGTACTGCCCGACGCGCACGACCAGCATGGCCATCTCGTACGCCACCAGGCCGACGTCGGCGTCTCCCGAGCAGAGCACGGCCAGGCAGGCGCCCTGGCCCGCCACGGTCACGAGCAGGTAGGCCGACTTCATCTCCACGATGGTCTGCCGTACGGACCCGCCCTGGAAGCGTTCGCCGACGCCGCGCGCCAGGCTCTGCAGGCCGGAGGCGACGGCGGACAGGTGCTCGGCGTCCTCCACGCGAAGTCCCTGCGAGCCGGCCAGCAGCAGGCCGTCGGTGGACAGCACGATGCCGTGCTCGACCTCGCGGACCCGCGCGACAAGGTCGTCGAGCAGCCACGCGAGGTCCGCGGAGGCCCCGGTCTTCTGCGTCACAGGTTGTCCTCCTCGTCACTCAGCAGTTTCGCGGCCTCGGATCTGCCGCGCCTCGTCCCCGACTGGAACGAGCCCATGATCTTCCGGATGTCGTCCGGCGAGCGGTCCTCCTGCTCCTCCGCCTCGTCCGCGTTCCTCGACTCGTCGGCGAGCGCGGGGGCGAGGTTGGCCTGCGGCACCCGGAAGGGCAGACCCGACGGGGTGAACCCGGCCGAGGGCGCGGGCCTGTCCGGATCGGCGCCGCCCGGCGGTGGGGCGCTCTGCACGGGCCTGGGCGGCTCGGGAGCCCTCGGCACGGGAACCACCTCCTGAACTGGTCCGGGGACCGCTTCGGGCGCGCCGACCAGCGCGATCCTCCGAGTGCCGGGCTCCCGCTGCGGGAGACGACCGGGGCCGGTCTCCTCCTCGGGCAGGGCATCCCCGCCCTCGATGACGAGATCGCGCGGCAGCAGCACGACCGCGGTCGTCCCGCCGTAGGGCGACGCCTTGAGCGACACCCTGATCCCGTGCCGCTCGGCCAGGCGGCTGACGACGTACAGGCCGAGCCGGGCGGTGCTCGACAGGTTGAACTCGGGCGGGTCGGAGATCCGCTGGTTGGTCGCCTCCAGGTCCTCGGCGCTCATCCCGAGGCCGCGGTCCTCGATCTCGATCGCGTAGCCGCTGGCCACCACCTGACCGCCCACCTGCACCATCGTGTACGGCGGGGAGAACGACACCGCGTTCTCGATCAGCTCGGCGAGCAGGTGGATGACGTCGCCCACCGCGCGTCCGATGAGCGCGGTCTCCCCCATCGGCATCACGGTGACGCGGGTGTAGTCCTCGACCTCGGCCAGCGCGCCGCGTACGACGTCGACCATCGGCACCGAGCGCCGCCAGGCGCGGGCGGGGGACGCCCCGGACAGGACGATGAGGTTCTCGGCGTTGCGCCGCATGCGGGTGGCGAGGTGGTCGATGCGGAACAGGTCCTTCAGCTCCGCCGGGTCCGACTCGCGCCGCTCCATCACGTCGAGCAGCGTGAGCTGGCGGTGCACCAGCGACTGCGTACGCCGGGCGAGGCTGAGCAGGATGTCGCGGATGCTCTGCCGGAGCTGGGCCTCCTCGACGGCGGTGCGGATGGCGGTCTCCTGCACGGTGTTGAACGCCGCGCCCACCTGGCCGATGACGTCGGGCCCGAAGTCGAGCGGCGGCGCCTCCGCCTTGACGTCGACCTTCTCGCCCTGGGCGAGGCGGGCGACCACTCCGGGCAGCCGCTCGTTGGCCAGTTCGAGCGCGGCCTCGCGCAGCTTCTCCAGCTGACGCACCAGGGCCCGGGCCGTGGTGACCGACAGGACGATCGACGCGATGACCGCCACCAGGCCGAGCACACCGGCCAGCAGGAGGCGGGTGAAGACGGCGACGGCGACCGGGATGGCCCGTTCGACCAGCGCGTCACCGGCGTCGATGACCACCTTCTGGAGCTGGGTCATCGCCGCGTCCGCGGCGCCCCGCCACTGCGTCTCCGCCACCATCGGCGGACGGCCGGCCTGCCTGCTGAGCGAGAGCTGGTCTTCGAGACTGCGGAGGGTGGTCACCGACGGCGACTTCCTCCACTTGTCCAGCGCCGCGCGGTCGGCCGGCGGCAGGTCGGCCGCGGCCCGGTCGAGCTCGAACCGGGCGACACCCACCATCTGCGTGAACTGCCGATGGTCCTGCTCGGTGAACCGGCCCTCGGCGAAAACGCCGGCGATCATCGCGTCCTCGCGGGCGAGCAGTTCGCGCGCCCGGCTCATGGCCGACAGCGTGCGGCCGTCCTTGGCGAGCGTGGCGTCGTCGAGCGTGGCGACCGCGCCGTACATCGCGTCGAAGGCGTCGATGACGTCGCTGTAGGCGTCTTCCGTCCGCGTGCGGTCGAGGCGCCCGGCGTCGATTGCCGACCGGGTCTCGCGCAGGCCGTCGAGCCGCCGCAGCGTGTCGTTCAGGTGCACCATCAGCGCGTCGTCGGCCGCGAGGCGGACCTTGTCGCTGGTGGCCGACTCCTTGAAGGTGCCCACCGCGGCGTCCGTGCGGGCGCGCTGGTCCTGCAGTTCCTTCCGCAGCACCCGGGCGGGGTCGCCGGCGCGGGTCACCGACAGCCGGCGCTCGCGCTGCAGTTCCAGCAGCAGCGGCTCGCTCGGCTGGGCGACCCCGCTGTCGATGGTGGTGGCCCAGATGAGGTTGACGCCCTCCCGGACCGTGACCCACGCCGCGAACGCCCACAGGGCGGTCAGTGACACCAGCAGGGCCGCGACCTTGGTTCGCACACGCGAATTCCGGAAGCGCATAGACATACCACCCAGCGAAGTCAGAACGCCCTAACAGCGCGTTTACCAGCCATTAACAATCGCCCGCCGTTTAGGGCAGCCCGGACTGCCCAGCGAAAAGACCGCGCCGCGCCTCGCGCCACCCTAGCAAAGGGCTGGAAAACCGCTCAACCCGCAAGATCCAGCGAGGGCATGTCCGAATTAAGCGAAATTTAGATTAGCCCAGGCGATCATAGTTGACCGGCTTGTTGGACAACAAGTCCACTGGACTGTGCGAGATGCAGGGCGGCGAGCACGGCCGCCCGGACGACCGCCAACGGCAGATAGAGGTCCTTGTCGTGCCAGAGCGCCGGCCCGTCCGCCGGGTCGGCCGAACGCAGCAGGTAGCGGTACCCTCGCCGCACCGCCTCCGCGCGGTCTTCGTCGCCGGTCAAGGGACCGGTCATGAGCAGGAGCTGCACGGCGTACGCCGTCTCCTCGGCGGTGCCGCCCCACCGGCCCCAGGAGCCGTCCTCGCGCTGGGTGTCCAGCACCCACCGTACGGCCGACCGCACCGCGACCACCGATTCTTGCCCGCCGAACTCGTGCAGCGCGAGCGCGCAGGACACGGTCGCGTAGTAGGGCGAGGCGTGCCAGCGGTCGTCCCAGCTTCCGTCGGCCCGCTGCCGCTCGCGCAGCCAGGCGGCGAGCCTGGCCAGCACCATGGCGTAGCGGGGGGCCTGCTCCGGCCGGGCCGCCGCGTACTGGCCGAAGGCGTCCAGCACGTGAGCGTTCACACTGACCGAGGAGCCCTCCTCGCCCTGCCAGGTGCAAAAGTGCGTCGGCGTCTCGAAGGCCCACAGGCTGTCCGGCTCGTACGGCACGCCGAGCAGCGCCAGCGCGTACAGCGCGACCGAGGTGGTGTCGGCGTCGGGCGGCAGCCCGGCGCCGGCGGGCGTGCCCTCGGGGCCGATCGCCGCGCGGAGATCGGCCAGCATCTCCGGCGGCACGTCGAAGGGAATACCCGCCCGGGCGAGCCAGCTCAGCACCCAGCCGCGCTCGAACACGGTGATCGGCAGCCCCACCGGCACCGGGCCGCCGTGCCGCAGCGCCACCGCCTCCAGATAGCGCCGGGCGTGGTGGCCGGGATCGGGCAGGGCGCTGCCGCTCAGCCAGGCCGCGGTCGCCGCCGGCGAGGCTCCGACCGTTCCGATCGAGGTCGGGTGGACGGCCGGGGCGCTGGCCGCCGATCGGCCGGCCACCTCCAGCGCGTGCAGGAGTTTGTCCGGCAGGGCGGCGCCGGACTCCAGGCGCTGCCGGATCAGGGTGAGCGGCCCCTCGCTCATCCCCTCGGGGATCGGCAGACGGCCGATCTCGCATTCGCTCAGGCCGTCCAGGTGCGCGTTGATGAGCGACACGAGCGCCGGCACGATGATCTCGATCGCGGGGGTGTCGGGCAGCGTGACGACCGCCGTCTCCGCCAGCCAGCCGGACAGCACGCGCAGCCCGCGCCGGACCGCGCCGATCAGGACGTCCCGGTCCACGCCGTGGTCGCCCCTGGTGAGGACCGACAGCAACGCCTCGGTGGCGCTCAGGGTCGGGACCAGGCCGTAGCCGTCGGGCACGCCCCATGACCCGTCAGGTCGTTGCGTGGCGACGAGGTACGCCACCCGCTCGTCGTGGCCCAGGAGCCAGGGAGCCAGGGTGACGAGCCGCCCGGTCTCGTAGACGGACGGCGACACGTGGCCCCACGGCCGGGACATCAGGTCCCGCATCAACTCGCCCGCGGCCGCCGGCACGTCCACCGGCTCGTCCACCTGTCCGGCAAGGGAGACATCACTCACGTTCAAGCTCGCCCCAATAGTCCACGAGCCCGTAGAAGCCCGTGTTGAAACCGATCTGTCGTTCGAGGTAGGCCGCGGCGCGCGGGCTGCGCGCCCGTACGGGCCCGAGAAGAGTCAGGCAGCGGCCGCGGATCTCGTTCATGCGCGCGGTCACCTCCTCGGCGCCGGCACCGAAGGCCAGCGCGTTGGCGTCGCCCTGGCCGCGCTCCCGTTCCCGGGTGGCCAGGTCGTTGAGCAGGCGCAGGTAGCGCTGCACCTCGTCGCCGACCCGCAGCAGCTCGTCGATGTGGCCGACCGTCCAGGGGTCTCCCGTCCTGATCCAGTGGGACACGTTGACGAAGGAGGACCCGCAGCCGTCCGCGCCGTCGAGGTACTCGTCCAGAGAGACGGGCGCGCCCTCCTCCTTCCACCGCCACTCCCGCACCATCGCGCGCAGCGTCCGCCCGAGCCGGTCGAGCCAGACCGCCCGCAGGGCGGCGAAAGCGGGCGCCGTCGCCAGGTCGTCCCGCAGGTCGGTGAGGAAGCGCACCACGGCGGGGGCGTCCCCGCCCGGGCCGGTCTCGGCCGCCGCCAGGCACTCGGCGACCAGAGCCTCGGCCTCCGCGCGCGAGCCGGCGACCTGGTCCACCAGGCGGTCGACCGCGAAGATCCACAGCGACGCGCGGCCGACCGCGCGCAGTTCGTCCGGCGACGCCCAGGGCGAGCCGAACGCGGTGACCATCGACAACGCGGCGAAGAACGCCGGATCGAACGGCCTGGCCGGGAACAGCTCGCCGTACGCCGCGGCGCAGGTCTGGAGATCGCGCTGGCACCGCGTGGCGAGCGCACACGTCCTGCCCAGATCCGCGGCGAGAGCCGTCTCCTGCTCCGCGAGGTGCTCGGCGATCATGTGCGGGCACGCTCGACGAACGTGAGTTTCACCTTCTGGTTCGGCCGCAGGGAGGAGGCGAGCCGCGGCCGGACCGGCCTCGACGCCGTGAGCACGGGACGGTAGCGGCTCAGCAGGCCCGCCATGAGCAGCTGCGCCTCGATCATGAACAGGTGCTGGCCGAGACACTGGTGGGGGCCGCCGCCGAACGGGAAGTAGGCCCAGCGGTGCCGCCGCTCCCGCTCCGGCGCGAAGCGCTCGGGGTCGAACTCCTCCGGCCGGTCCCAGAACCCCTCGAGCCGGTGCGTGAGGTAGGGACTGAGCATCACCGTGGAGCCGGCTTTGACCGTGACTCCGCCGATCTCGTCCGTCTCCACCGCCTGCCGCGGCAGAATCCAGCCCGGCGGGTACAGGCGCACCAGCTCGGACAGGAACATCTTCAGGTAGCGCAGCTCGGGCAGATGGGACGGCCCCACCGTCTCGGTCCCGACCACCTCGTCGATCTCCGCGTAGACCTTCTCCGCCAGCTCGGGATGCGCGTCGAGGGCGACCCACGCCCAGGTGAGCGCGGTCGCCGAGGTCTCGGTCGACGCGCCGTGCATGCTGACCATGTCGTCCCTGATCCGCCGGTCCCCCGCCTCGCCCGGGTCGCCCGCGCGGGCGCGGCAGATCGCCGAGACCACATCCTTGCCGTCGGCCGCCGTACGGCGGGCCTCGTGGACCCGGGGGTACACAACACTGTTGATCGTTTCGATGGACCGGCGGAAGGGCCGGTCGCCCGGCAGCGGGACCGAGTCCGGCACGAACGGCATCAGCAGGCGCGGCCATGTGGCCGTCACCGCCACCTCGTACGCGGGAATGAGGCGGGCGATGTCCTCTCTCGAGATCCGGTCGCCGAAGAAGAGCCGGACGATCGTCGGATGGACGATGGCCGAGATCCCGTCGACGACGTCGAACGGCTCCCCGGGGCGCACGATCGCGTCGATCTGCTCCGCGACGATCTCGGCCATGCGCTCGGCCAGCGAGTCGACGTACTTCGCGGTGAACAGGGGCTGCAGGACCCGGCGGCTGTCCTGCCAGGTCTCGCCGTCCGACAGGATGCCGCCACCCAGCAGCGGGACCAGCGGATCCCAGAACATGCCCTCGCGGACGTAGTTGGGCTGGTTGGTCCGCAGCACGTGCTGGACGTGGTCCGGGTGGGTCACCAGGTAGGGCCGGAATGGTCCCATGTTGAGCCGGACGAGCCTGCCGTCGGCCTGCCTGCCGACCTCTTCGAAGGCGGAGACCGGATCGCGCGGATGCCTCGCGAGAGACCGATAGAAGGGAAGAATGTCCGCATTTCGGGTCGGCTTCGGACCTACATGGATCGACATCCGGTCTGCTCCCCACCTGACGATCACGCCGATTCGCGAAGTATCACATGATCCAATCGGATTGATCAACAATGCAGGTCAGTGACACTTTTGTGCCGGTGTGGCCGTAGATGCGTACATAGCCAGATTTGCCGCTAGAGACGGGTTTGACCTTCCGGGAAAAAGGGAAGGGCCGGGCCTCATGGCCCGGCCCTCCTCAGGACGTGTCGTCAGGCGTGGCTGGTCACCAGCAGCGCGATGCCCACGAGGATGACGATGGGAATCAGCCACACCACGACCTCGCCGAGGAACTCCTTGTACATGGGGACCGAATCCTCTCGGTGACGTGCGAAAAGTAGACCGACGTGCAGCATATTCGGTCGTGCTGCCAGGTGGAACCCGGCATCGCCGCAGGCGATGAACGAGGTGGCGGCCGCGTCTGGAGTGCCCTGTGGGGTCAGCGGTGGACGCGACCGCCCACCGGCGAGACATCGGGTGAAACGTACATACATCCCCGCTGGTCAGGGCCTTTTCCGCGCCTCCTCCCTGGGGCGGGCGACGCGCCGCTCTCTACCATCGCGCCGGACGGCACGAGGGAGAGATGCGATGTCGAAGAGAAGCGCGGTGGTGGCGGCCCTGCTCATGGTGCTCGGGCTGCTCGTCGCCCGGCCCGCCGAGGCGGCCGCGGTGCGGATCATGCCCCTGGGCGACTCGATCACCGGATCGCCCGGCTGCTGGCGGGCCCTGTTGTGGAACAAGCTGCAGAACGGAGGCTTCACCAACATCGACATGGTCGGGACGCTGCCCGCGCAGGGATGCGGGGTGCCGTACGACGGCGACAACGAGGGCCACGGCGGCTTCCTCGTCACGAACGTCGCCGACCAGAACCAGCTCCCGGCCTGGCTCTCGGCGACCCGTCCCGACATCGTGATGATGCACTTCGGCACCAACGACGTGTGGAGCAACAAGCCCACCGACACGATCCTGGCGGCCTACGGCAAGCTCGTGGACCAGATGCGGGCGAGCAACCCGAACATGAAGATCCTGGTCGCCCAGATCATCCCGATGAACCCGAGCACCTGCCCCGAGTGCGCCCAGCGGGCCGTCACCCTGAACAGCGCGATCCCTGGTTGGGCCGCTTCGAAGACCACGGCGGCCTCCCCGATCGTGGTCGTCGACCAGTGGACCGGCTTCAGCACGAGCACGGACACCTACGACGGCGTGCACCCCAGCGACAGCGGCAACCAGAAGATGGCGGACAAGTGGTACCCCGCTCTCGCGGCCCTGCTCGGCGGCGCGCAGCCGTCCCCCAGCCCGAGTCCCAGCCCGAGTCCCAGCCCCAGCCCGACCCGCAGCCCCAGCCCCAGCCCCAGCCCCTCGCCGACCCGGTCGCCTTCTCCGTCACCGTCCCCCTCGGCCTCGCCGTCGTCCGGGCCCTCGGGCTGCAGTGCGACCTACAAGATCACCAATCAGTGGGGCGGCGGCTTCCAGGGTGAGGTCACGGTCAAGAACACGGGCACCGCTCCGATCAGCGGCTGGACCGTGACCTGGACCTTCGCCAACGGGCAGCAGGTGACCCAGGCGTGGGGCGGCAAGGCCACCCAGAGCGGGGCGAGCGTGACCGTGAAGAACGAGAGCTGGAACGGCTCCCTCGGCGCCGGCGCGAGCACCACGTTGGGCTTCATCGCCTCCTGGAACGCCTCCAACTCCGCCCCCACGCCCGCCTGCGCGGCCGCCTGACCTCGTTCGGGCCGGGCCTCTGCCGGCGCGGTCGGCCCGCCCGGCAGGCGTGCGTCCCCCGGTGTCCCCTATGCGGGCCCGGGGGAGCGCGCTTACGGCGGGATGCACGTGTTCCGAACTGTTCGTGACAGCCGCCGTCTCACGGTCCCCGGCCGTGTTCCCTGGTGCGGGTGATCCCCTCTGACCGGTCATGGCCGGATATCGACGTGGTCGGCGCCGCCGTCCGCGACCCCGTCACCGTGTACGGCGGCACCGGCTCCGTGCGCGAGCTCGCCCACGAGGGCAACCGGGTCCCCGACGTCGCCGCCCTCGACGCCCGCCGCCTCGTGGTCGCCTGGCGGGCCGGGGTGGCCGACCCCGTGGACCCCTCCCCCACCGACCAGGGCGCGATCATGTACGCCCGGTCCGGGGACGGCGGCCGCACCTGGACCACCGGCACGCTCGCGGCGGCCACCTCCACCCATCGCTACCACTACGTGGTGTTCCTCAAGGACGGCGACGCGCTGCTGGCGCTGCTCGGCCGGATCGCGGTCGCGGCCGACCGCGACGCCGCGGGAAACGTCGACGGCTTCCCGGTCACGATGGTCGCCCGAAGGAGCATCGACGGCGGCCGCACCTGGGCCGACCACCCCGTCTCCGTCGCCGTGCCGCCCAACTCCCGTGGGGTCGTCGTGGCCGGCAAACCGGTCAGGTACGAGGGCGTCTGGCTGGTGCCGTACTGGCAGGCGGCGAGCGGCACCACCAGGGCGGGCGTGCTGCGCTCGGCCGACCTGGTCGCCTGGACGCCGGGCGCCCTTGCGGACAACCCGCCCGGCCTGTCCGTCGAGGAGCCGCAGGTCGTCGTGTCACAGGACGACCCGCGCACCCTGCTCATGGTCGCGCGCACGCTGCGCGGCGGCACCGCGGCGGACAAGGACGCCCACTACCGCACCCACGCCGCGTACGCCGCGACCGCGACCAGCACCGACGGCGGGCTCACCTGGTCCGCCTTCGCCGTGAACCCCGAGCTGCCGAACTACTACGTCAAGACCTTCTTCACGAAGGACGCCCTCGATCGCTACCTGACCGTCTACAACACGCTGGCCGGGCCGTTCACCGGCCCCGCCTCCGCGAAGCCCGACCAGTATCGCGAGGTCCTCCACTACAAGGTCAGGCGCCCGGGCACACCGTGGGGCCCGGGGCGGCTCTTCGCCGACGGCAGGCGGCTCACCCAGGGCGCGGCCCGCGGCTGGGACGTCTACGCGTCGGCCGACGAGTACGAGCCGGGCCGGTTCTTCGTCGTCTGGGAGCACAACCAGATCGAGATCAAGCTCGCCCGCCTCGACCTGGCCGACGTCTTCACCGGGATCGCCCCCGGCTGGGGCGGGTGGACCATGAGCGGCGGCGCCGAAGACATGGGATCATTGGGCGAGGACGGCCCGGCCCCGGCGGGCTCCTCCCCTGACGACGCCCGCGGTCTCCGCCTGACCTCCGGGCGGATCAGCCGCCCGTACGGACCGTCTGAGGGCTTCGTCCTGACCTTCCACGGCAGGGTGACGCGCTTCCCGAGCTCCGGCGACGGCCTGGCGATCGAGGTGAACACGGGCACGCGCCTCCTCAGGATGGCCGTACGGCCCGACGGGCCGCACGCCCTGACGGCGGACGGATGGGTGCCCGTCCCCGGGGTGGAAGACCGGTGGCGGGTGATCGTCGACGCGGCGGGCACCGCGACCGCGCAGGCCGTTCCGCCGGCCGGCCCGCCCGGAGCGCGGTGGACGGTCCCGTCGGCGGACGGCTCACCGGGCGTGTCGATCGGCGGCGACGGGGAGGCCGTGCTGGAGCTGGTCGAGGTGACCGACCACGTGGCGGGCGGCTCCTGGACGGGATGGACACTCGACCGGGGGGCGGCTCTCATGGGCGGCGGCCTGCGCCTGCGCAGCGCCACGAGCGGGGTCGTCGCAGCCGTGCTGCCCCTCGACGTGACCAGGGCGTGCGACTTCACTGTGGAGTTCCGGGCCCGGGTGATCGACGACAGCGCCCTGGACCCGCGGACCGGACGAGGGGTCAGCCTCGGGACGAAGGTCGCCAACGGCGCGCGGCGGCTCATGCTGACGGTGCAGCGGGGCGGCGTGTGGACGATGACGAAGGGATCCGGCACCTGGGAGAGGATCCTCACGCTCCCCGAGGCCGGGAGACCCGCCACCTGGAAGGTGACCGTGGACAGCGCGGGAGTGGCCCGCCTGCACCGCGACGGCGCGGACACGGGCGCGACCTGGGTGGTGCCGGACAGCAGGGAGACACCGCAGGTCGCGCACTGGGTGGCGGGGACGGCGGGCGGCAACGCGGCCGAGGCTCACATCGACTGGACCCTGGTCACGGCCACCCTCGGCACCCGTTGAACGGTGCGAGCCGCCTCGCCGAGCCGCCGCCGGACGTCGACCCCCGTCACCGGTAGCCGGTGACGTCGGCGGGGCGGCCGGGGTCCTGGACCTCCACGAGATAGCGCCAGCAGTCGGGGCGGCTGCCGTCCACGTCGGTGAAGCCGTACACCTGGGCCAGTTGTCCGCTGGACAGCGACTCCCCGTTCCAGCGGCTCGCCTCCGGGTCGGCGGCCAGGGCCGCCACCGCGCGTCCGACGAAGGCCGGGGTCTCGGAGATGGCGAAGTGCGGCACGTTGACCAGCGCGTCACGCCAGTTGGCCTCCGTCACGCCGAAGTGCTCCAGCATGAGCTCGGAACGCAGCCAGCCCGGGGTGAGCGACACCGCGGTCGCGCCGTGCGGCGCCAGCTCCTTGGCCTGGGCGAACGCCATGCGGATCACGGACGTCTTCGCGAGGTCGTAGAAGAACGAGACGCGGTAGTTGGCCGCGTTGTACTCCGCCGTGCCGTCGGTGACCTCGACCACCAGGCCACCCGGCTTGCGGATCAGCAGCGGGAGCGCGTAATGGCTGGTGATGATGTGCGTGTCGATCGCCAGCCGCAGGATGCGCAGGCCGTCGTCGAGCGAGTGCTCCCAGAGCCGGTCGTTCCAGCTGAACAGCAGCTCGCCGCCCCAGATGTCGTTGACCAGCACGTCGAGCGCGCCCTGCTCGGCGTCGATCCGCTCCACGAGGGCCCGCACCTGTTCGCGGTCGAGGTGGTCCACCGGCACGGCGATCCCCCGCCCGCCGGCGGCGGTCACCAGCTCGGCCGTCTCCTCGATGGTCTCCGGCCGGTTCATCTCCGAGGGCCGCTCGCGGGTGCTGCGGCCGGTCACGTAGACCGTCGCCCCCGCCGCGCCCAGCTCGACCGCGATGCCGCGTCCCGCGCCCCGAGTCGCCCCGGCGACCAGCGCGACCTTTCCCGTCAGGCTGTTCGTCATGAGACGGCATGGTGGCACACGCCACCGACAGAAAACGGGGACCGCGGCTTAGTCGCGATCCCTGGGGGCAGCGCGTGCTTTCAGCTAGGGTGCTGATCGCGATCCCGGAGGAGGACGGCATGAGCGAATATGCGGCGACTTTTCAACTTATCGACACCGACGGGGATGGGCGGATCTCCGCCGAGGAGCTCGTACGCCTGATGGAGGTGCTCGGCCGGCCGCTCACACTGCAGGGGGCGCAGGGCGCGATCGACAGGGTCGACGCCGACCGCGACGGCCTGATCGATCTGGAGGAGTTCGGCGCCTGGCTGAGCAGCGCGGAACAGCGCTGAGCGGGCGTTGAGCGCGCGCTGAAAGGCGACGACGAGTTCTGGGGCGCGGTGCCGGCGAGCGTCGCGAGGCTGCTGCGTCCCCGCATGGGCGACGTCGCGGACCGGGTGATCGCGGAGATCCAGCGGCGGGTGCCCGAATACGCCCGCCCGGAGGACGAGGTCTACATCAAGGTCCTGCGGCTGTCGGTCAACCAGGCGCTGCAGGGGTTCCTGGAACGCATCGAGAACCCGCGGGCGCCGTGGGACCCCGAGGTCTTCCGGACGATCGGCAGGGGCGAGGCCGCCGAGGGGCGCGACCTCGAGCCCTTCCAGACCGCGATGCGGCTGGGCGCGCGGGTGGCGTGGCGGCGGCTCACCGAGCAGTCCGAGCAGCTCGGCCTCGACCCGCGGACGCTGTACGACCTGGGCGAGGCCATCTTCGTCTACCTCGACCAGCTCGCCGACGCGGCCGCGCAGGGCTTCGCCGAGGCGCGGGCGCACGCGGCAGGCGAGATGGAGCGCCGCCGCCGGCGGCTGCTCGACCTGCTTCTCACCCGCCCCGCGGCCTCGCCGGAGGCCGTCGCCGACCTGGCCAGGGCGGCCGGCTGGCGGCTCCCCCGCACGGTCGCCGGGGTGGCCCTGGAGGAACGCGACGGCGGTTCTCCCCTGCCGGTGCTGCCGCCGGACGTGCTGACCGGGCTCGACCGCAACGTCCCGTGTCTCGTGGTGCCGGATCCCGGCGGTCTCGGGCGGGTGCAGGCGCTGGAGAACGCCCTGCGCGGCTGGCGGGCCGCGATCGGCCCCGCCGTGCCGCTCGCCGCCGCCGCGAACTCTCTCGGCTGGGCCAGGGAGGCCCTCGACCTCGGCACCCGCGGCGTCCTGCCCCGGCGGGGACTGCTGCGCTGCGCCGACCACATGGCCACGCTGGTCGTCTTCAAGGACGAGGACCTGGTGGCCGCCCTGGCGGAGGTGCGCCTCGCGCCCCTCGCCCATCTGCGCCAGAGCCAGCAGGACCGCCTGGCCGAGACCCTGCTCGCCTGGCTGCGTCACGGCCGGGGCGTCGCCGAGGTCGCCGCGGCGCTCCACGTCCACCCGCAGACCGTGCGGTATCGGCTGCGCCAGATCGAGCAGCTGTACGGCGACGCGCTCGCCGACCCCGACGTCCGGTTCGAGCTGGAGATCGTCCTGCGCGCCCGCCAGGCCCGCCAGGACCCGCCCGGCTAGGCCGGGTCCGCCCTCCCCTACGGGAGGGTGCCGCCGCTGGTGCGCAGGCCCCGGGCCGCCGGTCGCTCGTGCAGGCCGAACCGCGCCTCCGGCTCCCGCGCGCCGTCGAGGATCCCGGCCACGTATCCGGCCAGGGCCGGGGCGTGCTTGAAGCCGTGCCCGGACTCACCGCCGAGCAGCCAGACGCCGTCCTCGACCTCGGCGATGATCCACTCGGCGTCCCTGGTGAGCGCGTACTGGCAGACCTGGCTGAACACCACCGGCGCGCCCACCAGCGAAGGGAACCGCCTGGCCAGGTAGGCGCGCGCCTGCTCCTCGGTGTGCCGCAGCACCCGCCTGCCGCCGCTCTCCGGGTCGTACGGCTCGCCCTCGGCGTCGCCGGTGACCTTCATCCCCATGCCGTCCAGGTCGCCGTGCCCGTACGCCGACAGGTCGTAGTCGCAGAACGCGGGCAGCGGCGGCGTGGTCCAGTCCCTGGGCACCCCGAAGTGGAAGGTGTCCTGCCGCGTCACCTCGACGTGTCCCGCCTCGTGCGGGAACAGCCGCGGCAGCCACGCGCCGCACGCCCACACCACCCGGTCCGCCGTCAGCACCTCGCCGTCCGCCACGACCCCGGCCCCCCGTCCGTACGGCACGGCCCGGGCGCGGACCTGCCGGACACCGGCCACGCCGGCCAGGCGCGCGGTCACCTGCGTCGCCCGCCGGGCCCGCAGCACTCCGGCGTTCGGCTCCCACAGCACGAAGGCGAGGTCGTCGCCCCGCAGGCCGGGGAACCGCCGCGCCGCCTCGGCCGGGTCGAGCAGCTCGCAGGGGATGTCCAGCCGCTCGAGCACCCGGGCGCTGCGCGTCTCCCAGCCGTCCGGGTCGCGGGCGAACCACATCAGCCCCGACTCGACGTACAGCTCCTCGCCGGTCCGCTGTTCCAGCCGGCGCCAGGCGTCGCGGGCCTGCCAGGCCAGCCGGGGATACCAGTCGTCGGAGCCGTGCGCGCAGCGCAGCAGGCGGGTCTCCCCGGCGCTGGCCTGACGCACGTGACCCGGCGCGTACTGCTCGACGAGCGTCACCCGCCAGCCCTCGTCGGCCAGCCGCAACGCCAGCGACGCCCCCCAGATCCCCGCCCCCACGACGATCGCCGACTTCATCCATCGCTCCTTGATCGCGGACCGAACCTGCATCCGACGTAGGCTACGTCGGATGCGGGTTTCGCCTACAGGCGCACCGGTGCGGCGATAATCGATGGCATGATGGCGGCCGAATCGGCGCAGACGCTCGAACGGGGCTTACGGCTGTTGCGACTGCTCGCCGACGCGAACAGGGGCCGCACGCCGACCGAGCTCGCCCAGGAGCTGGGCCTGAGCCGGCCGATCGTCTACCGGCTCCTGACGACCCTGCAGGCCGAGGGCTTCGCCCGGCGGGACGCGCACGGCCGCGTGCATCTGGGCTTCGGGGTGCTCGTGCTGGCCCAGGCCGTGCACCCCCTGCTGCGGGCGGCGGCGCTGCCGGCGCTGCGCGCGCTCGCGGAGCAGGCCGGAGCCACCGCGCACCTGACCGTGGCCGAGGGCGACGAGGGCCTGGCCGTCGCGGTGGTCGAGCCGTCGTGGACCGACTTCCACGTCGCCTACCGGGAGGGCTCGCGCCATCCGCTGACGCGCGGCGCGGCCGGGCTGGCGCTGCTCGCGCTGCGCGAGGGCCGCACCGAGCCGCCGCTGCACACGAGCAGCGGACACCTCCAGGAGGGCGCGCAGGGCATCGCCGCGCCGATTCCGGGCCTGCCGTGGCTGGAGGCGTCCGTCGGCGTGGTCAGCTTCGCCGACCTCGACGGGGACAAGGTGGGCCCGCTGGTCCTGGAGGCCGCCTGCCGCCTCACGTCCGCCCTGTCCGAGCCCCCGCGCTGACGGTCGCCATTCCGGCGGCCGGGGCTCGGAGCTCGTGGCCGACCGCTTGACATTCCCGGCGGCATGACGAATCGTCGTACATATATAGGACACTGCCGTCCGATTAACGGACAAGCAATCCGAAGGACACGCAGAGGAGGCGTCATGCCGTACTACCGCGTTGTCGGGGATGTGCCGCGCAAGCGCCACGTGCAGTTCCGCGCGCCCGACGGCGGGCTGTACAAGGAGGAGCTCATGGGAGAGGAGGGCTTCTCCTCCGACTCCTCGCTGCTCTACCACCGTCACGCGCCGACCGCCATCGTCAAGGCCGAGGCCGTGGACGCGGGAGCGTCCGGCCTCACGCCCAACCTGCCGCTGTCCCCCCGCCATTTCCGCACCCAGGACCTGACTCCCGACGGCGACCTCGTCTCCGGGCGGATGCTGCTCGCGGGCAACTCCGACGTCCGCATCTCGTACGCCGCGGCGCAGACGCCCAGCGAGCTGTACCGCGACTCGATGGGCGACGAGTGCGTCTACATCGCGCGCGGCCGGGCCCGGTTCGAGTCGGCGTACGGCGCGCTCGACGTGGCCGAGGGCGACTACGTGGTGATCCCGACCGGGACGATCCACCGGTGGGTGCCCGAGGGCCCGGTGACCGCGCTGGTGATCGAGGCGGCCGGGCACATCAGGCCGCCGAAGCGCTACCTGTCCCAGTTCGGCCAGTTCCTTGAGCACGCGCCGTACTGCGAGCGCGACCTGCGCGCGCCGGCCGAGCCGCTGCTCGTGGACGGCGAGGAGGTCCCGGTCCTGGTCAGGACGCGGGGCGGGCTGACCAGGCTGACCTACGCCCACCATCCCTTCGACGTGGTGGGCTGGGACGGCTGCCTCTACCCGTACGCGTTCAACATCCAGGACTTCGAGCCGATCGTGAAGCGCACCCACGCGCCGCCGCCGGTCCACCAGACCTTCGAGGGCCCGGGCTTCGTCGTCTGCTCGTTCTGTCCCCGGCCGCTGGACTTCCACCCGGAGGCCGTGCCGATCCCGTACAACCACCACAACGTGGACTCCGACGAGTTCATGTTCTACGTGGGCGGCGACTACACGGCCAGGAAGGGGTCGGGCATCGACGTCGGCTCGATCTCGCTGCACCCGGCCGGCTTCACGCACGGCCCGCAGCCGGGCGCGGTGGAGGCCGCCGTCGAGGCCGTGCGCCAGGGGCACACCGAGACGACCGAGATGGCCGTCATGATCGACACCTTCCGCCCGCTCGACCTCGGCCAGGCCGCCCTCGCCTGCGAGGACACCGACTACGCGTGGACGTGGGCGAGATGAGCTTCGGGCTCGACAACCTGCCGTACGGGGTGTTCTCCCGGCCCGGCGAGCCCCGCAGGGTCGGCGTCCGGGTCGGGGACCAGGTCCTCGACCTGGCGGCCGCCCTCGGCGGGGACGTCTACGCGGCGCCCAGCCTCAACCCGCTGCTGGCCCTGGGCCGTGCGGCCTGGCAGGAGTCGCGGGCGCGGGCACGCGAGGCGGCGGCCACGGGCGACCACATGGTCCCGCTGGCGGAGGTGACCCTGCACCTGCCGGTCGAGGTGGCCGACTACGTGGACTTCTACGCCTCGCTGGAGCACGCGTCGAACCTCGGGCGGATGTTCCGGCCGGACGACGAGCCGCTGAAGCAGAACTGGCGGCACCTGCCCGTCGGCTACCACGGGCGAGCCGGCACCGTCGTCGTCTCGGGGACGCCGATCAGGCGGCCGTGCGGGCAGCGGCCGTCGTTCGGCCCCTCCCAGAAGCTCGACATCGAGGCGGAGGTCGGGTTCGTCGTCGGGGTGCCGACGCGGCTCGGCGAGCGCGCCGGCGCGTTCGAGGACCACGTCTTCGGGGTGGCGCTCGTCAACGACTGGAGCGCCCGCGACATCCAGGCGTGGGAGTACGTCCCGCTCGGTCCGTTCCTGGGCAAGTCGTTCGCCACCTCGATGTCCGCGTGGATCACACCGCTCGACGCCCTGGAGGGGGCCAGGGTCGAGGGCCGGTCGCAGGAGCCCGAGCCCCTGCCGTACCTCGCCAGGCAGGCGCCCTGGGGGCTCGACCTCACGCTGCGCGTCGGTCTCAACGGCGAGACGGTCTCGACGCCGTCGTTCCGCGACATGTACTGGACGCCCGACCAGATGCTCGCCCACATGACCGTGAACGGCGCCCGCCTCCGCACCGGCGACCTGTTCGCGAGCGGGACGGTGTCTTCGATCGGACAGCCGGGCTCGCTCATCGAGCTGACCTGGAACGGCGCGGAGCCGGTCAAACTACCGAACGAGACCCGGACCTTCCTGGAGGACGGCGACACCGTCACGATCACCGCGTGGACCTCGCACGGGATCAGCCTCGGCGAGGTCTCGGGGAAGATCCTTCCTGCGACTTAGCGTGTTCCTGTCGTCACCCATCGCTATCTTGGGTGCCCGTGAAGCCACGCACCCCGCCTCCCGCCGCCCGCGCCCTGCTCGCGGTGCTGCTCGTGGCCTGTCCCGCGCTTGCCGCGGGCTGCGCCGTACGCGTGCCGTCCGCGCCGCGCATCACGATCACCCCGGCCTCCGGCGCGGTCGCGGTCGCGCCGGAGTCGGGGCTGGTCGTCAGGGCGGAGGGCGGCAGGCTGACCAGCGTGCTGGCGTTCGCGGGGCGCGAGCCGGTGCCCGGCGGCTTCGACCCGGCCCGCACCGTCTGGCGGTCGTCGTGGACGCTGCGCCCCGGCACGCAGTATGTCGTCAACGCCGTCGCGACCGGGCCCCAGAACGTCACCACCCAGGTCGCGGGGCGGTTCCGCACGCTCACCCCGCGCCATGAGCTCGCCGTCGCCTCGGTCGTCCCGTCCGACGGGGAGACCGTCGGGATCGGCATGCCGATCATCGTGACGTTCACCAGACCGGTCGAGGAACGTGCGGCGGTCGAGCGCGCACTGGAGGTCCGGGGCCCGGCCGAGGGCGCCTGGCACTGGGCGAGCCCCACCCAGGTCGTCTACCGGCCGCGGAAGTGGTGGCCGGCCGGCGGCGAGGTGCGCGTCACCGCCCATCTCGCCGGCGTCCGCGTCGCCCCCGGCACGTACGGCGCCGCCGACCGGAGCGTGGCCTTCACCGTGGGGCGGGCCATGGTCAGCTCGGTCGACGCCCGCACCCACCAGATGGTGGTGCGGCAGGACGGCAGGGTGGTCCGGCACATGCCGATCAGCGCCGGCATGGCGACCACCAGGGAGTACACGACCACGAGCGGGATCCACCTGACGATGGACAAGGGCAGCCCCGTCCGCATGGTCTCGCCGGGCCGCCACAAGGGCGACCCCGGCTACTACGACAAGCTCATCGACTACGCCGTACGGATCTCCAACAGCGGCGAGTACGTCCACGCGCTCGACAACGTGTGGGCGCAGGGCCGGGTCAACGTCAGCCACGGCTGCGTGAACGTCGGTCCCGACCAGGCGCGGTGGTTCTACGAGCACGCGCTGCGCGGCGATCCCGTCATCGTCACCGGCACCACGCGCCACCTTGAGTGGAACAACGGCTGGGGCTACTGGCAGCTCTCCTGGCCCCGATGGCTGGCCGGCAGCGCCCTCCGGCACGACGGCGCACAGACCCCTTCCGCCGTCTCTTGACAGAGGTCGCCGCGTCCAAGTCAGCGTCCTGCATTACGGTCGAGTCATGGCAGTAGCAATCGATTTGGCCCTTTACTGCGAGAACGCGCGCCTCCTCGCCGAGTTCTGGAAGACGGCGCTCGGCTACGTCGACGAGATCCCGGCAGCCCGGTACGCGACCGGTGAGGAGTCGCCCGCGCGGTTCGACCTGCCGGCCGGCGGCGCCGAGGACGACGGCGCCTGCCTCTGCGACCCCGAGGGGGTCGGCCCCCGGCTCTCCATCTTCCGGGTCCCCGAGCGGAAGACGACGGAAAACCGGCTCCACATCGACGTCCGCGTGCCGGGAGACGGCACGGCCGCCGACCGGTGGGAGCGGATCAGGGCGGAGGCCGCCCGGCTGGTCCGGGCCGGCGGCACGATCCTGGAGGCGTTCGACGACCACATCCTGATGGCCGACCCGGAGGGCAACGAGTTCCGCGTCACCGCAGCGTAACCCGGTAAGGAGTCGGCTCTCTGGGAGACCGGGACCGTACGCGTTAGGTTTGAGGAGGAGGAACCCGACCCGAGCGGTGTTCGTTCATTGCTATGGAGGCGGCAATGGACTCCTGGATCGTATGGCTCATCCTGGCGGCGGTGCTGGGTGTCGCGGAGATCTTCACGCTGACCGCGGCCTTGGGGCTGCTGTCGGTCGCGGCCCTGCTCACGACCGTGGTCGCGGTCGTCGGGCTGCCGCCCGCGATCCAGCTCGCCGTGTTCGTCATCGCCTCCGCCGCCGGCCTCGCCGGGGTGCGCCCGATCGCGCTCCGGCACATCAGGCAGCCGCCGCCGAAGCGCTTCGGGGTGTCCGCGCTCGTCGGCAAGTCCGCCTACGTGACCAAGGAGGTCACCGGCAGGGACGGCCGGGTGCGGATCGGCGGCGAGGAGTGGTCGGCTCGTGCCTACGACGAGACGCTCGTGATCCCGCCGGGGGCCACGGTCGACGTCATAGAGATCGAGGGCGCCACCGCCCTCGTCTATCCCCGGGAGTGAGCAATGGACGCAGCAGTGGTCGCCGGAATCGTCATCGCGTTCGTCGTGATCCTGACGGTGCTGCGGGCGGTCCGGATCGTGCCCCAGGCCAGAGCCGGCAACGTCGAGCGCCTGGGCAGGTACTACCGCACACTGGGCCCCGGACTGAACTTCGTCATCCCCTTCATCGACCGGGTCCGCCCGCTGCTGGACCTGCGCGAGCAGGTGGTGTCGTTCAAGCCGCAGCCGGTCATCACCGAGGACAACCTCGTCGTGGACATCGACACGGTGCTGTATTTCCAGGTCACCGATCCCCGGGCGGCGGAGTACGAGATCGCCAACTTCATCCAGGGCGTCGAGCAGCTCACCGTGACGACGCTGCGCAACGTGGTCGGCGGCATGGACCTGGAGAAGACGCTCACCTCTCGTGACATGATCAACAGCCAGCTGCGCGGCGTGCTGGACGAGGCCACCGGCAAGTGGGGCATCCGGGTCAACCGGGTCGAGATCAAGGCGATCGACCCGCCGAAGACCATCAAGGACGCCATGGAGAAGCAGATGCGCGCCGAGCGGGACAAGCGGGCGGCGATCCTCACGGCCGAGGGCCAGCGGCAGTCGCAGATCCTCACGGCCGAAGGTGAGAAGCAGAGCGCGATCCTGCGCGCCGAGGGCGAGCGGACCTCCCAGATCCTCAAGGCCCAGGGTCAGTCGCAGGCGATCGACGAGGTGTTCCAGGCCGTGCACCGCAACGACCCCGACCCCAAGCTGCTCGCCTACCAGTACCTCCAGGTGCTGCCCCAGCTCGCCCAGGGTCAGGGCAACACGATGTGGGTGATCCCGAGCGAGGTCACCTCGGCGCTCGGCACGTTGTCCAAGGCGTTCACCGAGTCGCTGCCCGCCAGCCGGGCCACCGTGACGGACGGCAGGGAGCACGAGCGGAGCACTGCGGGCAGCGAGGCCGTCGCGGAGGCCGAGCGCGCCGCCGCCGAGGCCAAGGCGGCGGCCGAGGACAGCGAGCTCGGACCGCGCCAGATCGAGGCCCGCCGCCCCGGCCTCGGCGCGGACGGCGTCCCCAACCCCGACCCGGCCCACGCCGTGCGCCCGGACGAGCGCCCGTAGCGCACTCAGACCATGGCCGGGTAAGCGGCGCGCACCTCGGGACCACCGGGGACGCGCGGAGCGGGGTCCGCGGAGGGGAGGACCACAGCAGCTCGGTTCCCTGTCAGGCGCCTGCCGCCGGTCCGTACGCCCGCAGGAAGGTGTCGACGGCGGCATCGGCCACTCCGCGGGCCTCCTCGGGGGAGGCGGTGCGGGTGCCGAGCGCCGTCCGCACCTCCATCGGGCCGGTGAGCAGCGCCAGGAACTGCTCGGCCGCGAGCGCCGGATCGCAGGGACGTAGGCGTCCGGACAGGGAGAGCCGGGCCAGCCGATCCGCCAGGGCCTCGGCGAGCCGGCGCCCCGTCCGCCCCTGCACGATCTCGACGATGTCGGGGATTCGGGCGATCTGGCCGTAGGTCAGCCGTCGCAGCGCGTGCGAGCGCTCACCGCAGCACACCTGGAGCAGGATGTACGCCACGTCCTCGAAGACGGCCCGCAGATCGTCACCGGGATCCCGCAGCCTGTCCACCACGGCCAGGTTCTCCGCCGACACGGCGTCGGCCGCGACCTCCATCGCCTGCCGGAACAGGCTCTCCTTGTCGCCGAAGTGGTTGTAGACGGTCAGCTTGGCGACCCCCGCCGCTTCGGCGATCTCCTGCACGGACGCCTGCGCGTAGCCCTGCTCGGCGAAGACGGCGAAAGCGGCCTCCAGGATCGCCCGCCGCTTGTCGATGCGTCCCCGGGAGTAGGGGCGTCCCGCCGTCGTCAGCTCCGCCATCACGACCCGCACTGTACCAGCGGGACCACTTAAGTGAACCTGCTTGTTCAAAACCTTTCAGATCAATAGAGTAAACCGGCAAGTTCAATCTGGAAGGGAAACTCGTGATCGTCAACATCCTGCGGTTCAGCTTCAGAGACGGGACCACCGACGAGGAGAAGGAGGAGGTGCTGGCGGCGATGAGGCGCACGGCGTCCGTCGAGTCGGTGGCGTTCTCCAGCGTCGGCCAGGACCTGGGGGATCCCTCCGACGGCTACACCCACGCCTACCTCGCCGCCGTCGAGGACCTCGCGGCGCTGGAGCGGTACATGTACGACCCGGTGCATCTGGAAGGCGACCCGCACATCCTGCCCCGCCTCGACCGGCTCTCGGCGGTGCGCCTGTCGGACGACCCGGATCCCGGCCTGCACGAGAAGATCACCGCCATGCACCTGAAGAAGGTGGCGACCTATCCCGAGTGGGGCCGGCTCCTCGACGCCATCCCCAACGGCCGGGTCTCCGGTTAGCGGCGGCCCCCGGCGCTCAGGACGCGGCAAGGGCCACGCGATCGGCGAAACGGGTGTAACGCGACAGTTCATCGCGTGTAGGGGCGACGATCAGCTCTCCGGCGACCTGTTCGATGCCGGCGCGCAACGCCTTGGCGGCTCTGCGGGCCCTGCGCCTGCCTCCGGCCCAGGCGAACACCCGGCACAGCGCGGCGATCAGCACCCCGGCCAGCGCGCCGCCCAGCAGGAGCACGGTCGGCCACGGCGCCCGGCCGACCGTGGGGGTGGGAAGCCCGGGCAGCATGAGGTAGTCCAGCGCGAAGCGCACGAGCAGCCAGATCGCGCCCCCGGCCATCGCGGCGACGGTCAGCCACTGCGCCGTCCCCGCCACGCGCCACCACCGAGGGGCGCTGGAGACGCGGCCCGAGATCGCCGCGGCGACCGTGCGGTCCAGGGCGTCCGTCAACTCCTCCGACCGCGACCGCGCCGCGTGCCGTACGGCCGTCGCCCACGGCTCGGGCACCGAGGCCGAGGCGGCGGCGCCGACGTCGCGCAGGGCGGTGTCCACGGCCGAGACCTCCACGGCGGTGGCCGCGGGCAGCGAGGAACGGGCGCCCTTGGCCAGGTGGAGACGGCGCAGCGGATCGGGCCGCAGCCTGCGCAGCCAGCGCGTCACCGGCCAGCCCGTCGCGGCGATCGAGCGGTGCCGGTGCGACTTCGCGACCGCCTCGACCGCGGCGGGCACCCCGGCCGCCTGAGCCAGCGCCCGCGTCAGCGCCCTGGTCACGGCGGCCTCCGGCGCCGCGACCTGTCCCGGCGCGGGCGGGGTGTCCGCCCAGAGCTCGGAGGCGGCCGAGGCCACGTCGGCGGCGAGCCGGGACGACCAGGCGCGGCGGAGGGAGACCTGACGGTCGAGCAGCGCCCGCAGTTCGGGAACGCCCTCGCCGGTGCGTGCGGAGACCCCGAGCACCGGCACCCCTTCGAGCCCGTCGGCCGCCAGCAGGCCGCGCAGGTCGTCGAGACAGCGCTTGACGGACCGCTCCGGCAGCCGGTCCACCTGGTTGAGCACGACGACCATGACGTCCCGGTGCCGGGCGAGCGGGCCCAGGTAGCGCTCGTGCACGGCCGCGTCGGCGTACTTCTGCGGGTCGAGCACCCAGACCAGCAGGTCGACCGCGGCGACCAGACGGTCGACCTCCCTGCGGTGGGACAGCTCGATGGAGTCGTGGTCGGGCAGGTCCAGCAGGATCAGTCCCGTCGCGTCGCCCTCGACCGTGTGCCGCAACGGGACGTCGAGCCAGTCGAGCAGCGGTCCCGAGCCGTCCGGGCCCCACAGGGCCGCCTGCGCCTTGGCGGTCGTCGGCCGGGTCACCCCCACTGTCGCCAGCTCGGTCCCTGACAGGGCGTTGAACAGCGACGACTTGCCGCTCCCCGTCGCCCCGGCGAGGGCGACCGCGGTGTGCTCCACCGACAGGCCGCGCCGTGCGCCGGCCCGGGCGACCACGGCGCGGGCGTGGTCCACGGCCTCCTGGCCGAGCCGGCCCTCCGCCAGGTCGGCGGCCTCCGCGAGCGCCTCCAGGCGGTCGTCCAGCGACACCTCCGCCTTCCTGCGCGGGAGCTTCAAAGGACGCCCCTCTCCTGTACGGCCTTGGCGGCCTCCCGCAGCCGGGCCGCCGTCTCCGGAGCCGGGCCCAGCCCCTCCACCAGCGAGGTGAAGCGGGTGCGTTCCTCGTCGAGCAGCGCGCGGACGCGCCGCCGCAGGTCCTCGCGCGCCTCCTGGGTCAGCGTGCGTACGGCCTGGTCGCCGAAGACGGCTTCGAGCAGCTTCTGACTGAGCACGCCGGTGCCGCCGGCGATGCCCAGCTCGATTCCGGTGATCCCGCCGGTCGTGGAGAACACCGCCAGCATGATCAGCACGCCGAGGCTGTTCACGCCGAACGACGCCGCCCGGGCGAGCGTGCGCCGGTCGGCGCCCTCGGAACGGACGAGGTCGAGCACGTGCCCCTGCCAGTCGCGTACGGCCACGCCGGCCCGGGAGGGCAGATCGGCGGACGCGCGGCCGAGCCGCCCGGAGACGGCGACGCCGGACCTCTCCAGCAGGTCGCGCCCGGCGGGCAGGGCCAGCCACGCCTCCACGGCCCGCTCCGCGGCGGCGTCGGCGGTAGCGCGGATCAGCGACTCCACCCCGCTCTCCAGCGCGACCCGCAGCTCCCTGTCGGGCGCGGGGCGGCCCCGGAAGACGGCGACGAGGCGGTCGCGCAGCCAGCCGACGCGGGACTCCAGGGCCCGCATGAGGTCGCCGGTGCCGACGAAGTCCTGCCAGCGGGCCAGCACCTCGCCGCGCAGCAGCCTGCCGTCGCGCATGCCCTCGTCGAACGCCGACATCGCCACGTCGTACGCCCTGCCCGCGATGTCGCGCAGCTCGGCGATCCCCGCCCGCTGGCGCTCCACCCGGTCGGCCAGGTCGGGCACCCGGGTGCCGAGGCTGTCCAGGGCGCCGGACAGGGTCCGCCGTACGACCTCGGCCCGCGCCTTGGCGTTCACGGACAGGTCGGCGAGCCAGGTGGCGATCGGCTGCACGACGTGGCCGGGCAGCCGGGCGCGCTCCGACGGCAGTTCCAGTTCGGGGACGGCGAACAGCGGTGTGCCGTCCAGGCCGTTCTCCCGCAGGAGCCGGGTCAGGTCGGCGGCCACGGGCTCGCGGGCCTCGGCCGGGACCCGCTGGAGGATCACCGCGAGCGCCGTGCTCCGCTCCCGGGCCAGGCGCAGGAAGCTCCACGGCACCTCGTCGGCGTACCGCGCGGCGGTCGTGACGAACAGCCACAGGTCGGCCGCGGCGAGCAGCTGCGCGGCCAGCTCGCGGTTGGCCGTGACGACCGAGTCGATGTCGGGGGCGTCGAGCAGCGCCAGCCCGGGGGGCAGGGCGTCCACGGGGGCGATCCGCAGGGTGCCGGGCTCGCCGCGTCCCCCGCCGGCCGCTCCGCCCGTCACCCTCGCCAGCCCGGGCAGGACCGTCGTGGAGGTGAACCAGGCGGCGTCGGCGGGGTTGCACACCAGGGTCGGCGCGAGCGTGGTGGGCCGCAGCACCCCCGGCTCGGTCACGAGCATGCCGGCCAGCGAGTTGACCAGGGTGGACTTGCCCGCCCCGGTGGAACCGCCGACCACGGCGAGCAGCGGCGCGTCGATGGCCGACAGGCGGGGCAGCAGGTAGTCGTCGAGCTGCCCGCGCAGCTCCCCGAGAACGCGCCGGTCGGCCGCGGCGTCCCCGATCTCCAGGGGGAACAGGTCCTGTTCGAGGTGACGCCGCAGGCTCTCCAGCGCGGCCCGCAGCCTGTCGTTCCCCGCCATACTCACGACCTTCCCTGAGGAAGGCCGCCGAATCAGGCGCTCCGGCCCTCAGGCGGAAGGAGTGGGCGCGGGCAGCAGCACCTTGCACTTGTCGTACGCCTTGGCCACCTTGGGGTCCGTCGTGGCCAGAGCGCGCACGCGCCCGTCCGCGGGCAACTCGGCGCCGTTGTCCTTCATGCAGGTGCGGAACGCCTGCATGGCCTGCGGATCGGCGCCGCGCCGGCCGCCGAACCCGCCCCGGCCGCCTTGCGGCATCAGCGAGCGGCACGCCTCGAACGCCTTGCTCATGGCGGGGTCCATCGACCGGAACCCGCCGAAGCCTCCGCTCGGTCTGGCGGTCGGTCTGCCCGTGGGCCTGCCGCCGGCCATTCCGGACGGACGCCCGGTCGGCAGCGTGACGCCGTTCTTGCGCAGGCACTCGGTGAACGCGGCCCGGGGGTCGGCGCTCGAACCGCCGCCTGCGGCGGCCTGCGTGGTGGTCGTGGCAGGGGTGTCGTCACCGCCGCCGCAGCCGGTCACCATGACCGCCAGGGCCGCCGCGGCGACCGCGATGGACAGGTATCGCAAGGGGATCACCCTAGCCTTTCGTCGGTGGCCTCTCGTCGAGGAGGGCATACGGGGAGGCGGACGCGGAACACCGCGCCGCGGCCGGGCTCGCTGTCGGCCGTTATGGTGCCGCCGTGGGCCTGGACCAGAGCGGCGGCGATGGACAGCCCGAGCCCCGTGCCGCCGGAGTCCGACCGGCTGCGCGAGGGATCGGCGCGGTAGAACCTCTCGAAGACGCGTTCGGCGTCGCCGGAGGCCAGGCCGGGCCCGTCGTCGGCCACCTCGATCAGGGCCTGCGATCCGGACACGATCCCCACGCCGACGCGGAACGCGGTGCCCGCGGGGGTGTGCCGCAGGGCGTTGCTGACGAGGTTGCCGACGACCTGGCGCAGCCGCGCCTCGTCGCCGAGCACCCGCACCGGCTCGTCCGAGTCGTCCAGCCGCAGCAGGTCGATCTCCCGGTCCGGCGCGAGGGTCTGCGCGTCGAGCACCGCCCCGGCGGCGAGGCTGAGCACGTCGACCGGGCGGCGTTCGAGCGGGCGCTGCTGGTCCAGCCGGGCGAGCAGCAGCAGGTCGTCCACCAGCAGGCCCATCCGTACGGCCTGGTCCTCGATGCGGCGCAGCAGCACGACGGGGTCCTGCGAACTCTGCTGCCGGTACAGCTCGGCGAAGCCGCGGATCGAGGTGAGCGGGGTGCGCAGCTCGTGGGAGGCGTCGGCCATGAACCGGCGCATCCGCTCCTGCGACGCCTCCCGTTCCCGGAACGCCGTCTCGATCTGCGTGAGCATGCCGTTGATGGACCGGCCGAGACGGCCCATCTCCGTGCGACGGTGCCGGAGCGGGACGCGCCGCGACAGGTCTCCGGCCGCGATCGCCTCCGCCGTACGTTCGATCTCCCCCAGCGGGCGCAGGCTGCGCCGTACGAGCCAGTAGCAGGCGATCCCGAGCGCGACGAGCACCGCGAGGCCGACCCCCAGGACGATCACCGCCAGCCGGGACACCGTGCCGTCGATGTCGGCCAGGCTGATGGCCGCGACGCGGAAGCGGGTGCCGTCCTCCTCGCGTACGGCGATCGCCCGCCACAGCGCTCCCGAGGGGTCCTCGACCGTGAACAGCCACTGCCTGCGGTCCTGCCGGGGTCTGGGCAGCGCGGGCAGCGGATCGGCGTTCGGCGGCTCCTGGACGGTGCGGACGACGGCGCCGTTCCGGTCGAGCAGGACGATGTAGAACGAGCCGAACTGCCGCGGCGGCCGGGACGCGTTGCCCGTGGCCTGGAACGGAGGCGGCGGTTCCGCCGGGCGCCGGCCGACGGCCGTCAGTTGCCCGTCGACCCGGTCCACCAGGTAGCCACGCAGAAGCTGTACGGCGAAGCCGCCGGTCAGCGCGATCGCGAGCGTCACGAGCAGCAGCGTCCCCGCCACGAGCCGCAGCCAGAGCGGAGTCCTCGCGGCCCGCCGCCGCAGCTCGCGGATGCTCAGCAGGCGCAGCGCACCGACCGCGCGCGACAACGGGCGCCACCGGCGGGCGCGGGTGGACCCACCGGCCTTCGCACCGGCGTCGCGGCCCGGCCCGCCGGCGTGGAGCAGGTCACTGACGCGGCGCACGGAGGACATAGCCCACGCCGCGGAGCGTGTGGATCAGCTTCGGCCCGGTGGTGTCGATCTTGCGCCGGAGATAGGAGACGTACGACTCGACCACGTTGTGGTCGCCGCCGAAGTCGTAGTGCCAGACGTGGTCGAGGATCTGCGCCTTCGACACCACCCGGCCCTGGTTGACCATGAAGTAGTGCAGCAGCTTGAACTCGGTGGGCGACAGCCGTACGGGGACGCCGTCCCGCCAGACCTGGCGGGAGTCCTCGTCGAGCTCAAGATCGGCGACCTGCAGCCGGGCGGGGACGGCGTCGCCGCCGCGCGTGCGCCGCAGCACGGCCCGGATGCGCGCGAGCACCTCCTCCAGGCTGAACGGCTTGGTGACGTAGTCGTCGCCGGAGCCGAGTCCGGTGATCTTGTCCTCGTTCGCGTCCCTGGCGGTGAGGAACAGCACAGGGACCCGCCGCCCGGAGGCGTGGAGCCGGTCGGAGACGGCGAAGCCGTCCAGATCCGGCAGCATGACGTCGAGCACGATCAGATCGGGGCGCACCTTGGCGGCGATCTGGACCGCCTCACGGCCGGAGGACGCGGTGATCACCTCGAACCCGGCGTACCGAAGGCTCGCCGACAGCAACTCCCTGATGTCGGGCTCGTCGTCGACGACCAGCAGACGGCCTTCCCTGATCACGATCCCGCCCTCCGGCCCATGGCCGAGCCCTCGGTGACGGACGTCGCCGCCACCTGACCCTGGGCGTCGGCGGCCCCCGCGACGGTGACGAAGCTGCCCGGCTTGAGGTCGGAGACCTTCCCCGACCGGGTGACCCGCACCTTGGTGTCGCCCGAGGTCGTCACCGTGACCACGCCGCCGTTCACGGTCTGGACGTAGATCTTGTCGCCGTCGACCAGCTTGACCGTGCCGAAGGTCATGCCGCCGGGCCCTGCCCCTGCGCCTGCTCCTCCGCCCGCGCGCCCCGCGCCGCCGCCCGCGAAGCCGCCGCCCCCGCCCGCGCCCCGGGCGTACCCGCCGCCGAGTCCACCGCCCGGTCCTCCGCCGCCGGGGGCCTGACCGGCGCCGGCGTACGCACCGGCACCGGCCGCGCGGGACGGGAACCGGCCCGGCTCCGAGCCGCCCAGGAGCTTCTGCACCTGGATGCCGAGGAGCAGCCCGGCCACGAGCAGGACGCCTCCGGCCAGGGCGAGCGTCAGCTTCGACCCGCCCACCCGGGCGGGACGCGCCGCCAGCACCTCCTGGAGATCGTCGTCGAACGGCGAGGTCTCCAGAAGCTCCTCGGTGTCGTGCCTGCTCACATTCGTCTCCCTTCCATGGGTCCGGCCATCACTCGAAGCGCAGGGCTTCGATCGGCCGCAGCCCGGCGGCGCGGTTGGCGGGGTAGCTGCCGAAGAACAGGCCGATCGCGACCGAGACGCCGAGCGCCAGCGCGATCGACGTGGGGACGATCACCGGCTGCACGCCCGCGATCGTGAACTGTGCGCCGATCACGGCGATCAGCACGCCCAGCAGACCGCCGACGAGGCTGAGCATCGTCGCCTCGGCGAGGAACTGGCCGAGGATCGCGCCCTTGGGCGCGCCGATCGCCTTGCGGATGCCGATCTCCCTGGTCCGCTCGGTGACCGTGACGAGCATGATGTTCGTGATGCCGATGCCGCCGACGAGCAGGCTGATCGCGGCCACCGCGCCGAGCAGGACCGTGAACGTCCCGGTCGCCGCGCTGACCGTCTCCTGCAGGGTCGCCTGGTTGAGGATGCGGTAGTCGGCGCTCGCCGAGTCGGTGATGCCGTGCCGCTGGTCGAGCACCTCGGTGACCTCGGTCTGCGCGGCGTCCACCGCCTCGGCGCTCTTGGCCTGGACGAGGATCTGCCCCAGCGGCCCGAATCCGGTCAGGCTCTGCTGCACGGCGGGCAGCGGGGCGACGGCCACGTCGTCGGCGTCCTGGAACCCGGACGAGCCGGCCTCCTTGAGCACTCCCACGACGGTGAACGGCACGCCCGACACGGTGATCTGCTTGCCGAGGGGATCGACCGTGCCGAACAGGTTCTCGGCCACCGTCTGACCGATCACCACCACCTTGCGCGCCGCGAGCACGTCGTCGTTGTAGAAGTAGGAGCCCTTGACCACCGGCTTGTTGGACGCCTCGAAGTAGCTCGGGTAGGTGCCCACGAGCTGGCTGATCGAGTGGCTCGCTCCTTCGTACGTCGCGGTCTGGGACTGGGCCGTCACGACCGGCGAGACGCTCTTGACCGAGGGGGCGTTCGCCGGGTCGGCCAGCGCCCGCGCGTCGTCGACGGTGAGGTTCTTGGCCTGGGTGCGGGGGCCGCTGTTCTGCCGCCCGGCCTGGCCGCCGCCTCCCCCGCCGCCGGCGCCGCGGGCGAACCCGCCGCCCGGGCCGCCCCCGCCGCCCGAGGTGGACGGCGTGACGGTCAGCGAGTTGGCGCCGAGCCGCTGGATGTTCTGCTGGATCTGCTGGGAGGATCCCTCGCCGATCGCGACCAGCAGGATCACCGCGGCGACGCCGATCAGGATGCCGAGCATGGTGAGCGCGCTGCGCATCTTGTTGGCGGCCAGGCCGCGCAGGGCGAAACGCAGGACCTCCGCGGCGTTCACGAGGCCACCTCCGCGAACCGCGGGGGGAGCCCGCCGACCGGCGTGGAGCGCGCGTCCTCCACGATCCGGCCGTCCATGAGGCGGACGACCCGTTTGGCGTGCGCGGCGACCTCCTCCTCGTGCGTGATGATCACCAAGGTCCTGCCGCTGGCGCTGAGCCGGTCGAAGATGTTCATGACGTCCTCGCTGGACTTGCTGTCGAGAGCGCCCGTGGGCTCGTCGGCCAGCAGCAGGGTCGGCGCGGTGACGAGCGCGCGGGCCACCGCCACCCGCTGCTGCTGGCCGCCGGACAGCTCGTTGGGCTGGTGGTGGACACGGTCGGCGAGCCCGACCCGGTCGAGCGCGGCCAGCGCCCTGCGGCGCCGCTCCGCGGCCTTGACCCCGCCGTACGCCAGGGGAAGCTCGACGTTGGCGAGCGCGCTCATCCTGGGGATGAGGTTGAAGGACTGGAAGACGAAGCCGAGCTTGCGGTTGCGGACGACCGCGAGCCGCCGTTCGTCGAGCCCGCCGACGTCGGTGCCGTCGAGGTGGTAGGTCCCCCCGGACGGCACGTCGAGGCAGCCGATGATGTTCATCAGCGTGGACTTGCCGGAGCCGGAGGCGCCCATGATCGCCACGTAGTCGCCGCGCTCCACCCTCAGCGACACGCCGCGCAGCGCGCGCACCGCGGTCTCGCCCTCGCCGTACACCTTGGTGACGTGGCTCAGATCGAGCACAGGAGGGCAGAGCACAGGGGGGTCGAGCACCGGTGGCGGGCCGGCCCTCATCGGTTGCCTCCGCCGCCACCGCCACCGCCACCGCCGCCGAAGCCGCGGCCGCGGCCGAACCCGCCTCCGCCGCCGGGGAACTGGATGCCGCCGCCTCCGCCGGTCGTCGATGCCTGGGGCCGCACCACCTGGTCGCCCTCCTGGAGTCCTGACTTGATCTCGGTGGTGGTGTCGCCCTTCAGGCCGACCTCCACCCGCTTCACGACCTGCTTGCCGTTCTCCAGCACCGTCACCGTGGTCTGGCCGCCCGCCGTGGTGATTGCCGAGGACGCCACCGTGAGCACGTCGTCGGCCTTGCCCACGGCCACCTGGACCGTGGCCGTCTGGCCGAGCCGTACGGTGGACGGCACGTCGGTCAGCGAGATCGTCACGGCGTACTGGACGACGTTGTTGTTCGTCTGCGGCTGCGGGTCGACCACCGTCACCTTGCCGGCGGCGGTGACCCCGGTGAGGGCGTCGAAGGACACGGTCGCCGCCTGGCCGACCTTGATCCTGCTGACGTCGGCCTCGGTGAAGTTCCCCACGATCCGCAGGTGGACGGGGTCCGCGATCTCGATGAAGCCGCTGGACCCGCCGGTGCCGCTCGACCCCGCGGACCCGCTCTGCGACTGCGCCTGGCCGCCCTGGGAGGACCCGCCGGATCCGCCGGACGCGCCCGAGGAGCCGCCCACGGCTCCGTTGACCGCCGTGACGACCCCGGCGAAGGGCGCCTTGATCACCGTGCCCGCCAGCGCCCGCTTGGCCGAGCGGTAGGCGTTCCTCGCGCTGATGTACTGCGAGTAGCCCGAGGCGGTCGAGGTGTCGGCCTCCTCGGCGGCGTCCAGGCTCGCCTGGGCCGCCTCCAGGCTCTCCCTGGCGGCCGTGTCGTCGATGCGCGCGAGCACCTGTCCCTTCTTGACCTTGTCGCCGCTCTCGACCAGGACGGACTCGACGGTGCCGTTCGCAGCGAAATCGAGGGCGCGCGTCCTGGCGCTCTCGACGGAACCGGAGGCCGATACCGAGGCGAGCACGGTCCCGCGGGTCACCCGGGTCGTCAGCGGCGCGGCGCCGTTTCCTGAGGAGTCGCCTCCCACGGACGCCCAGGCCGCCGCGATCCCGCCGAGCAGCAGTACCACCAGGACACCGTTGATGATCAGTGTCCTGCGCTTCGTCGACAGCTTCACGACGTCGAACCATGGCAAACCCCGCTTCGGGCAACCTAGGCCGAGGCTGAGGGTTTGCTGACAGTCCGCATCAGAACGCGCATCCACAGACAACTCTCAGGTACGGCCAAGCCACCGGTCACGTGGCGTCAGCAGGATGTCCGCCATGAGATCGAGCACTCCACTCAGCGTCGGAGGGCTCGCGCTGGCGGGGATCGTCATCGCGAGCGTCGCCGTGATCTCCGCCACCGGCGGCGACACCTCCGCGGCCGACCGGAAAGCGCTCGCCTCGGTCAAGCGGGGCACGGTCGCGTCGTACGTCTCGGCCGCCGGCAACACGATCGACACCGGCGTGCGCGATCTCGCGTTCGGAGCGGAGGGCACGGTCGAGAAGATCTACGTCAAGGTGGGCCAGAAGGTCCGCCGCGGCAAGGTCCTCGCCCGGATCGACGACACCATCGCCAGGGAGAACTACGAGGCCGCCAAGGCCGCCCTCGCCGCCGCCCAGGAGACCCTCGACGACGTCGAGAACGGCACCGCCACCACGAGCGGAGCCGCCGCGCCGGGTGCCGGCGGCTCCGGAGTCCGCGCGTACGGCGGCGGAACCGGCTCGGGATATGCGGGCGGCTCCGGCGCTGGAGCGCCCACCGGCGCAACCGGCTCTGGAGGCGCGGGCGGGGCCAGGACCCCCGGCGGCGGAATGGGCGCCGGACCGGGGTCGGGAAACGCGGGCGGCACCGGCGGCGGAGCCGGAGCGGGGAACACGGGCGGCTCCGGCAGTGGTGGCCCGGCCTCGTGTCCGGCCCCCTCCGCCCGGCCTTCCGGGCAGGCGTCCACACGCCCCTCCTCGCAGCCCTCGTCACGGTCTTCCGCGACCGCCCGGCCTTCGCGCCGGCCGGCGGCCGCCGCGGCGAACAAGGGCGCGAGCGCGGCGAGCATCAGCCTGGTGGCGTACCGGGGTGGTGACCACGGCGGATCCAAGCCGGAGCCCGGTCCGGCGCCCACGGTCACGCCACGCCCGCATCCGCACCCGAAACCGTCCAGGCCGCACCGTCCGGCCCCCACGGACGGCGCGACCGCGCCGGACCCCGAGGTGAGCGTCTCGATCCTGCCCACGGCGCCGTCCCGGCAGCCGTCCGCCACGCCGAGCCCCTCCCGTGGGGGTTCCTCCTCCGCCTGCGCACCCGGGCAGGGCGGCCAGGGACAGGGCTCGCAGGGACAGAGCGGGCAAGGCCAGGGCGGGCAAGGGCAGGGCGGCGGCGCGCAGGGGCGTGCGGGCTTCGGCGGCGGCCAGGGAGGCCAGGGCAGCCAGGGAGGCCAGGCGGGGCAGAGCGGCCAGGGCGGCGGCGCCCGGCTCACCGAGGCACAGGCCGAGGCGCAGGTCAGCCAGGCGACGACCGAACTGGCCGAGGCCAAGGAGGCGCTCGCCGGTGTGAGGATCAAGGCTCCGGCGGACGGCACGATCCTGTCCGTCGCGGGGACCACCGGCTCCCGCTACACCTCGGGAACGTTCATCACCCTCGGCGACCTCGACGACCTGCAGGTGCAAGCGCTGTTCACCGAGTCGGACATCCGCTTCCTCAAGGTCGGTCAGGCGGCCACCGTGGCGCTGCCCACGCGACCGGGGCAGGAGTATCCCGGAACGGTCGCCCACATCGACCCGACCGCGACCACCAGCGACCGCCTGGTCCGTTACGGCGTGACGATCGTCCTGAACAGCCGCCCCGCCCGGCTGCTGCTGGGCCAGAGCGCCACCGTACGGGTGACGACCGGCGAGGCGGCCGACGCGCTCTACGTCCCCTCGCAGGCCGTACGCGCCCAGGGCGACGGCACGGCCGTCGTCACGGTGGCCGACGGCGGGACCCAGTCGCGCCGTACGGTCAAGGTCGGCGTACGCGGTGACAGCTACGTGGAGATCACGGGCGGCCTCTCCGAAGGCGACCAGATCGTCCTGCCCGCCGCCTCCACCGCCTTCCCCGACGAAGGCTTCCCCGCCGCCCGCTGACCCCCGGCTTACGGCCCCCGCTCCCCGGCGACAGGCCTGTGGACGAGAGGCAGCCGTTCGCTTGACGCAGGAGAGGACCGCATGAACAGAACGCTGTGACGGGCAGCCCACCAGCGGAACGGAGTCGCCCGAAGCGGTGCGCGTGAACCTGGTTCGCGGATGGCGACGACGTACACTGTGCCCATGACCGCGGCGCACGATTACGAGGATCTGCACGCTCTGGTGGACAGGCTGCGGCCCGAGCAGGCCCGCGATCTGCATGCGGTCGTGCTCCGACTGGTCGAGGCCAACGAGAGCCCAGACAGGTCAGATGTGGAGCAAGAGGGTCGACGGCGGTTGCGGTTCATCGGCGCGATGAAGTCGGGAGTCGGCGATCTGGCGGAACGCCATGAGGAGCTGCTCCGCGAGGGGTTGAATCGTCCGATGTGACGATCCTCCTCGATACGGGCCTCCTGGTCGCGGCGCTCGACGCCGACGACAAGGACCACACGCGGTGCGCCGATCTTCTACAGGCCGCCCCGGGGCCGTTGCTGGTTCCAGTGACCCGCATACGGGAGGGACGGCAGGGGGAAGCGCGCAAGTTTGGCAGCGGGCGTCACGCTGCGGGAGCCCGGGGTGTCAGGCGGACCTCGACATCCGCGTCCAGAGCGTTCGCCAGGCGCTCGATGACAGGCAGGGTGGGAACCGTCCCTCCGGCCTCGAACCGCGCCACCGCTGACTGGGTCATGCCAGCGATACGAGCCAGATCGCTCTGGCTCCAGCCTCGTGTCTCCCGCATCGCCCGGATCGTCTTTCCCAGTTCATAAGCGAGACGTGCGGCCTCATAGGCTTCAACCGCTCCGGGCTCGGCCATCCGGCGATTCCGGAGCTCCCGCCAGCTCTCCTGCTCGCTCATACCGCTTCTTCTTCCTCATCCACGGTGTGCGCCCGCCTCGATACAGCGACTTAGGGCCCGACGAGCTCGCTCTATCTCACGCTCGTCGCGTGTCCCAATCCATAGCATCAATGCTATGAGCCTTGAGAACGATCCGCATTGCTATCGCCACTGTCCGTGACGAGCGATCTGACGCCCCCGCCGGATTCGGCCCCGGCAGCGTCTCATGGCAGCGGACGACCGGGGCCGGGAGCGGTCACGAGCGGGGGAAGGGGACTGCGTAGACGGGCGGTCCGCCCAGCATCTCTGCCAGATCGTCCTCGGTGACGTCGAAGTCGACTGCGGGCCCCGCCTGCCAGGGGTCCCAGCCGCGGTGCAGGGCCATGCGGATGACCGCCGCCACGAGCGCCGGCCGTACGGGCATCGTGCGCTCCCCCGACCAGGCGTCCGGCCGGGAGAAGGGAAGCGACACCAGGAGCACCCGGCCCGGGCCTTCCGCCGGCTCGACCGGAAAGGTCAGCGATCCCTCGCCGATCGCCTGGCCGTATGTGGGCTTGCGGCGGATCCGCCACCGGTAGGGGACGCCGTCGACCGTGATGAGCCGTGCGCCCTTCCTGGGAATCGCCACGAATACCTCCCGCCCCTCAACCCTCCGCTCCTGAGGGCGCTTGAGTCAACGGAATCAGCGGTCAGGTGCGGGCCTCGGGGGCGAGGGGGAGGGTGACGCGGAAGGCGGCGCCGGCGTCGGGGGCCGTCTCCACACCGACCTCACCGCCGTGGGCCCGGACGAGGGACTCCACGATCGCGAGCCCGAGGCCGCTGCCGCCGGACGGCCGCGTACGGGAGGGGTCGGCGCGGTAGAAGCGCTCGAAGACCCGGCCGGCCTGCTCGGGTGTGAGACCGGGCCCCTTGTCGGCCACCTCGATGAACGCCTTACCGTCCAGGCCGCCGACGCGTACGGTGATCGGCGTTCCCTCGGGCGTGTGGGTCGTGGCGTTGCTCATCAGGTTGCCCACGACCTGCCTCAGCCGCACCTCGTCCCCCGAGACGATCAGCGCCGCGTCCCCCTCGACCACCAGCGACACGTCGCGGCCGGGGCTGAGGGTCTTGGCGTCGTGAACCGCGTCGGCCGCCAGGGCCAGCAGGTCCACGGGCTGCGTGCGCAGCGGGCGCTGCTGGTCGAGCCGGGCGAGCAGCAGCAGGTCGTCCACGAGCAGGCCCATGCGGGCGGCCTCGCTCTCGATGCGCGACATCAGCCGCGTGGTGTCGGCGTCCGGCGCCTGCCGGTGGAACTCGGCGAAGCCCCTGATGGAGGTGAGCGGCGTACGCAGTTCGTGCGAGGCGTCGGCCACGAAACGGCGCATGCGCGCCTCCGACTCCTTGGCCGCGGCCTCGGAGGCCGCCCGGGCCTCGAACGCCGCCTCGATCTGGGCGAGCATGCCGTTCAGCGCTTGGGCGAGCCGCCCGACCTCGGTGCGCGGGTCGCGGTCGGGGATCCGGCTGCCGAGGTTCCCCCTGGCGATGGCCTCGGCGGTCGCCTCGATCTCCGCCAGGGGCCGCAGGCTGCGCCGTACGATCACGACGCCGACGACGGCGAGCAGGATCATCAGGGCGCCGCCGACCAGCGCCTCGATGAGGGCGAGCCGGCCGGTGATCTGCCCGACCGAGGCCATGTCGACCGCGACGACGACCGTGCCGAAGCCCTCCACGGGCACCACCCGGGCCCGCCACTCGCCGTCACCCGACACCGCCGGCACCGTTATGGGGTTCTGGGAGGTCACGGCGCCGGGGCCCGACAGCGTCTCCGCGCCCATGCCCGCCTGCGCGAGCAGCGTCCTGCCGGCGGCGTCGCGGATCTCCACCCGGCCCTCGGGCGGCAGCCTGAGCCGTGCGAGCGCCGCCGGACCCCGGTCGAGCCGTCTTTCTGCCTCGTGCGCCAGCAAGGCGACCTTCCGGTCGACCCGGCTGACCAGGTAGTCGCTCAGCACCGAGACGCTGCCCACGCCGATGACCGCGAGGGCGACCGCGACCAGCGCGAGCATGGCCGCGCTGAGCCGGAACCGCAGCGGCGTGCGCCCCGACACGGCTCAGACGCCGCTGGGTGGTGTCCGCATGACGTAGCCGACGCCGCGCAGCGTGTGGATGAGCCGGGGGTGGCGCCGCGAATGGGCGGTGTCGAGCTTGCGGCGCAGCACCGACACGTACGACTCGACGATCCCGGCGTCGCCGCGGAAGTCGTAGTCCCACACGTGATCGAGGATCTGGGCCTTGGACAGCACCCGGCCGGCGTTGCACATGAAGTAGCGCAGCAGCTTGAATTCCGTCGGCGACAGGGGCACGGCCCGGCCGCCGCGCCAGACCTCGTGGGACTCCTCGTCCAGTTCGATGTCGGCGAAGGTCAGCCGCGGCGGGGTGACCATCGGGTCCCCGGCGGTGCGGCGCAGCACGGCCCGGATCCGGGCGACGACCTCCTCGAGGCTGAAGGGCTTGGTCACGTAGTCGTCGCCGCCGAGCGTCAGGCCGCGGATCTTGTCCTCGGTGGCGTCCCGCGCGGTGAGGAAGACCACAGGGGTGTGGGTTCCGCCGCCGCGCAGCCGGCGCACGATGTCGAAGCCGTCCATGTCGGGCAGCATGACGTCGAGCACGATCAGATCCGGTCGGTGCCGCTGTGCCGCGGCGACCGCCTCGCCGCCGTTGGAGGCGGTGTGGACCTCGAATCCGGCATACCGGAGGCTGGCCGCGAGCAGTTCGAGGATGTTCGGCTCGTCCTCGACGATCAGCAGCCGGGCTTCGGGAGATTCAGCGACCATGGCGGAAGCACTCTAGACCTAGAAAGTTAAGGGAACCGTTAAAGCGATGTGCCGCGCGATCGCCAGGCTGCTCGTCGCCGCAGGTGAGGGCGCGTTTCGCACCAGCACGATGCGCCCGCGCACATCGATGACGAAGTCGTCGAGCAGCCTGCCGTCCCGCGCCACGGCCTGGGCCCGCACGCCGCCTCCGGCGCGTACGAGGTCGGCCGGGGCCAGTTCGGGCACGTACCTCCGGGCGGCGGCCACGAATGCCCGCTTGGCCAGCGAGCCGTACACCTCCCGCAGGCCGGTGCGCCAGTGCTCGGCCGCCATGCGCCGGGCGCCGGGCCAGGCGACGATCCGCCGCAGGTCGCGCAGCGACGCCGACCGCCAGGAGTAGCCCTCCAGGGCGAGCGCGGGCACGGCGTTGGGCCCGACCAGGACCTCTCCGTCGATCCTGCGGGTCAGGTGGACGCCGAGGAAGGGGTAGCGGGGGTCGGGCACGGGATAGATGAGCCCCCTCACCAGGTCGCGTGCCGGGCCGGCGAGCCGGTAGTACTCACCCCGGAACGGGACGATCCGCACGTCGCCGCCCGCTCTCGCCAGGTCCGCCACGCCGTCGGTGCCGAGGCCGGCGCAGGAGACCAGCCGGTCGAAGGTGAGCCTCTCCGGCCCGGCGGCCACCGCCACGCCGTCGGTGGTCTGCCGGATCGCGCGTACGGGACGCGAGAGCCGTACGGACCCGCCGGCCTCGGCCACGTCGGCGGCGAGGCGGCGCGCGACCGCGGAGAAGTCGGTGATCGCGGTGTGCGGCGAGTGGACGGCGGCGACCCCGACCGCGTGCGGTTCCACCTCCCGCAGGCCGATCGCGTCGAGTTCGGCGACGCCGGGCACACCGTTCTCCCTGGCCCGCTCGGCGATGCGGCGCAGCCCGGGCAGTTCGGCCCGGGTGGAGGCCACGACGAGCTTGCCCGCCTCGTCGTACGGCAGGCCGTGCTCGGCGCAGTACTCGCGCAGCATGGCGGCGCCCTCCCGGCAGAGGGTCGCCTTGAGCGAACCGGGCTGGTAGTAGATCCCGGCGTGCACGACCCCGCTGTTGTGCCCGGTCTGGTGGGCGGCGATCCGGGGCTCCTTCTCCAGCACGGTCACCTCGGCGCCCGCCCGCGCCATCTGCCGGGCCACGGCCAGACCGAGGATCCCGGCACCGACGATCCCGATCCTCATGTCCGTACGGTTCTCGACAGCATGCCGGACATTGTCGCAGCCGGAGCCGCTCCACGGTGATCGAACCTGTGTTCGGTACGATGGCGGCGTGTACGTGCCACCCGGCTGGCCACCGGAGGTGCGCCCTCCTGGCAGCCCCGACTGGGAGGTCTCGGCCGTGTCGTGGCTGCTCGACGCGGTGCCCCCTGACTACCGTGCGTACGGCGTGCTGCGCCGTCACCCGCTCGCGCTCGCCCGGATGGCCCGCCAGCAGGTGGCGGCCTCGATCCAGGCGGCCAGGGAGGGATACCGGGGGGCGGCGGTGGACCTGAAGGAGCACCTGCCCCCGCACGCGATCGAGGCCGTCCTGGACGCCTACCGGCAGGAGGGCCCCCGGCTCGTACGGCTGGCCGAGTCGGTCGCGCTCGTGGAACGAGCCCTGCGCGGCGAGCACTTCCTTCCCCGGCTGTGAACCCACTCTTATTTCCGGACAAATGGGGCATAACAGCATAAAAGAGGGAATCGGGGGTTAGCCATGACCACAGAGGGAGTAAGCAAGACCGCCGGTGAGGTCATGCACGAGGGCGCGGAATGCATCGGCGAGCACGAGAGCCTGCGCAGGGCTGCGGAGATGATGCGGGACATGAACGTCGGCGCCCTTCCCATCTGCGGGGACGACGACCGGCTCAAGGGCATCATCACCGACCGCGACATCGTGGTGAAGTGCGTGGCCGAGGGCAAGGACCTCGACCAGACCACGACGAGCGAACTGGCCCGCGGGCTGGTCTGGGTGGACGCCAACGCCAGCGTCGAAGAAGCCCTGACGAAGATGGAGGAGCACCAGATCAAGCGCATGCCGGTGATCGACAACCACCGGATCGTCGGGATGATCACCGAGGCCGACCTGGCCAAGGAACTGCCCGACAGCAAGCTCGCGGAGTTCGTCCACCGCGTCTACGCGCGGGGCTGACTCTCGCGGCGATCTCCGGGCCGGGTGTCGCCGGGAACGGCGGCCCGGCCCTTTCGTCGTCTCCCGGCGATGCTCACCGGGTGAAACACGAGCACCGCATGGCAGATCGGCTTCTGCCATGCATACTGAGACATGACGAGGATCATTGGGGTAGGGCCCCGCCGTGGAGCGTCCCGTGGAGACATCTGACTGGGAACGGCTGATCACCCAGTTGCGCCATGGCGATTGCATCCCGTTCTTCGGTGCGGGGGCGGTGGCCGGCCGGCTCCCTACGGGACATGCCCTCGCCCGTGAACTGGCGGAGAAGTACGACTACCCCTTCGGTGACAGACACGATCTGTCGCACGTCGTGCAGTTCGCCACGATCCGCTACGGCGATTCGACATATGTGAAGTCGGCCCTGGCGCGCCGACTCAGCGAAGTTCCCCAGCAGCCGTTCGACCAGTCGAACGTGCACTCGGTGATGGCGGGGTTTCCACTTCCCCTGTACATCACCACCAACTACGACGACCTCGTCAGTCAGGCACTCAAAGCCGCGGGGAAGGATCCCACCGTCGCCCTGTCCCCGTGGTACACGTACCCCGGCGAAACGTATCCCTCGCACGACCTGGACCCGCGCCCCGCTCGCCCGCTCGTGTTCCATCTGCACGGCAGTCTCCACGACCCGAGGTCGATGGTCCTCTCGGAGGACGACTACCTGGAATTCTTGGTCCGCCTCACGGAGGACCGCGGTGCCGGAAAGAGCGATCTGATTCCTCCAGCGGTGACACGGGCGCTCACGCAGAAGCCGCTGCTGTTCCTTGGGTACAGCATGCAGGACTGGTCGTTCCGGACGCTGTTTCGCGGACTGTTGCAGGTGATGCCGTCGGTGCTGCGCAGACGGCATGTCAGCGTCCAGTTGCTGCCTTACGCGGCGACGGAGCACGAACAGGAGCAGGCGAGGAACTATCTGACCAGGTACTTTGAGGGGCTGAACACCACCCTGTTCCTGGGCACGGTGTCTGAGTTCTGCGAGGAACTGCGGAATCGGATGGCCGGGTAGTCCTCCATGGCCCCTCTCGATCTCCGCGGCAACCCGTACGTCGGGCCCCGGCCGTATGGGTGGCGGGAACGTTCGCGGTTCTTCGGCAGGACCCGGGAGAGCAAGTGGGTACGCGACCTGTGGGAGGGCTCGCGCCTCCTGATCCTGCATGGCCCTCCCGGCTCGGGAAAGTCCTCTCTGCTAGCGGCAGGTGTGCTGCCGATCATCGACACATCGAACGTCCAACTCCTGCCGATCGGCCGGATCTCCCTCGGCGCTGGCTGCGTCACGCCCGACGACGGCATCAGGAATGTGCACACCTACTCGCTCCTGTCGTGCTGGTGCCGTGACAAACGCCCGTCGGAGCTGCGGGACCTCACTCTGGCCGACTACTTCCAGGCGCTTTCCGTGACCACCGACGCATACGGCGACCAGCTGACCGTCCTGGCCCCGATCGACCAATTCGAGGAGCTTTTCACCGCCTACCCTGGACGCGAGGCAGACCGCGACGACTTCATCGACCAGTTGGACCTGGCGATGCGGATGTCGCCGAACCTGCATGTCCTCATCGTTCTCAGGGACGAACACTTCGCGGACCTTCTCGCGTACGAGGACCGGCTCCCCCGGCTCGAACTGGCACGCAGGAGACTGTCACCTCTCACACCGGACGAGGCCAGGCAAGCGATCACGGGGCCGCTCGGCAGCACAGGGCGCTTCCTCGCCCCTGGCCTGGTCGAGGTCTTCATCTCGCGACTTGCGTCACGTAGCGTCGACGACGGGCTGGGATCATCACTCACCATCCCCGCGACGCACATCGACCCGATCCGGCTCCAAACAGCGTGTGCGACGTACTGGACGCGGCTGGAAGAGGATCTGCATCAGATCGAGAAGGTTCACCTTCCGCCGCTGAGCGAGCCGCACGCCGAGCTTCAGGACTGGTACCTGACGGCGGTCGCGACGGTCGCGCGCGAGCTGGATGTGTCCTGTCCGTGGTTGCTCACGTGGATCGCCGGCACCTTCCTCGGCCCGCACGGCCGGCCGCGATGCGCCGTCGAAGGTCCCGCGGCCACGAGAGGGATGCCGAACGCGGTCCCGGCCGCGCTGGAAAGAGAGCACGTGCTGGTGTCCGAACGGCGTCTCGGCGCCCGATGGTACGGCCTCGGTCACGCCCTGCTGGCGCGTCCGGCGGGTAGAGCGGTGACGGCCGGTCACGGCGACCACTTCAGCGAATGGCGCCATCTGGCCGCGGCCGAGGACGCGTGGAGCCAGGGCGCCGCGCCGGCGGCCAAATACCAGTGCGCGCAGGGTTTGAAAGCAGCCGCGGGTCTGGCGACGAGGATCGACCTGCACGGCATGCTGGGGCTGATGGCCGAGGCCGACGAGGACGGCGCCGCGGAGAGCCACTATGTGGAGGCGCTGCGGCTGGCCGAGCAGACGCGCGACCTTCTGCGCGTCGCGGGGATGGAGCTCGCTCTCGGCCGGCTCCTTCGCCGCGGCCACCAAGTGAGCCAGGCACTGACACGACATCGGCGAGCTGTGGAGCTGAACTCCCGGGATGCGCGAGCCCTGCTCGAACTGGGCGCGAGCCTGCTGGCGGCGGACAAGCGCCACGAGGCCCTGGACGCGTACGCCGCCGGTCTCCACCTCGACCCCGGCTCGTACGACGCCCTCGTCGCCACCGCCGAGATCCTGATCGACCTGGGGCGCGACCGTGAAGCGGCGGACATGACCCGGCGGGCCGCCACGGCGGCGCCGGATCCCTGGTCGACCGCGCGAGCCGACGGTCTGCGCCAGACCGCCCTCCAGCGGATCAGCGGGAGGAACTGAGCCAGGTCCGGGGAAGGAGCACTTCCTTCAGCCTGCGCGTGCCCTCCAGCAGGCCTTCCGGAGCCGGACCTGTCGCCGTCTGGAAATCCGCTCGGGACCCTTGGGCGAAGGCCGCCCTGCGGAAGTCCGCGACGCCCGGCTCGAACACGGCACCTGAGAAGACCACAGAACCGCCTGTGAACGCGGCTTGGCCGAAGTCCACCGATCCCGCAGTGAACCGCGCCTCGGTGAAGTCCACATCCGCACCGGAAAATGCCGCGTCGCGAAAGTCCACGCTCGCGCCGGCGAAGCGGACACCGCGGAAGGACACGCGCCCCAGACAGAAGCGAGCCTGCGCGAAGACGACCGATCCGCCGCCGAACGTGGCCAGGGCGAAGTCTCCGCCGTCGAAAATCGCTCCGGTGAAGTCGAAGTCGTACCCCTGCCAGGATGTCCGGGCCCCGTCTCGCAGGTGGGCGGCGACACAGCGGACGACGGTACGCCGGACCTCGCGCATGCACTGCCCTGCGAGCCCGTCGTCATCGGGGTCGAAAGGAAGGCGCAGGTAAGCGCACAGTACGTCGATACATGTCTGCCGCAGGGCTCGGCTGGGGGCGTCGTCCGCGAGCCCGGCCAAGCCGTGCACTCCGGCCAGCCTGACAGTTGCCTCCGCGTGCCCCAGCTTGTCCGTCAGCGTGGCGAACCGCTCGTTGAACAGGGCTGTGCGTTCCCTGGCCTCCGCCGCCTCCCCCACCCGCTGTCGGCGATACGCCGTCACCAGCGCGACCAGACCGCCGCCGCCTGCGACTACGGCGAACGCGACCTTCAGCAAATCGAACATGGTCGTACCCGTCAGGGCCGGCTGGGGCTGCACGGAAGTGACCGCGAACAGCCGGAGCCCTGTCAGCACGAGGACGGCCAGCACCACCAGCGCCGCGGCACCCGCGAGAACAAGCGCCGCCCAAATGGGCGTCAGTCGCAGATCTCGGGCGTCTGAGCGTTTCCGGTCTCCGCTCGTTTTGGAACCTCTCGGCCGCACGCCCACGATTCGCCTCCACTGACGGTCGCACACGTCGGTAATCGGCGCTGCGGGCCGGGTCGTTCCAGCGGACGCACCGCCGTCAGCGGGTCCCATCACCCCGTCCCACGGGAGGTCGCCCGAGGGCCTTCAGCGGCCCGCGCGGTAGGCGATGAACCCGATGGTCCCGATCGCCCCGAGAGCGACCGTCACCCATAACACCGCCATCGGCACGCCGAACACGCCGTCCCCGGCGGTCGCCCCGCTCGTCGCCTTGACCGCCCTCGGCCGGGCGGAGGTCCTGGACGGGCTGGGCGACGGAGCCGGCCGGGCGGCGGCGGGCAGCGGCACCCGGTAGACCGGGCTGTCCTTCCCCTCGCTCCCGGTGAGCAGGGCCGCGCCGTCCCGCGTGTACGCGATCGACTCGGCCTGCCGGAGGGGCGGCATCGTGACGTGCGCGATCAGCTTGCCGGGCGAGCGGTAGACGGACGCCGAGAAGTACGTGCGGATGACGAAGCTCGACCCGTCGGGGGCGTACGCCGCGTCGGTGGCCATGAGGGGCGCGGGCCCCACCCGGCGCAGGACGTTCACCTTGTCGGTGCGCAGCTTCGCGGGAGCGGCGTAGACGCCCCCGGAGAACTCCTTGCTGACGATGTACAGCCGGCCCGTGCGGGGATCGACCATCACCCCCTCGGCGTTGCGGGGGCCGTCGGCGTAGCGGAAGCGATACCGGACGGCCCGCAGCGTCGCGTCCTCCATCGTCCTGGGTTCGACGACCTTGTAGACGGACACGTCCGGCCAGGCGCCGTCCATGTTGTCCCCGATGTCGGCGATCCACAGCACGCCGCGCCCGGTCGCGCGGTCGGTGGAGGCCGCGATGCCCTCCCAGTCCCTGGCCTCGGCGTTGCCGATCGTGAAGGTCGCCCGCGTGCGGCCGTCCGGGCCGATCGCATAGATCTGCGGTCCATGGCCGCTGTCGTTGTGCGTGTAGACGATGCCCTTGTGGGTGGGCGAGACGGCGAGGCCGCTCGACTCGCCGACGCGCTCGTCCCGGATCCGGAACAGCAGCCGCTCCCCGTCGTCCGCCCGCGCCGCCGTCGCTGCCGCCGTGCCCGTCGCCGTCGCCGGTAGTACCGCGCCCGCGACCGCGAGGAGAGCCAGGACGGCCCGCGGAATCCTTATCGTCCGCGTCCGCCCCGTTGCGCTCCCCATGCGGCCATCATTCCCGATGCCCGTCCCGCGTGCGGCGGGCGACATGCCCCCGGTCGTCCCGGAATCGGTCAGGAGCGGGTCTGCGGGCGGCCCGTCACCGCAGGGCGGCGTAGAAGTCGCGCAGGTCGGCGGCGAGCACGTCCGGCCGCAGGTGGGCGGCGTAGTGGCCGCCCGCGTCATAGGACCGCCAGTGGACGATGTTCTTGTGGTCGCGCTCGGCGAAGGTGCGCATCGACACGAAGTCGCCCTCGAACATCGCCAGGCCGAGCGGGACCGTCGTCGGCTCCTTCGGGTGCTCGGCGTGCGCGTCCTCGTAGTAGAACCGCGTCGCCGACGTGGCGGTGCCGGTCGCCCAGTAGAGCATCGTGTTGGTCAGGATGAAGTCGTCGTCGACGTCCTCACCGAACAACTGGGTGTTCCAGCCCAGCAGCCCGGCCGGCGAGTCGAAGATCCCGTACGACAACGTCTGCGGCTGCTGCGAGTGGACCATGTTGAACGACATCTTGTTCTCGTAGAACCACTGCAGCACCTCCAGCCCCTTCCGCTCCTCGTCGGTGAGGTTCGCCATCTCCGCCGGGTCGCCGGAGGGGAAGGAGAAGATCTGCGTGACGTGGACCCCGACCACGTGCTCGGGATCCACCCGGCCCACCTCGGGCGAGACGAACGAGCCGCCGTCGTTGCCCACCGCGCCGTACCGGTCGTAGCCGAGCCTGCGCATCAGCTCCGCCCACGCCCGGGCCGTACGGAACCGGTTCCAGCCCCGCTCCCTCGTCGGGCCGGAGAAGCCGAAGCCGGGCAGCGACGGGATCACCAGATGGAACGCCTGCGCCGGATCCTCGGGGTTCGTCAGGGGTTCGATGACCTTGAGATACTCCACGATCGAGCCCGGCCAGCCGTGGGTGAGGATCAGCGGAAGGGCGTCCTCGTGCGGCGACCGCACGTGCAGGAAGTGGATGTCCTGCCCGTCGATCTCGGTGACGAACTGCGGATACCGGTTGATCTCGGCCTCGTGGGCACGCCAGTCGTACCCGTCCCGCCAGTACTCGGCCAGCCGCTTCACGTACGCGACCGGCATGCCGTACTCCCACCCGGCGCCCGGGATCTCGTCGGGCCAGCGGGTCCGGCCGAGCCGATCCTTCAGGTCGTCGAGGTCGGCCTGCGGAACGTCGATGCGGAAGGGCCTGATCTGCGTGTTCTCGCTCATGACACCGACGTTACGGACCCTTCAGGACAGCTTCTGTCCTGAAGTTCCGCAAGACTGAGAACATGCTGGAAACCTCGGCGCGGCTGCTGCGCCTGCTGTCGTTGCTCCAGGCCAGACGCGACTGGCCCGGCGCGATCCTGGCCGAACGACTCGGCGTGAGCGAGCGGACGGTACGCCGCGACGTCGACCGGTTGCGCGATCTCGGCTATCCGGTGGAGTCCTCCCGGGGCACGGACGGCGGCTACCGGCTGGTCGCCGGGGCGGCGATGCCACCCCTGCTCCTCGACGACGAGGAGGCGGTGGCCGTGGCGATCGGGCTGGGGGCCGCCGCCGGCGTGGCGGGCGTCGAGGAGGCGGCCGAGCGCGCCGCCGCCAAGCTCGAACAGGTGCTGCCCTCGCGCCTGCGCCGCCGCGTCGCCGCCCTGCAGGCGTACACCGAGCCGGTGCCGCCCGACCGGCCGGGTCCCGCGGTCGACCCCGCCGTGCTGAGCGTGCTGGCGGCGGCGTGCCGCGACCGCGAACGGCTGCGGTTCGACTATCGCGGCCACGACGGCTCCTCCGGCGTCAGGGTGGCCGAGCCGTACCGGCTCGTGTCCTGGGGCCGCCGGTGGTACCTCGTGGCCTGGGACGTCGACCGCGACGACTGGCGCACGTTCCGGGTGGACCGGATCGCGCCGCGCACTCCCACCGGCCCGCGCTTCCCGCCCCGCGACCCGCCGGAGGGCGGCGCGGCGGCGTACGTCGCCCGCGGCGTGTCGTCGGCGGCCTGGCGGCACCACGCGCGGGTGCTCGTCCACGCCCCCGCCGAGGTGGTCGCCGCGCGGATCAACCCCGCCGTCGGCGTCGTGGAGGACGTCGACGGCCATACCTGCGTGCTCGCGACGGGGGCCGACACCGTGAACTCGCTCGCCGTCCACCTCGGCCTGCTCGACCTCGACTTCGAGGTCACCGGCCCGCCGGAGCTGGTCGGCCATCTGCGCGCCCTCACCGCCCGCTACGCCCGCGCGACCGCCACCTCGGCAGAGGGGTCAGGCTGAGGCGCCGCCGTCGAGCACCAGGTCGAGCCCCACCGCGAAGCCGGCGTCGTCCGAGGCGAGCCAGAGCACGGCGCCGGTGATCTCGTCGAGGTCGCCGACGCGGCCGATCGGCAGCGCTTCCCGCAACCGGGCGGCCCGGTCGTCCTCGGTCTCGCCGGGGCGCAGGGACATCGTCGTGTCCAGCGCGCCCGGGCTGACCGCGTTGATCCTCACACCTGCCCTGATGTTCTCCAGCGCGGCCGTGCGGGTCAGGGCGCTCACGGCGGCCTTGGACGCGGCGTAGGCGCCCACCCCGGGCATCCGGATGTGAGCCCCGATGTTCGAGGCGATGTTCACGATCACGCCGGACCCCTGGGCGCGCATCGCGGCGATCTCGTGCTTCAGGGCGAGGAAGACGCCCGTCGTGTTGACCTGGAGGACACGCGCCCAGTCCTCCTCCGGCATGTCCGCGACGGCCCCTCCGGCGAAGATCCCGGCGTTGTTGACCGCGACGTCGAGGCGGCCGAACCGGGTGACGATCTCCCGGACGAGCCGGGCCACAGCGGCCGAGTCGGTCACGTCGACCGTGAGCGCGGCGGCTCGGCCTCCCCCGGCCTCGATCAGCTTGACGGTCTGCTCCAGCGACTCCCGCCCCCGCCCGGCCGCCACCACGGTGGCGCCCTCCCGGGCGAACCCCCGGGCGACCGCCCGGCCGACGCCGGAACCCGCCCCGGTGACCAGCACGACCTTGTCCGCGAACCTCATCTATCGCTCCTTGTCCGGGCGAACGCGGCGGCGACCGTCGCCGCCGCGAGCAGGAAGACCGGGACCATGGCGGTGAGGGCGAATCCGTAGCCCTCGGTCATGGCCCGGGCGCCGCCGGCGGGCACGTCGCCCGCGCGGGCGGCGGCGAGCGCCACGAGCACGGCGAGGCCCACCGTCGGCCCCGCCTCCATGGCGGTGTTGACCAGTCCCCCGGCCGCCCCGGCGTCCTCGGCGCGCACGCCGTCGAGGGCGGCCACGGTGGCGCCGGAGAAGGCCAGCCCCGAGGCGACCGGGAAGACCAGCAGCCCGGCGAGCACGGTTCCCCCGGACGCGACACGGCCGAGCAGCAGCATCGACACCGCCGCGAGCAGCGACCCGGCGACCAGCACGCGCCGCACGCCGATTCGGCGCAGCAGGCGGCCGCTCACCGGGCCCATCACGACGACCAGGAGGAAGGGCAGGAAGGCCAGGCTGGTGGAGATCGGCGACAGCCCGCGCACCTGCTGCATGTGAAGACTGAGCAGGAACGTGGTCGTCGCGCTGGCGGCCGCCGTGACGAAGACGACGAGCAGGGCGGCGCCCCTGCGCGGGTGCGCCACGAGCCGGAGCGGCAGCAGCGGATGCGGCGTCCTCGCCTGAAGGACGACGAACCCGGCCGTCAGCAGCAGGCCGATGACGGTGACGGCCGTCGCGCCCTCCAGCAGGCCGTAGGCGAACGCGATCAGCCCGGCCGTGGCGAGCAGCGCGCCGGGCACGTCGAGGCGGGCCGCCGTACGCGGCGCGGGCGGCAGCAGGAAGATCCCGGTCGCCACGGCCGCGACGCCGACGGCGGCGGGCAGGAGGAACGACCAGCGCCACGAGGACGCGGCGGCGACGAGGCCGGACAGCAGGCTGCCGGTGACGGCCCCGGTGACCGACAGGGTGCCCCACACCGCCAGAGCACGCTCGCGCTCCCGGACGTCCGGGCGGAGCCGCGTCACCAGTGAGACGGCCGCGGGGGCGGCCAGCGCGGCGCCCACTCCCTGCGCGAAGCGCGCGGCGAGCAGGACGGCGTGGTCCGGAGCCAGCCCGCCCGCCGCCGACGCCACCGCGAGCAGGGCCATCCCGGCGAGGAACACCTCCCGGGCGCCCCACCGGTCGGCGAGCCTGCCCCCGAGGAGCAGCAGCCCGCCGAAGGTCAGCCCGTACGCAGAGGTCAGCAGCGCCAGGTCCCCCTGTCCGAGGCCGAACTCCCGCTGGATGGCCGGCAGCGGCACGGTGAGAAGAGTGATCGCCGCGACGAGCGTGACCTGCGCCCCGCCGAGCACGGCGAACGCCGCCACATTTCTGGATCGATCAGTCAAGAATGAGGGCATGAAAAAGCGCACTCCTCTTCCCGTGGAGAGATCAGCGGAGCACCGCGAGGGCCTGGGCGGCGGCGTCGCGGAGGCGGGCCGGGTCGCCGTGCCCCTTCCCCATCACCCGCAGCCCCTGGATGAAGACGAGCACGAACCGCGCCAGCGCCCGGGGGTCGGACCCGGCGGAGATCTCCCCTTGGGCGCGAGCACGGATGAGCGCCGAGGTCAGCGCCGTCTCCAGGCCCGTCCAGCTGGTCTCGACGAGCCGGGCGACCGGCTCGTCGTCCGGAAGGAGCTCGGTCGCCGCGTTCACGATCATGCAGCCCCGCCGGTCGCGGTCGCGGATCGATTCCTCCGTGTAGCGCTCGACCAGGGTCCGTACGGCCGGCAGGGCGGGGCCGGGCTGCGACAGCATCTCGATGGGGTTCGGGTCGCGGATCTGCACGTATCGCTCCAGCGCCTTCACGTAGAGGTCGTGCTTGCCGCCGAAGGTGGCATAGAGGCTGGCGCGGCCGATGCCGAGGTGCTCGACCAGGTCGGCCATCGACGTGGCCTCATAGCCGCGCCGCCAGAACAGATCCAGGGCCCGCTCCAGCACGACGTCGGGGTCGAACTCCTTGGTCCTCGCCATGCCCTCGACCCTAGACCAATCAGGAACGATCGGTCAATTAAGCCGCCACGCGGTCGTCCCAGGTGATCCGGTAGTCGTGCATCCAGGCCAGCGAGTTCCGCTTCTCCACCTGTCGCATGATCACCGGAAGGACCAGGTCGCGGACGAAGGCCCCGCCGGCGCCCGGCGCCTTGCCGTCCCCGTTGCGCTTGCCATGCGCCACGACGCGCTCGACCCGCTCGCGCCGCAACCGCTCGAAGGCCGCGAACGCGTCCGCGGTGTCCGGCAGGTCGCGCAGACACTTGCCGAGCACCACGGCGTCCTCGATCGCCATCGACGCGCCCTGCCCGGAGGACGGCGAGGTGGCGTGCGCGGCGTCTCCGACGAGGACCATGCGCTCGCCGGACCACGTCGGCACCCTCGGGAAGTCATAGGTGTTCCAGCCGGGCAGGATGTGCGGGGTCGCGGCGATGATCTCCCGCATCGGCCCCGCGTCGCCCTCGAACAGGTCCATGAGCCTGGCCCGCCACTTCTCCGGAGTGATCGCCGCGAGCTCCTCGGGGGTCATCTCCCTGCGGCTCGGCGGGTTGGCGAACCACCACACCCGCCCCTCCGGGTGGATCATGTAGCCGAAGAAGCACCGCCTGCCGAAGATGAAGTAGCAGACCCCCGGCCTGCCCGGCACCCGCGCACCCTCGGCAAAGCCGCCGGTGTTCAGCAGCCCGACGTACCGGGCGCGGGGGGCGCCGGGGTCGATGAGCGCGCGCGTGCGCGAGCGCAGCCCGTCCGCGCCGACCAGCAGGTCGCCCTCGGCCTCGCCGCCGTCGGCGAAGACGGCCCGCACCCCGCCGGAGGCGGCCGAGGCGTCGGCGAGCCGCTTGCCGTAGTGGATCCGCACGCCCCGCCGTACGGCCTCGTCGCGCAGCGCCTGGTAGAGGTCGGCGCGCCTGAGCGTACGGCTCGGCTGGCTCGTGGTCGCCAGCACCTTGCCGCGCGCGTTGCGGATCTCCATGACCGGCGTGTCCATGCCGAGGTCACAGACGAGATCGTGCAGGTCGAGCAGGCGCAGGGCCTCCAGCCCGTTGACCGCGAGCGTGAGGAAGGCGCCGACGCCCTCGGCGCCTCTGTCGTAGGCCTCGAAGACCTCGCTGTCGATTCCGGCGCGCTGCAGCGCCATGGCCGTCACGGGACCCGCGATCCCACCGCCGATGATCAGAGCTCTCTTGGTCATGCAATGACTATACATATTATGACTATTCGCTGGCAAGGCCCCTATGATGGGCGCCATGTCGACACGGCGTTCTCCCCTGGCCACGGCCGTGCTCGCCCTGGTCTGCGAGTCGCCGATGCACGCGTACCGGATGCAGCAGCTGATCAAGGAACGGCACCAGGACGACGTGGTCAACGTCGCGCAGCGCAACAGCGTCTACCAGACGATCGAGCGCCTGCTCCGCGACGGGCTGCTGACGGTCCGCGAGACCACCCGCGAGGAGAACCGGCCGGAGCGGACGGTCTACGAGGCCACGGAGACGGGCCGGGAGACGCTCAAGCAGTGGATGCGGACCATGCTGTCCACCCCGGCCAGGGAGTTCCCCGAGTTCCCCGCCGCGCTCGCCTTCCTGCCCGTGCTGCCGCCCGAGGAGGCGCTGGCGGCGCTGCGGCAGCGGATCGCGGCGCTGGAGGCACGGCTGTCCGCGCTCGACACCGAGATAGCCGACAGCCTGAGCTTCGTGGCCCGCCTCTTCCTCGTGGAGACCGAGTATCAGCGGGCCCAGGTCGCCACGGAGCTGGAGTTCGCGCGCGGCCTCGCCGACGACCTGAGCGAGGGCCGCCTCACCTGGGACTTCCAGATCTGACGCGATCACCCCTCGGCCGGCTCGCTGCCGGGCACGCCTGAGCCCGGTGAGGCGGTCCGGCGACTTTCCGGCGCCGCGCGAATCGCAGCGCCGGCTCGCCTGGAGTCCACTCCAGGTACCTAGGGTGGAGGGCATGGAATACGGACACCTTGGCCGCACCGGCCTGCTGGTCAGCAAGCTCTGCCTGGGGACCATGAACTTCGGTCCGCAGACCACGGAAGAGGACTCCTTCGCGATCATGGATCGCGCCCACGAGCTCGGGATCAACTTCTTCGACACCGCCAACGTGTACGGCTGGGTGAAGGGCGAGGGGATCACCGAGAACATCATCGGCCGCTGGTTCGCCAAGGGCGGCGGCCGTCGTGAGCGTACGGTCATCGCCACCAAGCTGTACGGCTCGATGGGCGACTGGCCGAACGAGGAGAAGCTGTCCGCGCTGAACATCCGGCGGGCGGCGGAAGCCTCGCTGCGGCGGATGCAGACCGACTACATCGACGTCTACCAGGCCCACCACGTCGACCGGGACACCCCGTTCGAGGAGTTCTGGGAGGCCATGGACATCCTCAAGCAGCAGGGCAAGATCCTGTACGTCGGTTCGTCGAACTTCGCCGGCTGGCACATCGCCAAGGCCCAGGAGTCGGCCCGCCGCCGGAACACCCTCGGCCTGGTCAGCGAGCAGTCCCACTACAACCTGATCGTCCGCGCGCCCGAGCTGGAGGTCATCCCGGCCTGTGAGGACTACGGCCTCGGGCTGATCCCGTGGAGCCCGCTGGCGGGCGGCCTGCTCGGCGGCATCCTGCGCAAGATCGACAAGGGCCGCTCGGCTGCCGACCACATCGTCGCCCAGCTCGACAAGCACCGCGACAAGATCGAGCGGTACGAGGCGTTCTGCGACGAGCTCGGCGAGGACCCGGCCAACGTCGGCCTGGCGTGGCTGCTGCACCAGCGGGCGGTCACCGCGCCGATCATCGGCCCCCGCACGGTCGAGCAGCTCGACGGCACGATCCGGGCGCTGGAGATCGAGCTGGACGACAAGGCGCTCGCCCGGCTCGACGAGATCTTCCCCGGCTTCAAGACCGCCCCGGAGGAGTACGCCTGGTGATCAGGCGTTGTTGAGCAGCGCGCCGACGATCACGATGAGCACGAGCAGCGCGAGCACCGTGGGCAGCAGCCAGCGACGAGGACGATCCACGCCATGGAGCCTAGTCGCGAACTGCCAATGGGTACGCCTCGACCTGCTCGTACCGCACGCTCGCCCCGATGTGGCTGCGTACGAGGTGCACCGACGACACCTCCCAGCGCCGCCCGCCGAAGGCGCCGAGGGCGCCGACCAGGGGGCGCAGATCGTCGCCGTGGCGTGACCGGGTCCTGGAGCGGGCCAGGGTGAGGTGGGGATGGAACCGCTTGCGGTCCGTCTCCGCCGCCCCGGCCCGCCGGGCGCCGGCCGCCACCGACCCGGCGAGCCTCGTCAGGGCCGGTCCGGCGTCCAGGCCGACCCAGAAGATGCGTCCCCGGGAGGCGGAGGGGAAGGCCCCGGCACCGCCGAACGAGACCGTCTCGGGGGAATACCGGGCCGCCGCGCGGGCCAGCCGCACGCGCAGCTCGGGCAGGACCTGGTCGGGCACCTCGCCGAGGAAGGCCACGGTCACGTGCCACAGCGCGGGATCGACCCAGCGCAGCTCCGTCCACTCGGCACGCACGGGCTCGATCGCCGTGGCGATCTCCGCCAGCGCCTCAGGCGGCGGCAGCAGCGCCACGAACAATCTGCTCACGTGACGATTCTTCCCTGGCCGCCACGCGCGCCGCGACCATCCGGGTCACCAGCACCGCCAGGCAGACGCCGCACATGCTCAGCACACCGGCGGCCACGACCGAGAGCCGGGGACCGGCCAGTTCGGAGAGCCAGCCCACCAGCGGCGCCCCGATCGGCGCTCCCCCGGTGAAGACCAGCACGTAGATGCCCATGACCCGGCCGCGCATCTCGGGCGAGGCGCCGAGCTGCACCATCGTGTTCGCGGTCGTGTTGACCGTGATCATCGCCATGCCCGCGGGGACGAGCATCAGCAGGAACGCCGCGTACGCGGGCGCGAGCCCGGCGGCGACCTGGAACAGCCCGAAGCACAGCGCCCCGGCGATCAGGAACCTGCGGCTCGGCTTGACCCGGCGCGCGGCCAGCAGCGCCCCGCCGAACGCTCCGACGGCGAACGCGCTGGACGCCACGCCGAAGGAGGACGCGCCCGCGCCGAACGCCTGCTTGGCCATCAGCGCGATGCTGGTCGAGAAGCTCTGGGCGAAGATCGCCATGAACGCCACGAGCAGCAGCGGCAGCAGCAGGTCGGGCCGGCCGCCGACGTAGCGCAGGCCCTCCCGCAACTGGCCCTTGCCCCGCGGCACGGGCTCCGGCGAGCGCAGCTCGGAGACCCGCATGAGCCCGAGCCCGGTGATCACGGCGGCGAACGACGCGGCGTTCAGCACGAAGATCGGGCCGGTGCCCATCCAGGAGATCAGCAGGCCGGCCACCGCCGGGCCGACGACGCGGGCGAGGTTGAAGGTCGAGCTGTTCAGCGCGATGGCGTTCGGCAGGTCCCGCCGGCCCACCATCTCGACCACGAACGACTGCCGCGTGGGCACCTCGACACAGGACACCAGGCCGAGCGTGAACGCCATGGCGTACACGTGCCAGACCTGGGCCGTCCCCGTGATGACCAGCACGCCCATGGTGAGCGCCAGCAGCCCCATGAGCGTCTGGGCCGCCATGAGGATCCGGCGCTTGGGGTAGCGGTCCGCGATCACCCCGCCGAACATCCCGAACAGCATCGTCGGGAGGAACTGCAGCGCCACGGTGACGCCGAGCGCCGAGCCGCGGCCGTGCGCGAGGTCGAGGACCAGCCAGTCCTGGGCGGTGCGCTGCATCCAGGTGCCGACGTTGGAGATCACGCCGCCGGAGGCGAACAGGCGGTAGTTGTAGTTCCGCAGCGAGCGGAACATGCCGCCTACATCGTGGACAGCTTCTCCAGGATCGGCGCCGCCGCTCGCAGCGTCGCCCTCTCCTCCGGCGTCAGGTCCTTGAGCCGCTGCGCCAGCCAGGCTTCCTTGGTTCGGCGCTCCTCCTTGAGCAGCGCCGCCCCCTGCGGCGTCACGCTCACCGTCACCTGCCGGCGGTCGGTCGGATGAGGTTTGCGCTCCAGCAGACCCCGGGCCTCCAGCTTGGCGATCACGCGGGTCATCGAGGGCGGCTGCACCTTCTCGTGCTCCGCGAGCTCGCCGGGGGTCATTGCGGTGTGGCGCTCGACGGCGACGAGCGTCGCGAGCTGTGTGGGCGTCAGTGAGTGGTGCGCGGCCTGCTTGCGCATCCGTCGCGTCAGCCGGGCGAGGGACACGCGCAAGGCGGACGCGAGAGCGGCGTCGCTGCGCAAGTTCTGGGCGTTCGTTAGCATGACTCATTACCTTTGCTAACTATATGGCGCATGTCCGCATTCCTCCAAATCGTCCTGCTCTGCACGCTGACCGCGAAACACCGTACCGGCGCGATCCCGGCCATGGACGATCCCATGAACGATCAAGGCCCGGCCCCCGCGTGGGGGCCGGGCCTCGTATGTACATCCGTCAGGCGAAGTCCTCCGGCGCGAACTCCTTGGGCTCGACCAGGACGAGCCAGTTGCCCTGGTTGTCGCGGATAACCGCCTCCACCCCGTACGGTCGATCCGAGGGCTCCTGCAGGATCGTCACGCCCTTGGCCGTGAGCTCCTGGCAGGTCTTGCGGCAGTCGTCCACACGCAGTCCCAGGCCGCCCGCCTGGCCCTTGTCGAGCTGCCTGCGGTAGAAGTCGGTGCCCTCGTCGTCGAGCGGCGGCCCCGGCTTCATCAGCGTGATCTCGAGTTCCGGTTGGTCCGGGTGGTTGATGGTGACCCAGCGGAACCCGTCCAACTGGACGTCGGTGTTGGGGACGAAGCCGAGGACGTCCACGTAGAAGTCGCGGGCCTCGTCCTGGTCCCGGCAGTAGAGCGTGATCAAGGAGACGTTCCGAATCATGTGGAGACGCTACTTCGACCCCTCTGACCTGGGCTTCTCCAAAATTGCGCAATCGTCGTCCCGTTTCGGCGCGCCCCCGAGGTGGAGCACTCCGTTCATGAACAGGTAGCAGCCGGGGACGCGGGGGCCGCCGCGCGCCGCCCACCGGTCGCGGTATTCGCTCGGGCTCTCCCCCACCATCCGGCGGAACTTGGCCGAGAACGACCCCAGGCTGCTGAAGCCCACGGCCATGCAGATCTCGGTCACGGTCAGGTTGGCGAAACGCAGCAGGTCCTGGGCGCGCTCCAGCCGCCGCCGGGTGAGGTAGCGCATGGGCGTCTCGCCGTACGCCGCCTCGAAGGAGCGGACGAAGTAGAACTTGGAGACTCCGGCGACGGCCGCGAGCCGGTCGAGATCGAGCTCGCTCCGGTAGTCGCGGTCCATGCGGTCCCTGGCCAGGCGCAGCCGCGGCAGCAACTCCGCCGGCACCGTCCGCTGTCCCCTCACGGCCACGTCACGACACTAGCGCCCGGTCCCGACACAATCCGCCCGCCAGCAGGCGGGAGGCCGCCGCGGCGTCGCCACGGCGGCCTCCGTACGGCGCGGGTCAGCTCAGGCCGAGCAGGCTCTTGAGGGGCTCCAGCGCGAAGTACACGACGAACAGCGCGCCCACCAGCCACATCAGGGGGTGGAGATCGCGCGCCTTGCCGCGGAACGCCTTGATGGCGATGTAGCTCACGAAGCCCGCGCCGATCCCGGCGGTGATCGAGTACGTGAACGGCATGAGCACGATGGTCAGGAACGCGGGGATCGCGGTCTCGAAGTCGCTGAAGTCGATCTCCTTGACCTGGGTCATCATGAGGAAGCCGACGACCACGAGGGCCGGGGTCGCCGCCTCGAACGGCACGATCTCCGTCAGCGGGGCGAAGAACATGGCCAGCAGGAACAGCACGCCGGTGACGATGCTCGCCAGACCGGTACGCGCGCCCTCGCCGACGCCGGCCGCCGACTCGATGTAGGTGGTGTTGGACGAGACGCTGGCCGCGCCGCCGGCCGCCGCCGCGAGCGAGTCGACGAGCAGGATCTCCTTGGTGCGCTCGACGGTCCCGTCCTCCTGGACCAGGTTCGCCTGGCGGCCCACGCCGACGATCGTGCCCATCGTGTCGAAGAAGTCGGCGAGCATGAGGGTGAAGACGAACATCACGGCCGCCAGGCCGCCGATCTTGGCGAAGCTGCCGAAGAGGCTGAACTGGCCGAGCAGCGACAGGTCGGGCAGCTCGATGAAGTTCTTCGGCCACGCGGGCACGTTGAGCGACCACCCGTTGGGGTTGCTCCCGTCGGGAGTCTGCGGCCCGATCTTGCCGATCGCCTCGACGATCATGGCGAGCACGGTCGTGCCGACGATCCCGAGCAGGATGGCGCCCTTGACCCTGCGGGCGACGAGGAAGGCCGTCACGAGCAGGCCGACGACGAAGACGAGCGTGGGCCACCCGGTCAGCGAGCCGTTGCCCAGCGCGCCGAGCTTGACCGGGACCGTGGTGTTGCTCGCGTCCGGCATGCGCCGGACGAACCCGGCGTCGACGAACCCGATCAGCGCGATGAACAGGCCGATGCCCACGCTGATCGCGGTCTTGAGCTGGGCGGGGATCGCGTGGAACACCGCCACCCGGAAGCCCGTCACCACGAGGATCGCGATGACGATGCCCTCGAGCACCACCAGGCCCATCGCGTCCTCCCACGACATCTGGCTGGCGATGCCGAAAGCGAGGAAGGCGTTCAGTCCGAGGCCGGTGGCCAGGGCGAACGGCACCCGGCCGAAGACGCCCATGATGATCGTGAGGATGCCGGCGGCGAACGCGGTGGCCGCGGCGACCAGCGCGATGTTGGGGTTGTTCCCGTCGCCGAGGAACTGGCCCGTCTTGTCGGCGACGGTGCCGATGATGAGCGGGTTGAGCACCACGATGTAGGCCATCGTGAAGAAGGTGGCGAAGCCGCCGCGGACCTCCTGTCCGACGGAGGATCCACGGGCTGAGATGGAGAAGTATCGATCGAGAAAATTAGGGGTGTTCATGGGGTTCGCATTCACGCGCGCAGAGTCGCAGGCCCTTACCATCCGCGGAAAGAGCCAGGGGAGCAGCGTTGTCCTTTCGTGACCGGTTTGTCATGAAGATACCGGCTCGCTGCCACGACCTTCTAAGCTGGCTGGCGTGAGCGAGCGCCGACCGGACCCCATGCCTCTCAGGACGAGGGACACCCTCACGATCCTGGTCGGGACGGCGCTGTGGGTGATCGCCCTGGCCGTCGTGCTGCTGGTGGTCAGACCGGCCGACCCGCGGCCGGTCTGGGTCTGCGTCGCCGGGATCGGCCTCGGCCTGTTCGGGATCCTGTACATCCGCCGGCGTGACGCCCGGATGCGCGAGTCCGTCCCCGCCGCCGCAGAAGCCGACGAGTCGGAACCCCGCCGCCCCTGAGGGGCCGAACGCGCCGTTGGGCCGCGGCCTTGGTTAGGTGCGAGCCGCGGTCGCGCCCCGGTCAGCGATCAGCGGGTTCCCACCACGTCAGGTGGGCGGCCGCCGGCACGTGCCGGATCTCCACCTGCATGCCGGCGAGCGGGACGAGCGCCGCGCGGACGTCGGCGAGCCACTCCGCCTTGCCCCTCGTCGCGTCCGGCCGGTGGTGGACGAAGTCGTCGCTCAGCGACGACGCGAGCCGCGCCGACATGATCCTGCGGCTCGCCGAACAGCTCGACGTGCCGTTGCGCGAGCGCAACCGGCTCCTGCTCGCCGCCGGCTTCGCCCCCGCTACGCCGAGCGGCCGCTCGACGGGCACGCGCTGCCGGCCGCCCTGGATGCGATCGGGAGGGTCCTCCGGGCGCACGAGCCGTACCCCGCGCCGGTCCTCGACCGCCGGTGGAACATCGTGATGACCAACAGCGCCATCGAGCTGACCGCGCTCTACGAGGAGCTGCCGGCACCCGGCGCGGGCCGCGAGGACGCGCGGCCACGCCCGGCCGACCCTCCTTCGACGTTCCCGGGCACCCCGCCTAGATCGAGGCCGTGGGGTCGAGGTCGGCCTCGGCGAGCAGCAGGGGGACCCGGGCGGGGTCACGCAGAAGGGCCGCCACGGCGAGGCGGTCGCCCCACTGGCCGGCCGCCCAGGCGAGGCCCCTGGCCAGGCCGTCGACGCCGGTCGCGTGCACCACGCCCTCGAAGAACCGCCACGACACCGGCCTGCCGTCCACCAGCAGCTCGTCGTGCTCGACGTACGTCGCGGGGGCGCCGGGCAGCAGCGAGCGCACCTCGGGCGGCACGGGCCTCTCGGCGCCGGCCGAGGTGACCGCGCCGGTCACCACCTCACCGGCGAGCGACAGGTCGAGCACCTCCGACAGCGCCTCGGCGAGGTCGAACGGCGCGAGCACGAGCGGCCGGTCCTCGACCAGGGCGAGCAGGTCGGGCGCCTCCACCACGACCGGGCCGTCCTCGACGTCCGCGACCGTGACCGTGCCCTTCAGCACGGCACGTACGGCCTCGGGCGGGCTCACCCGGGCGGGATCGACGGCCGCCAGCGCGATCCACAGGGACCGCAGCTGGGCCCGGTCGACCTCCAGCGACGCGTCGGCCAGCAGGTCGAGCAGCTCTTCCGGGCCGCCGTGCGAGGCAAGCAGTTCGGCGAGGGTGGAGCGGACGCCGATCATCTTCAGCGCGTCCTCGTCGATCCCCGCCGGCGCCTCGCCGTACAGGCCGAACAGCAGCGGGTCGCCCGTCGGGAGCCGCAGCTCCGTCGGTTTGCGCCCGCCGAGCACCGGGTGCCGCGACAGCCACCAGGCCGTGTACGACGGCACCTCGACGGTCTCCCCCGCCGCGAGCACCCGCATGGGCCGCAGGGCGGCGCGCAGCGGGGGCCGCGACAGCAGCGCGAGCGCGTTCGGCCAGTCGGCGACGTACTCCAGGTCGCGTACGGCGGTGAACTCCCGGACCACCGGCGGCACGTCGAGACCGGTGTTCAGCAGATCGGGCAGCAGGTCGAGCACGGCCTCCAGCCACTCGTCCTCGAGGTCGAGGTCGTGGTCGCACTCGGCGGGGTCGAGCAGCACGTCGGAGTCGTTGACCACGGCGAAGCCGTCGAGCACCCCGGCCGCCGCCAGCACGTGCGGGCCGAACTTCTCCACCAGGTCGGGGGCGGCGACGCCGAACGGCACCTCGGGGTCGATGAGCCCGGCAAGCGAGCCCTCGGCCAGCAGCAGCTCGCCCGCCGAGTACAGCTCGCCGTCGGCGCCGCGCAGCGCCAGGTCGGCCAGCCACGGGGCCTCCCCCGCGGTCAGGCCCGCCGCGTCGACCAGGGCCAGCACGGCCTGGGCCACCGGCTCGGGGTCGGCGCTGTTCAGCGACTCGGACACGGCCGCGTGGGTGAGCGGGTCCTCCAGCACCGTACGCGGGGTCGCCTCGGCCGCGCCCAGCCGCAGCAGCAGCGGGTGGGCGGCGTCCGGGTGGACGATCCGCAGCCCGAGCGGCGCCAGCAGGGCGGGGTCGAAGGTGCCCGAATCCTGCGACAGCACGAGCGTGCCGCGCGGGCCGCGCACCAGGCGGCCGTCGGCCAGCGGCACGGCGATGGCGCCGATCGCCTCCAGGTCGTCGGCGGGCAGCACCTCGTACAGCGACCGCCACCACGCCGGGTCCTTGTCCTCCACCGCCTCGCCGGACAGCATGTCCACGACGTCGGCAAGGTCGACCCGGCGTACGCCGAGCGTGGTCAGGGCCGGGTGCCGGGAGGCCCAGCCCGCCGGCAGCAGCCCGGGGACGATGCCGGCGATCTTCGCCAGGAACTCGGCCGACCCCTCGACCGCCCGCGCCTGGTTTCCTGCAACGACGCCTTCGGAGATCGTCGGCAGCAGCGGCGTGTCCGGCAGCGCCTTGACGATCTCGCGCCTGATCGCCGCGTCGAGCGCGCCCTTGCCCATCAGGCCGGGCACGAGGTCGAGCAGGTCCGGGGTCGCGGGGAGCTCCCCCAGCAGCCGTACGTACGCCTCGGCGGCCCTGGCGACCAGGAAGTCGGTGAGCGGCCCCGGGGCGACATGCCGCCGGTCGGTGGTCATCGGGAACGACGCGATCAGCAGGGCGGGCAGGTCGAGCGGCTCGTCGCTCGGCGTCGGCGCGTGCACCACCCTGTGCACGACCCCGCGGACGTCGCCGCGGCGGTCGCCGGGGACGGCCCAGCGGACCTCCCAGTAGGGCCGGGCCCGCTCCTCGGTCGGCCGGTCGGCGAACAACTCGGCCACCTGCTCGGGGCCGAACGTGCCCGACTCGGCGACCACGTGCCAGCCCGCGGCCGAGATCGTGCGGGTCCGCCCGTCCACCTCGATCTCGACGCTCTCCAGCGCCGGCATCGACAGCGGCAGCGCGGGCCCCGCCTCCTCCAGCATCCGCCGTACGGCCTGCTCGGCGGCCTGGTCACGCAGCGGGAGCCGGACGAGGGTGTCGAATCCCTCGGGGACGTCGAGCGAGTCGTCGGAGAACGGCAGCCGCAGCAGTGGGACGTGTCCCTCGCGGCCCTCCAGCTCGGCGGCGAGCTCCGGCCGGGCGGCGACCAGCGCGGCGGTCTCCTCCCGGGACCACCTCACTCCTCCGGTGGCGCGAGAGGCGACCGAGGGGGCGTCGGTGACCGACACCACGGCGGCGAAGCCGACGCCGAACCGGCCGGCCGCTCCCACCTCGTCCTTCTTGCCCGAGACGCGCAGGGTGCACAGACCCTCGACGCCGCTCTGGTCGAGCGGCGCCCCGACGTTGGCGGCCAGCAGCACACCGTCGGCGAGCGTCAGCCGCAGGCGGCCCGGCACGCCGGCCCGCAGCGCGGCGTCGGCGGCGTTCTGGGCGAGCTCCACGACCAGCCGGTCGCGGTAGCCGCCGAGGGCGAAGTCCTCCTCAGCGTTGGCGTCCTCACGGAAGCGGGCAGGCGAGGCCGTCCAGGCCGCGAGAACGGTGTCACGCAGGCGCGCGGTATCGAACATGATCAGGCGTGACCCAGGGGTTCGGAGCCGGCCTCGTCCACGGAGCCCGACTCGATGATGTCGTATCCCATGTCGTCAAGGATCGGGGGCGCCGGATCCATGACCATCGAGGGCACGGTGGTCGCCTCGGAGTGCGCCCCGCAGCCGTGGTCGGCGGACACCACACGGCCGTCGTCCGGCGCGTACTCGTTGGTGCAGACGCCGAAGCCGAGGCCCAGCGCTCCGGCAAGCGGCCAGTAGAAGCCGCAGGTGGAGCATTGCGCGGGGGCGGCGTGCGCTATCGGGGTGTGCGGTCCTGCCTCACCGGCGGCCCAGCGCCGCGCGGCGAGGTCGCGGCCGAGCACCGACAGGACGCGGGCGCGTCCCAGACCCAGCTCGAAGAGCGTCTGCTTGTCGATGTCCTCGTCGGCGGAGGCGAACCCGGGCACGAGCCGGTCGTCGTCGGCCTCGGCCGGCAGCAGGTCGCCCACGCCGAGATCACCTGGGCGCAGCCGCTCGTTCCACGGGACCCAGCGGGGAGCGAGCAGCGCGCCCGAGCCGGGCAGCAGCACGGTCTCGCTCACGGTCACGACGCGGGCGCGGGAGGCCCGGGTGACGGTGACCGCCCAGCGCCAGCCGCGGTAGGCGCGGTCGAGGCACTCGAAGTAATGGGTGACGACCCGGTCGCCCTCGTTGTCGAAGCCCAGGTGCTCTCCCACCTCCCCGGGGCGCGCGATACTCTCCGCGGCCCGGCGGGCGAGGTCGACCGCCGCCGCACAGGCCTGGTCGACTGGAGTGCTACGGATTCGGGTACGACTCACACTCCATTTTCACCCACGCCGCGAGCGGACCGCACCGGCTCGATGGGCAAATCATGGAAGGACCCTCGGTGCCTATGGTGAAGATTTGGGCGAAAGTTACGCGTGTTGTGAGAGCACCGGCGCGGGCGACGCGCCGGCTCACGCACGCCCAGGGAGCGGGCCGCACCGGTCTCGGCCACCTCATCGAGCTGACGGCCGCCCATTCCGCCGGAGACGCGCTGGTCACCGTGGCCCTCGCCGGGGCGCTGCTGTTCGGGCTGCCGGTCGGCCAGGCCCGCGGCCAGGTCGCGGCCTACCTGCTGATCACCATGCTGCCGTTCGCGGTGGTGGCGCCCTTCGTCGGGCCGGTGCTCGACCGGCTCCGCTCGGGCCGCCGCTACATCATGGCCGGCACCCTGCTCGCGCGGGGCCTGCTGTGCTGGGGGATGGCCGGCGCCATCCACACCTCCGACGCGGTCACGCTGTTCCCTTCGGCACTCGCCGTGCTGGTCCTGTCGAAGGCCTACAACGTGTCCCGGGCGGCGATCATGCCGAGCGTGCTGCCCGCCGACATCCCGCTGGTGACGGCCAACGCCAGGGTCGCGTTGTTCGCGCTGGTGTCGGCGGGCGTGGGCGCCGGCGTGGCCGCCGGCCTGTCGGCCGCCGCAGGGGCCGACTGGGTGCTGCGCGGCGCCGTGCCGCTGTTCCTGCTGTCCGGGGTGTTCGCCGTACGGCTGCCGCGGCACGTGGACGCGCCCGACCTGGAGGAGACCGAGCCACGCCCCCGATGGCGCACCGTGCTCAACCTGGGCCCTGTGGTGGGCGAGGCGATGGGCGCCAACGCCGCGATCCGGGTGCAGTCGGGCTTCCTCGTGTTCTTCCTGCTGTTCCTCGTGCAGGACGGCCACCTGCGCGGCGTGGACCCGAAGGTCGCGCTGGCGCTGCTGGCCGCCGCCGCGGGCGCGGGCGGCCTGGCCGGGGCCGCCGCCGGCTCCTGGTCCCGCTCCCGGTCGCCGCACCTGACCGTCATGGCCACGCTCGCGCTGGCCACGGTCGCCACCGTCGCCGCGGCGTTCTTCTTCACCGTGTGGACCGCCGCCGCCGTGGCCCTCGTGGGCGCGTTCGCCCAAGGCCTCGGCAAGCTCGCGTTCGACGCCATCGTGCAGCGCGAGATCGGCGAGGAGGTGCGCTCCTCGGCGTTCGGCGTCGCCGAGACGCTGCTCCAGATCGCCTGGGTCCTCGGTGGCCTGCTGGGCCTGGTGATGTCGCTGTTCGTGGCAGGCCCCGCCGGGTTCGGCGTGATGTCCGCCGCCCTCGCGCTCTCCTTCGGCCGCCTCGTCATGCTCCGCCGCCGCAGGCTCGCCGCCCGCGCCGCCACGGCCACCTGAACTCCCGGGCCCGCCGTCCGGGACCTGGCCGGGCGGCGGGGACGTACGGGATCCGCCAGGCGGTCAGGCGTCGAGGTCGTCGGCGACGGCGCGCAGCACGGTTGCGATCTTCTTGGCGTGCGCGGCGTCCGGGTGCTTGCCCCGCTGGTAGGAGTTCGAGATGTCGTCGAGCAGCTTGATCAGATCCTCGACGATCACGACCATCTCGTCGGGCTTCTTCCGCTTCGCCTTGCCCTTGACGGTCTTGGCCAGCGTCGGCGGCTGGTCGATCACCCGCACCGAGAGCGCCTGCTGTCCGCGGCGGCTCTCTGCGACACCGAACTCGACCTTCTGCCCGGGCTTGAGCGCCTCGACTCCCTTGGGCAGGGCGGAGGAATGCACGAAGACCTCACCGCCGTCGTCGCGGGTGAGGAAGCCGAAACCCTTGTCGGCGTCGTACCACTTGACCTTGCCACTCGGCACAGGGGTGACCTCGTTCAGACTGTCGTGAAGGTGATGGATGTAGGTTATGCCCACAGACAGGCCCGTGGACCCACCCAGAGGCGATTGAAGCGTCCCATGACCAGATTCGTGTGGATCTTCCGTCGCGGCGCCGCGCGAACGCGCGAAACCCCTGCCGTACGGGCGCTCAGGCGGCCGGATGAAGGTCCCGCCCTACCATGGAGAGAATGACGGGCACGGACTTCAGCGAGTGGCTGCGCGGCCGTTCCGACGAGCGACTGCGGGCGCTCGTGGCGGCGCGGCCCGAACTCGTGACGCCCGTCCCCGCGCACATCGACGGTCTGGCCGCCCGCGCCTGCAGCCCCTCGGCCATCGGCCGGGCGCTCGACCGGCTCGACCGGTTCTCGCTGGCCGTGCTGGAGACGCTGGCCCTGCGGCCCGGCCCCGCCGATCGCGAGACGGTGCTGGCCCTGCTCCGCCGTGCCGTTCCCGCCGATCGGGACGACAAGACCCTCGGGTCCGCCCTCGACGCCGCGCTCGACGTGCTGACCACGCGCGCCCTGGTCTACGGGCCCGACGACGCGCTGCTGCCCGCGCCGGGGGTGGCCGACGCGCTCGAACCCCCGGCCGCCCTGGGGCCGCCGGTCGCCGAGGTCTTCCGCCACCACCCGCAGGAACGGCTCGACGTGCTCCTGCGGGACATCGACCCGGCGTACGAGGGCGGTGGCCGGACCGGCGGTGAACGGCCGGAGGGCGGACGACCGGCCGGGGAGCGGCTCGCGGCGCTGCTGGCCGATCCCGCGACGGTCGCGCGCCTCGTCGGCGAGGTCTCCCCTCAGGCGCGGGCGGCCCTGGACGAGCTCGTCTGGGGCCCGTCGAGCGGACGGCTGCCGAACGCCCGCCGGGAGGTCGACGCCGCGAGCGCCCAGTCGCCCATCGAGCAACTGCTGGCCCGCGGGCTGCTCGGCGCGACCGGGGAGGAGACCGTCGCGCTCCCCCGTGAGGTCGCCCTCGTGCTGCGCGACGGCCGGGTGCACCGCGATCTGTCCCCCGGCCCGCCCGCCTTGGAGGGGCCCGTACGCGACCAGGACCTGGCCGACCGCACGGCCGCCGGGCAGGCGTTCACGTTCGTGCGCACGGTCGAGGAGCTGTGTGAGGTGTGGAGCGTCGACCCGCCGGGCGTGCTGCGCGCGGGCGGCCTCGCCGTACGGGACCTCAGGCGGACGGCCCAGCTCCTCGACCTGCCGGAGTGGGCGGCGGGGCTGGTCGTCGAGGTCGCGCACGCGGCCGGGCTGGTCGCGGCGGGCGAGGGGGAATGGCTGCCGACGGGCGGCTACGACGGCTGGCGGATCAAGGCGACCGAGGACCGCTGGGCCGTGCTCGCCGTCGCGTGGGCCGCGATGGAACGCGCTCCCGGGCTGATCGGCGAGCGGGACGACCGCGACCGGCCGCTGAACGCCCTCCACCCCGACCTGCGCAGGCCGGGAGCCGCACAGACGCGGGCGCGCACGCTCGCCGTGCTGGAGCCGGCCCCGCCCGGCCTCGCGCCGACGCCAGAGTCCGTGCTCGCCCGGCTCGCCTGGGAGCAGCCCCGCCGCCGCCCCGCGCTGCGCGACCGGCTCGTACGCTTCGCGCTGCGCGAGGCCGAGCACATCGGCGTGACCGGGCTCGGCGTGCCGGCCACGCACGGCCGGGCCGTGGCCCGAGGCGACGGCACGGCGGCCCGCCTGCTGGCGCCGCTGCTGCCGGAGCCGGTCGACCACGTGCTGCTGCAGGCCGACCTCACGGCCGTGGCGCCGGGCCCGCTGACCACCGACCTCGGCCGCAGGCTCGCGCTCATGGCCGACGTGGAGAGCAAGGGCGGGGCGACGGTGTACCGCTTCTCCGAGCAGTCGGTCCGCCGCGCGCTCGACGCGGGGCACTCGGCCGACGACCTGCTCGCCGTGCTGGAACGCCACTCGGCGACCCCGGTCCCGCAGCCGCTGAGGTATCTGGTCACCGATGTCGCCCGCCGCCACGGGCGCCTCCGGGTCGGCACGGCGTCGGCCTACGTCCGGTGTGACGACCCGGCCCTGCTCGACGAGGTGCTCGCCGACAAGCGGGCCCACCTGCTGCGGTTTCGGCGGCTCGCGCCGACCGTGCTGGCTTCCAAGACGTCCAGGGCCGCACTGGTCGACTCGCTGCGGGCGATGGGGTACGCGCCGGTGGCCGAGTCGCTGGAGGGTGACGTGGTCGTCGCGCGGGCCGACGCCCGGCGGACCGAGGGACAGCCCACCGCCCGGGTGACCGCGAGCACCGCTCCCGACCCGGAGGTGCTCGCCGCGGCCGTGCGGGCCATGCGGGCGGGGGACTCGCGGCGGCGGCCCGTGGAGGCGCCGGAGGGCCAGGTGCCCCGCTCCCCCGCGACCGCCACGATCAGCGCGCTGCAGGAGGCCATCCGGCAGGGGTCGCGGGTGTGGATCGGCTACCTCGACTCGCAGGGACACGCCACCAGTCGCATCCTCGAACCGGCCAGGATGGAGGGCGGCTACCTCACCGCGTACGACGAGACCCGGGCGACGGTCCACCGCTTCGCCCTGCACCGCATCACCGGCATCGCCGAGATCGGCCGATGACATATCCGTGGTAAACCTTGAGCTCCCCCGTAGTAAAGGATTTCAGGGTGACGACTCCAGAGCAGCCGGGGCAGGGACCCCAGGATTGGCAGACCCCGTCCAATCCCTATGGACCGCCGTCCGGCTCCAACCCCTACGGACAGCAGCAGTACGGGCCGTACGGCCCGCCGCCGGGACCCGACCCCAACCAGCAGTACGGGCAATACGGCCAGCCGGGCCAGTACGGCCAGCAGGGCCAGTACGGCCAGCAGGGCCAGTACGGGCAGCCCGGCCAGTACGGGCAGCCGGGACCGAATCCGTACCAGCAGCAGTACGGCTACTACCCGCCCGGCGGTTACCCGCCCAGGCAGGAGGGCCCGCGCACGCACGCGATCGTGGCCCTCGTCATCAGCCTCGTGCTGGCCTTGAGCTGCTACATCTCCCTGGGCGGCATCGCCGGCGCGATCCTGTCCGGGATCGCGCTCAGCAAGGTGGACACCGCGCCCGACCAGTCCCGCAACCTGCTGAAGTGGACGTGGATCGCCATCGGCATCAACGTCGTCCTGTTCGTGCTCGGGATCGGCGCGGTCATCTGGGCCGGGGTCAACGGCTACCTCGACGACTGATTCCCGCGACTGGGACTGATTCGGCCCGGCCTCGTGTTTGATATGCGGTAGCCGTACGAGGGGGAGCAGGCATTGAGTGACGGGCCTCTGATCGTCCAGTCGGACAAGACGCTGCTGCTGGAGGTCGACCACCCCAGGGCGGACGAGTGCCGCAAGGCCATCGCCCCGTTCGCCGAGCTCGAACGCGCGCCCGAGCACGTCCACACCTACCGGATCACCCCGCTCGCGCTGTGGAACGCCCGGGCCGCCGGGCACGACGCGGAGCAGGTGGTCGACGCGCTGATCGGCTTCAGCCGCTATCCCGTGCCGCACGCGCTGCTCGTGGACGTCGCCGAGACCATGGCGCGGTACGGCAGGCTGCGGCTGGAGAAGCACCCCATCCACGGCCTGGTGCTCTCCAGCATCGACCGCGCCGTGCTGGAGGAGGTGCTGCGCTCCAAGAAGATCCAGCCGCTGGTCGGGGAGCGCTACGGCGCCGACATCGTGGCCGTGCACCCCTCGGAGCGCGGCAACATCAAGCAGACGCTGCTCAAGCTCGGCTGGCCGGCCGAGGACCTGGCCGGCTACGTCGACGGCGAGCACCACCCCATCGACCTGCGCGAGGACGGCTGGTCGCTGCGGCCCTACCAGAAGGAGGCGGCCGACGCGTTCTGGCACGGCGGCTCCGGCGTCGTGGTGCTGCCGTGCGGCGCGGGCAAGACGATCGTGGGCGCGGCGGCCATGGCGCACGCCCGGGCGACCACGCTGATCCTGGTCACCAACACGGTCTCGGCCCACCAGTGGAAGCAGGAGCTGATCAGGCGCACCTCGCTGACCGAGGACGAGATCGGCGAGTACACCGGCACCAAGAAGGAGATCCGCCCGGTCACGATCGCCACCTACCAGGTCATGACGACCCGGCGGCAGGGCACCTACCGGCACCTTGAGCTGTTCGACGCCCGCGACTGGGGGCTCGTCGTCTACGACGAGGTCCACCTGCTGCCCGCGCCGATCTTCCGGATGACCGCCGACCTGCAGGCCCGCCGGCGCATCGGCCTCACCGCCACGCTCGTCCGCGAGGACGGCCGGGAGGGCGACGTCTTCTCGCTCATCGGGCCGAAGCGCTACGACGCGCCCTGGAAGGAGATGGAGAACCAGGGCTACATCGCCCCCGCCGAGTGCGTCGAGGTGCGGGTGACGCTCAGCGACGACGAGCGGCTGGCCTACGCCATGGCCGAGAGCGACGAGCGCTACCGGTTCTGCTCGACCACGCCGGCCAAGACGAGGGTGACCGAGGCGCTGGTGCGGCGGCACGCGGACGAGCAGGTGCTGGTCATCGGGCAGTACATCGACCAGCTCGACGAGCTGGGCGAGCACCTGAACGCGCCGGTCATCAAGGGCGAGACCAAGGTCAAGGAGCGCGAGCGCCTGTTCCAGGCGTTCCGCGACAAGGAGATCCGGGTGCTGGTGGTCTCGAAGGTCGCCAACTTCTCCATCGACCTGCCCGAGGCGGCCGTGGCGATCCAGGTCTCCGGCACCTTCGGCTCGCGTCAGGAGGAGGCCCAGCGGCTCGGCCGGGTGCTGCGCCCCAAGGCGGACGGCGGCGGCGCGCGGTTCTACTCGGTGGTCAGCCGCGACACGGTCGACCAGGAGTTCGCCGCGCACCGGCAGCGGTTCCTGGCCGAGCAGGGATACGCCTACCACATCATCGACGCCGACGACGTGGGCGAGGAGGACCCGGCGCGCTGACCCTCGTCGGTCACGTACGGCGCCGGGCGCGGTAGGCGCTGGCCTTCGCCCGGTTCTGGCACGACAGGTCGCAGAAGCGGCGCGAGGCGTTGCGCGTGGTGTCGAAGAAGACCAGGGAGCACGTCGCGGCCTGGCACGCGCCGAGCCGCGCCCCCTGGCCGACCCCGATGACCATGGCCAGCGCGGTGCCCATGTCGGCGGCCCAGGCGTCCACGAGCGGCGCGTCCGGCCGGTGAAAGGCGAGCTGGAGCGGCTTTCCGGGGCCGCCGTGCAGGGTGGGCACGGCGCCGTGCCGCGCCAGGAGGTCGTTGAGCCGCCCGGCGGCCTCGGGCAGGCGGTCCCCCGCGCCGTACAAAGGGTGCAGCTCGGCGGCGACCTCCGCGAGCCGGTCGGCGTCGCCCGTCGTGAGACCGCTCGGAGGGCGACCGGCGGCGGCGAGGCCCGCCTGGATCGCGGCCAGCCGTTCGCCGCCCGTCCGCGGCGGTGTGACACGGCGGCCGTGCGCCGACCCGGCGGCGAGGGCGTTCACCAGGAGCACGGCGAGCTCCACCCTGCTCCCGACATAACTGTCTATCTCTGGTTGACCAGTGATGCGCCACGGCTCTATCGTCACTGTCGTAGCTTAACTAGACAGTGAGGTTTGAGAGATGTCCGTACGCCTGGCCCGCACCATGTGGCATCAGATCGAGCCGGTTCACGCCACGCTCTACTACAGCCCGGAGGCATTCGAGGAGGCCGCCGCGCTCGGCTACGACGTCACGACGCGCTGGCCGAGCTACTTCGCCTGGCGCACCGCGCCGCTGGGCGCGGCGGGACCCGCGCTGGTGGCCGCCACCTACTACAGCTTCAGCCCGAGCATGATCGCGCGGTACGTGCCGGGCGCCTGGGAGATCGCGACGCCCGCGCAGGTGCTCGACGCGCGGCTGGGGGCGATGGACCGGACGGTGCGCGGGCTCCTCGGCGACCGGATCGACGAAGGTCTCAAGGAGGCGGCCGAGCTGGCGATCAGGGCGGCGGAGAGCGTGGACGTCGCCCACCGGCCGCTCGCCGCGGCCAACCTCGACCTCCCCTGGCCTGAGGAACCGCACCTCGCGCTGTGGCAGGCCTACACGGTGCTCCGCGAGCACCGCGGCGACGGGCACCTGACGGCCCTGCACGCCGCCGGTCTGGACGCCTGCGAGGCCCTGGTCTCCTTCGCCGCCGTAGGGGCTGCCCCGGCGGAGAACTTCGCCGGGCGCGGCTGGAGCGACGAGGAATGGTCCGCCGCGCGCGACCGGCTCGCCGCACGCGGGCTGATCGACGACGAGGGAACGGCCACCCCGGCGGGGCGGGCGCTGCGCGACCAGGTCGAGCGCATGACCGACGAGCTGGCGGCGGGCCCGTGGCGGGCGCTCGGCGAGGCGGGGGCCGAGCGGCTGGCCGAGCTCAACCGGCCGTTGCTCGGGGCCGTGTTCGAGTCGGGTCTGCTGCCCACCGTCACCACACTCGGCATCGGCACGATCCAGGCTCCCGAGTAAGGGACGGCCGGCCATTCACATGGCCGGCGCTCAGCGGGGTGTCCACGACGTCGGCCGGGCCGGTCAGCGCGCCGGGCGAAACCTCCGGTCCTCGCGAAGCCCGCTCCGCTCCCGAGCCCGGTGGACCCCTGCGGAGATTCCGAGCCTGCGAGGAATCTTCGTGGGTGGGGCGACAACGCGGCGAGCCGCCGCCTGGGCCACGCGCAGCAGGGCCGTGATTCGTCAGACACGACCTAGGGAGGCCTAGGTCCAGGAGATGCCCTTGGGCCTTGTCACCACATCACCCCCTCGCGCCTTTACCCTCACATGATGCAGTCGTGATGGCGGCAATACCCAGCAGACAAGACGAATCACGCAATATGAGCATTTTTCGTCTTACTGCTGGTTTCTCGCTGCCCGTTACCCCGCCCACCGGTGAGCGCTCACGGCTCACCCAACGCGGCATATCAGGACAAATCACCCCACTGCTGCATATCGTTTTCCCCGGCGGTCTGACGATGGAGCGCTCCATCGTCGCCGCCGCAAAGCTTCACGTGCCGGTCATCGGGACGCGGTCACTGGGCGGCCAGGCCGCCGACGAACAGCACCACCAGCGCGACGACCCAGGCCGCGACGGCGACGCCGTACAGGGACTCGCGCCTGACGAGCCAGGCGGCCCCGGTGACACACGCCGCGACCACCCCGACCATCACGGACAGCGCGATCACCGAGGCGATCCGGTCCGCGCAGTCCGGCGACGCTCCCAGGCTCGTCGTGCAGAAGGCCTGTCGGCTCCAGTCGCCGAAGACCGCGAACCCCCACAGCGTGGCGAGCAGCAGGCTCGCCGCCGCCGGGATCGCCGGAGGAACCACGGTGCGCGTCACCCGGGTACAGATACCCGCCCCGGGAAACGGCGACACGCGAGAGAAATACCGTTTCGGCATTGCGCTGCCCATCGCTAAGCTCTTGTGCTTCCCGCTTCCACCAGTCCTGTCCCCGTCATGCCCGGAGGAGCTTCCGCATGCCCGAAAATGTGCTCGAAGCCGAGCGCGCCCATCTCGCGGCCTCCCGCGCCGCGCTGCGAACGATGCGCGAGCACGCGCAGTCGCTGTCGGCGGACGCCGCCGGCGACTGGGTGTCGCAGCAGGTTCTGCAGGGCCTGCTCGACCAGCGGGTGGCCGCACTGGCCGACCACCCCGACGCGCCGCTGTTCTTCGGCCGACTGGACCGCGCGGCCGGTGACGACCTGCCGAGCACGGTCTACGTCGGCCGCAGGCACGTCCACGACGAGAGCAGCAGGCCCCTCGTGATCGACTGGCGCGCCCCGATCTCGCGCGCCTTCTACCAGGCCAGCCCCGCCGATCCCATGGGAGTGGCACTGCGCCGCAGATTCGGCTACCAGGGCGGCGACCTCACCGCGTACGAGGACGAGCCGCTCGACGGCAGGGCGCTCGGGCACAGCAGGCTGCTGACCGAGGAGATCGAGCGGCCCCGCACCGGCCCGATGCGGGACATCGTGGCGACCATCCAGCCCGACCAGGACGAGATCGTCCGCGCCGACCTCGGCGTGACCGTCTGCGTGCAGGGCGCGCCGGGCACCGGCAAGACGGCCGTGGGCCTGCACCGCGCGGCCTACCTGCTGTTCACCCACCGCGAGAAGCTGTCGCGGTCGGGCGTGACGATCGTCGGGCCCAACCGGGCCTTCCTCTCCTACATCTCCTCGGTGCTGCCCGCGCTCGGCGAGGTGAAGGTCGACCAGACGACGGTGGCCGGCGTCCTGGGCGACCACGCCCATCCCGAGGACCCCGCGGTGGCGGCGGTGAAGGGCGACGCCCGCATGGCCGAGGTCGTCAAGCGGGCGCTGTGGCTGCACGTCACCAAGCCGGCCGAAGGGGTGCTGTTCACCAAGGGCATCAACCGCTACCGGGTGCCCGATCACGAGGTCCGCGAGATCGTCGCCTCGCTGCGCGGCACGACGAGGTACGGCCCCGGCCGCGCCACCCTGGCCCAGCGGCTCGCCCACGCCGTGCTCGTGCAGATGGAACGGCGCGGCGAGTCGCCCGACGACCGGGTGCAGGACGCGGTGGCCCGGTCGAAGCCGGTCAAGGCCGTGCTGGACGCCGCCTGGCCGAAGCTCACCCCCGAACAGGTGCTGTTCCGGTTGCTGTCGGACCCCGAGTTCCTGACCAGGGCGGCCCGGTCGGACCTCTCGCCGGAGGAGCAGCAGCTCATCGTGTGGCGCAAGCCGTACAAGTCGCACCGGTCGGCCAAGTGGACGGCCGCCGACGCGGCGCTGCTGGACGAACTCGGCGACCTGATCGAGCGGACGCCGTCACAGGGACACCTGGTGGTGGACGAGGCGCAGGACCTTTCGGCGATGCAGTTGCGCGCGCTCGGACGCCGCTGCCGCACCGGTTCCGCGACCGTGCTCGGCGACCTCGCCCAGGGCACCACGCCCTGGTCGGCGCGTTCCTGGAAGACCGTGCTCGACCACCTCGGCCAGCCCTCGGGCGAGGTCACCGAGCTCACGCTCGGCTTCCGCGTGCCCCGCGAGGTCCTCGACTTCGCCGCGCGGCTGCTGCCCTCCGTCGCGCCGGAGCTCGCCCCGCCGCGCTCGCTGCGTCCCGGCGCCGGCTCCCTGTCCGTACGCCGCGAGAGCGACGTCGCCGCCGCCCTCCCCGAGGCCGTACGGCAGGCCCTCGCGCAGGAGGGCTCCATCGGGGTCATCGCGGCGGACTCCGGCCTTCCCGCGCTCTCCGCGGCCCTGGAGGCCGCCGAGGTGCCGCACACGGTGCTCGGCCCCGACTCGACGGGCGACGACCGGGTGCTGCTGGTGCCGGCGACGCTCGCCAAGGGCCTGGAGTACGACCACGTGATCGTCGCCGAGCCTGCCGCGATCGCGGAGGCCGAGGAGCGCGGCCTCGCCCGCCTCTACGTGGTCCTCACCCGGGCGGTAACGTCACTGACCGTCCTGCACACCCGCGACCTTCCCGAGGAGCTGCGATGACCTCGCCCGGCGTACACGTCCGCCACGGAGCGCTCGGCGACGTCCCGGCCGTGCTGCGGTTCTGGCTGGAGGCCGCGGAGAACACCGACAGGCACGACGACGCCGGCAAGGTCGTGGCCCTGATCGAGCGCGATCCCGAGGCGCTGCTCGTCGCCGAGATCGACGGCCGCATGGTCGGCACGCTCATCGCCGGGTGGGACGGCTGGCGCGCCCACCTCTACCGGCTCGCCGTGGACCCCGCCCACCGGCGCATGGGCATCGGATCGCTGCTGATCCGGGCCGCCGAGGAGCGGTTCCGGAAGTTCGGCGCGTTCCGTGCCGACGCGATGGTCCTGCACGACAACGCCCTGGCCCACCACGCCTGGACTGCCGCGGGATACGCGATGCAGACCGACTGCGCCCGCTGGGTCAGGCGCCTCACCTGAGCCTGGGGCGCACAAAGGAAAGGGCGGCTCCCCCGAGGGGGGAACCGCCCTTCCGTTGAGACGAAGCAGGCAGATGGATCAGAAGTCCATGTCGCCGCCGCCGGGCATGGCGGGGGCCTTCTCCTTCTCGGGCTTCTCGGCGATGACGGCCTCGGTGGTCAGGAACAGCGCCGCGATGGACGCCGCGTTCTGCAGCGCCGAGCGGGTGACCTTGGCCGGGTCGATGATGCCGGACTCGAACATGTTGACGTACTCGCCGGTCGCGGCGTTGAGGCCCTCACCAGCCGGGAGGTTGCGGACCTTCTCCACCACGACGCCGCCCTCGAGGCCGGCGTTGACGGCGATCTGCTTCAGCGGCTCCTCGAGAGCCTTGCGGACGATCGCGGCACCGGTGGCCTCGTCGCCGTTGACCTCGAGCTTGTCGAACGCGTTGGCGCCGGCCTGCAGCAGGGCCACGCCACCACCGGGGACGATGCCCTCCTCGACCGCGGCCTTCGCGTTGCGGACGGCGTCCTCGATGCGGTGCTTGCGCTCCTTGAGCTCGACCTCGGTGGCCGCGCCGGCCTTGATGACGGCGACGCCGCCGGCCAGCTTGGCGAGGCGCTCCTGGAGCTTCTCGCGGTCGTAGTCGGAGTCGGTGCGCTCGATCTCGGCGCGGATCTCGTTGACCCGGCCGGCGATCTGCTCGGCGTCACCGGCGCCGTCGACGATCGTGGTCTCGTCCTTGGTGACGACGACCTTGCGGGCGCGGCCGAGCAGGTCGAGGGTGGCGTTCTCGAGCTTGAGGCCGACCTCCTCGGAGATGACCTGGCCACCGGTGAGGATGGCGATGTCGCCCAGCATGGCCTTGCGGCGGTCGCCGAAGCCCGGAGCCTTGACGGCCACGGACTTGAACAGGCCGCGGATCTTGTTGACGACCAGGGTGGCCAGGGCCTCGCCCTCGACGTCCTCGGCGATGATGACCAGCGGCTTGCCGGACTGCACGACCTTGTCGAGCAGCGGCAGCAGGTCCTTGTTGGCCGAGACCTTGGAGTTGACGATCAGGATGTACGGGTCCTCGAAGACCGCCTCCATGCGCTCCGGGTCGGTCACGAAGTAGCCGGACACGTAGCCCTTGTCGAAGCGCATGCCCTCGGTGAGCTCCAGCTCCAGGCCGAAGGTGTTGCTCTCCTCGACGGTGATGACGCCTTCCTTGCCCACCTTGTCCATCGCCTCGGCGATGAGGGCGCCGATCTCGGTGTCGGCGGCGGAGATGGAGGCGGTGGAGGCGATCTGCTCCTTGGTCTCCACGTCCTTGGCGAGCTTCGACAGCTCCTCGCTGACGCGCTCGACAGCGGCCTCGATGCCCTTCTTCAGCGCCATCGGGTTGGCGCCGGCGGCCACGTTGCGCAGACCCTCGCGGACCAGCGCCTGAGCGAGCACGGTAGCCGTCGTGGTGCCGTCACCGGCGACGTCGTCGGTCTTCTTCGCGACTTCCTTGACGAGCTCGGCGCCGATCTTCTCCCACGGGTCCTCGAGCTCGATCTCCTTGGCGATCGAGACACCGTCGTTGGTGATCGTGGGGGCGCCCCACTTCTTCTCCAGCACGACGTTGCGGCCCTTGGGGCCGAGGGTCACCTTCACGGCGTCGGCGAGCTGGTTCATACCGCGCTCGAGACCGCGCCGGGCGTCCTCGTCAAACGCGATCATCTTGGCTGCCATTAGGCTAGACCTCCCAGTAGCAGGGTGTCTTCAACGGACCGAGCCGACGCCCGCGACGGCGCGGACCCGCTATCCCTGCGCGGGCCCCATCGCCCCGATCCCGGTTGTTGTCACTCTCGACCTCAGAGTGCCAAACAAGTATTTAGCACTCTACCCCTGCGAGTGCAAGCGGAAGCCATGCTGACCAGCTTGGACGTTATGTCCAGATCAGCGAGCCGACGGCGCAGCGGGGAGACACCGAGCGAGCCCGAGGGGCGCGCCGCCGGTCTGGACTGAGGAACGCGCGGAGCGAGGGACGAGCGACTCCGAGCGACGAAGGCCGCGCTCCCGGCGCGCCTCCGGCACGACCGGCGGATATCAGCGCCGCGATGGCGAAGCGGGCGACACGGCAAGCGAAAGGCCCGGCACGCGGATCCGCGTGCCGGGCCTTCCAAGGTCGATGACGGGATCAGACGGCCCGTACGGCTTCCGCCTGCGGGCCCTTCTGACCCTGCGTGATGTCGAACTCAACCCGCTGACCCTGCTCGAGGGCCTTGTAGCCGTCCATCATGATTGCCGAGTAATGGACGAACACGTCCTTACCACCGTCTACCGCGATGAAGCCGTAGCCCTTGTCCGCGTTAAACCATTTGACGGTGCCCTGCGCCACTTCCGACTCCTCTTGCTGGGCTGGGGACCACACCCAAGAAGCCCCCGGTTTTGTCGATCGTCCTCGACCATACCCGTGTCAAGGCGTAGGACAACAGAGTCAATCCGCAAACTACTACTTGGCGTTCGCTCAAAGCGGGATCGAAGAATATTCACTTTGCTGTTGAATAGTTGAGAGCTACACCATTTGCCATGGCATCGCATGACTTCTTGGACGATAGAAGTGCATGTCAGATGCTCGGCCCCGGCGCGGCGGCTCAGCCTCCGGCGACGGCGGGGATGACCGAAATCTGCACCCCGTCCGGCGTGGCGGTGTCCAGACCGTCGGCGAATCGGACGTCCTCTTCCCCGACGTAGACGTTGACAAAACGCCGGATCTTACCCGTCTCGTCCAGGATGCGTCCGCCGATGCCGGGGTAGTCCGCGTCCAGCTTCTGCAGGACCTCGCGGAGCGTTCCCCCCTCACCGCTCACCTCCGCGGCTCCGTTGGTGTACGTCCGGAGAATCGTCGGAATCCGCACGGAAACGCTCATTGTTCGCTCGCTTTCGTTACTGCCGATGGGCCTTTTGAAACGCTTTCAGTTGGCGAATGCCGCACGGAAGGCGTCGAGAGAGGGACGGATGACGGCGGCGGGACGGGCGTGCTCGGCCACCGCGTCGAGGGTCTTGAGCCCGTCACCGGTGTTGAGCACCACGGTCTCGGCGTCGGGGTCGAGGCGGCCCTCGCGCACCAGCTTGCGCAGCACGCCGACCGTGACGCCGCCCGCGGTCTCGGCGAAGACGCCCTCCGTCCTGGCCAGCAGGCGGATCGCGTCGACCACTTCCTGGTCGTTCACGTCCTCCACCGCGCCGCCCGTCCGCCGCGCGATGTCGAGCACGTACGGCCCGTCCGCCGGGTTGCCGATGGCGAGGGACTTGGCGATGGTGTCGGGCCGCACCGGCTGCACCACGTCCTGCCCGGCCTTGAACGCCTGCGAGACCGGCGAGCAGCCCTCGGCCTGCGCCCCGAAGATCCGGTAGGGCCGCTCCTCGACCAGCCCCAGCTTGATCAGCTCACGGAAGCCCTTGTCGATCTTCGTGAGCTGCGAGCCGGAGGCCACCGGAATGACGATCTGGTCGGGCAGCCGCCAGCCGAGCTGCTCGGCGATCTCGTACGCCAGCGTCTTCGAGCCCTCGGCGTAGAAGGGCCGGAGGTTGACGTTGACGAAGCCCCACTTCTCGCCCAGCTCATCACCGATGAGCTCGGAGCAGAAGCGGTTGACCTCGTCGTAGTTGCCGTCGATGGCGACCAGGCGGCCGCCGTACACGGCGGCCATGGTCACCTTGGCCGGCTCCAGGTCGGCGGGGATGAACACGCAGGAGTCCAGCCCGGCCCGGGCGGCGGCCGCGCTCACCGCGCCGGCCAGGTTGCCGGTGGAGGAGCACGACAGGGTGTGGAAGCCGAAGTTGCGCGCGGCCTCCAGCGCGATCGCGACGACCCGGTCCTTGAAGGAGTGGGTCGGGTTGCCCGAGTCGTCCTTGACGTGCAGCGACCGCAGGCCCAGCTCGGCCGCCAGCCTGTCGGCCTTCACGAGCTTGGTCCAGCCGGGCTGGAGGTTGGGCTTGGCCGCCGCGCCGGCGGGAACGGGGAGCAGGGAGCGGTACCGCCAGATGTTCGCCGGACCGGACTCGATGTCCTCCCGGCGAACCTCGCCGAAGTCGTACGCCACCTCAAGGGGGCCGAAACACTCCGTACAGGCGAAGATCGGGCCGAGGTCATAGAGAGCGCCGCATTCGCGACACGAAAGACCGGTGGCGGGGCCGAACTCGACGGTGTTCGCGGCAGTGCTGGTGTGCGCCATGAAGCGAGGCCTTTCCCTCATCTTCGCTCGCGACCACCTTGGCCGCGAGCCGGAATTGGCACCTGTCCCGGCCGGGCCTCGTGGGCACGAGTTCGACACCGGGGAGGTTGCCGGGGCTTCGCAGGGCCGGTCCCTCCACCCCTCTGGATGAGCATGTTCAGTTGTAGGACCTTCCGGGAAAGGTCCCTAGCACTGTACCCCGGCGTCCCCGGTGTCCGTTCCGGCGTCTCACATAGCGAGACGATCTGTATCAGCCGTACGCCTCACCGAGGGCACTCTGCACGTACTTGCGCGCCTGGTGGATACGGGACTTGACCGTCCCGAGGGGGATCTTCAGCTGGTCGGCGACCTCCGCGTAGTCGAGCTGGCAGATGTCGCGCAGCACGAGCGCCTGAGCCAGGTCGGGCCGCTCGGTCTCGAGCGCCTCCATCGCGTCGAGCAGGTCGAGCCGCGACCCCGCGATGACGCTCACCCGCCGGGGATCGGGCCGCTGCTCGGGCAGCTCCTCCGCCTGCTCCGACGAGCGCCGCTTCAGCGAGCGGTAGGTGGTCCTGGCGCAGTTCACGGTCACGATGTGCAGCCAGGTGCTGAACTTGGCCCGCCCCTCGAACCTCGCGATGTTGCGCGCCACGGCGAGCAGCGTGTCCTGCGCGGCCTCCTCGGCGTCCTGCCGATACGGTAGAAGCCGCTCACAGTGCCGCAGGACGTCGGGCTCGATGCGCCGCAGCAGTTCACCGAGCGCGCGATGGTCCCCCTGGGCAGCCGATCGGGCCAGGTCCTCGGTCGTGTCGTCCAGTGCCATGCCGTATTCAGCCCTCCCGCGATCGGTTGACATCCTATTGACGGAGGTCGGCTTTTATTAATCTTCCGGCATGCGCGCCCGCTCTGATCGAGGGAACCCCAAGATGAGCAGCACCGTTCTGATCGCGTCCAACCGGGGCCCCGTGTCCTTCACGCTGTCGGACGACGGCGGCCTGACCATGCGCAGGGGCGGGGGCGGGCTCGTCTCCGGCCTGTCCGAGGTGGTCAAAGACACCGACGTCCTGTGGGTCTGCGCGGCGCTGTCGGACGGCGACAGGGGCGCGGTGCGCCAGGCGCCGGGCGGGCGGCTCGACCGGGCCTTCGAGACGGGGCCCATCCGCATGCTGGACATCCCGCCCGCGGTCTTCCACCGCGCCTACAACGCCGTCGCCAACTCGACCCTCTGGTTCGTCAACCACCTGCTTTACAACACGCCCTTCGCCCCCGAGTTCGGCACGCGGTTCCGGCGGGAGTGGGAGTCGTACCGCACGTACAACGGCGCCTTCGCGCTCGCCCTGGCCGAGGAGGCGGCCCACAGGGCGCGCGTCATGGTGCAGGACTACCACCTGACGCTGACCCCGGCGATGCTCCGGGTCGAGCGGCCCGACCTGCGCATCGCCCACTTCTCGCACACGCCCTGGGCGCCGCCGGAATACTTCGCGCTGCTGCCCGAGGACGTCGTGGCGGAGGTGCTGACCGGCATCCTCGGCGCCGACCACGCCGGATTCCTCACCGGGCGCTGGGCCCGCGCCTTCATGGACTGCTGCGAGACGCTGCTCGGAGCCCGGGTGGACCACGCCGCCCGTACGGTGACGCACGACGGGCGGACCACCAGGATCGGCGTCCACCCGCTCGGCGTGAACGGCGAGGCGCTGCTGACCCGGGCGGCCGAGCAGGACGTCGAGTCGCACATGACCGTGATCAGGGACCTCGTGGGCGACCGCAAGCTGATCGTGCGCATCGACCGCACCGAGCTGTCCAAGAACATCGTGCGCGGCCTGCGGGCCTACCAGGAGTTCCTGGCCGCCCATCCCGAATGGCACGGCCGGGTCGTCCACCTCGCGTTCGCCTACCCCTCCCGCCACGACCTGCCGGAGTACCGCGAGTACACGGCGGCCGTGCAGCGCTGCGCCAAGGAGATCGAGGACGAGTACGCGACCGAGGACTGGGACCCGCTGATCCTCAACGTGAACGACGACTACCCGCGCTCGCTGGCCGCCTACCGGCTGGCCGACGTCCTGCTCGTCAATCCGATCAGGGACGGCATGAACCTGGTGGCCAAGGAGGGACCGATCCTGTCGCCCCGATGCGCGCTGGTGCTGTCCCGCGAGGCCGGCGCGGCGGCCGAGCTGGGAGCCGACTCCCTGCTCGTCAACCCCTACGACGTGTCCGGCACGGCGGCGGCGCTGTACGAGGCGCTGACGCTGCCGGAGCAGGAGCGGCTCACGCGCGGCCTGCGGCTGCGGAAGGCCGCCACCGCCCTGCCGCCTCAGCGCTGGTTCGAGGACCAGCTCTCCGCGCTGCGCTGACCGGGCCGGCGCCCGTGCTGCTCCGGGCTGACGCCCTGTGCTGCTCCGGGCTGACGCCCTGTGCTGATCCGCGCCGGCGCCCTGTGCTGAGCGCCACACCGGGTGCTCGGGTCTCGTTCCCGGATGATCCGTTGCGCTACCCTTGCCTGGTTTTGGACCGCAACATAAAGGTCACCAGGGACAGCCCCACCTGGTTGATCTATCTCCAGCTCGCCACCTTCGCCACCTACCTCTACGGCCTGTCGGCCGCCCTGCCCCTCCTGCGCGCCGAACTCGGCGTGTCCCAGGCCGTCGCCGGACTGCACGGCACGGGGATGGCACTCGGCGGCATCGCGGGCGGGCTGGCCCTGCCCGCGCTGACCAGGCGGTTCGGGCGCCGTGTCGTCACCTGGGCCGGTTTGACCGGGATGAACGCCGGGGTGCTCCTCGTCGCGTTCGGGCACGCGCTCCCGTTCACACTGACCGGTTTCACGCTCGCCGGCTGCTGCGGTTCGACGGCGCTGTACGTGATGATGGCGGTGCTCAGCGATCACCACGGTCCCGCGGGGGCGGCCGTCATCAGCGAGGCCAACGCGGTCGCCGTGACCGCCGGAATCGCCACCACCTACGCCTTCAGCGTGGTGGCCGAGTCGCCGGCCGGATGGCGGTCCGCGCTGTTCGTGCCGGTGGCCTCCACCCTCCTGCTGGCCCTGCTCATGGGCCGGGTCTGGGTGCCGCCTGTGCCCGCCCCGCCGCCGCCGTCGTCCGCGACCTCCCGCAGAATCCCGTACGGCTGGCGCTTCCACGTCGCCGGGGTGGTCCTGCTGTGCTGCGTGGCCCTCGAGTTCGCCTTCAACCTGTGGGCCGCCGAGCTGCTCTCCCAGCGGACCGGGCTGTCGCCGGGCGTGGCGGCGACCGGGCTGAGCGCGATGCTGGCCGGCATGGCGGCGGGCCGGTTCGGCGGCGCCCGGCTGGCCCTGCGCTTCGCGCCGGGATCGGTGCTGCTGGCCTCACTCGGGGTGACCCTGGCGGGCTGGGCGCTGTTCTGGACCGGGACCTCGGCGCCGGTCTGCTACGCCGGACTCGCGCTCAGCGGGCTCGGCATCTCGGTGCAGTTCCCGATGGGCCTCACGCGCATGATCGATGTGTCGGGAGGCCGGCCGGACCAGGCGTCGGGCACGGCCTCGATCTGGGCGGGCGTGGGCTCGGGCAGCGGGCCGTTCGTGCTCGGCGCGCTGGGCGACGGCTTCGGGACGCACACGGCGTTCCTGCTCGCGCCCGCCCTGATCGCGATGGCCGCGGGAGGAGCGGCCGTGTCCAGGACGCGTTCCTGAACGTCCGGGCCGCTCGGAAGGCCGTTCGGAAGGCCGGTCAGCTCCAGGTCGCGTTCTTGAGGATCGCGTTCAGCTGCGGGTGGTCCCACTGGTCGAGGATCAGGATCTTCGACGTGGGCAGATACCACTCGCGCTGGTTGTAGTGCAGCTTCACCCGCCACTTCTTGTCCACGCAGGTCGCCGCCCATTTGTGGTAGTCCGCCTTGTGGCCCGGCCCGACCTGCCGCAGCCCCTTGTCCGCGACCTTCCACTCGCCCTTGTACAGCTTGTAGCTCTTGGGGCAGATGCTGACGTCGGTCGCCGGGTCGTAGCCGTACTTCGGCTTGTACGCCTGGAACGTGCGGAGCCCGATCTTGAGCGCCTTCGGGCCCAGCACCCAGAAGCTGTGGCATCCCCAGTCACGGAACCCGAAGTCCTCGGTGCCGTAGGTGGGGCACGAGCCGGTGATGACGCGCACCCAGTCCTTGCCGGTCGTGGCCACCTTCCAGGACTTGGGGATCGTGAGGGTCAGGCCGCCCCGCAGACGGACCTGCTTGGTGCCGCCGCTTTCGCTCGCGAACGCCGCAGCCGGAGCCGTCAGGGTGGCCGCCAGCACGGCCAGGCCGGCCGCCGCGGCCGAGATCGTCTTTCTGAACATGCCCGGCACACTAGGCGCGGTCGCTTGCGGACGACTTGCGGCCCGATAGGCGAAAGGTCACCGAACGCGGCGTCAGTTCCAAGTGGCGTTCTCGAGAATCGTGCTCAGGCCCGGCGTCTTCCACTGGTCGATCACCAGGATCTTCGACGTCGGCAGATACCATTCGCGCTGGTTGAAGCGGGCCTTCACCTTGCCCGAGGTCATGGTCCCGCAGGTGCCCGCCCAGTCGCGGTAGTACGCCTTGTGCCCCGGCCCGACCTGCCGCAGCCCCTTCTCCGCGAGCTTGGTCTGGTGGATGTAGAGGTTCTTCTTGACCGGGCAGGGCCCGACGTCGGTGGCCGGATAGAACGGGCCGTCCGGCGTGTACTTCTGGAACAGCTCGTGACCGATCTTGATGGCCTTGGGTCCCATGACCCAGAAGCTGTGGCAGCCCGAGTCGCGGAAGCCGTACATGTCCGTGCCCTTGGTCGGGCACGAGCCGGTGATGACCCGGAGCCAGTCCTTGCGACTGTCGTCGACCTTCCAGGACGACGGGATCCTGAGAGTCAGGCCCTTGCGCAGGTGCAGCGGCTTGGTGGCCGCGCTGTCGTTCGCGAACGCCGCCGCCGGAGCCGCCAGGGACGCCGCGAGCACGGCCAGGCCGGCCGCCGCGGCCGAGATCGTCTTCCTCATGCCCAGGAAACTACGCCCGGCCGCTTGCAGACGGCTTGCCGAGACTTGCCACGAGGTCGCCGAGGAAGGCCACGACGCCGTCGGGCCCGTCCACCACCACATCGGCGCGCTCCGCCAGGGCGGTCACCTCCGTCGACCCGCTGCACACCCGTACACCGGGGATCCCGGCCGACTCGACCGCGTCGAAGGCGGCGAGATCCCCCAGGTCGTCGCCGACGAACATGACCGAGCGGGCGTCCCGCTCGGCGAGGAAGGCCGACAGGGCCCTGCCCTTGTCCATTCCGGCCGGCCGCAACTCCAGCACCATGCGGCCCGGCTCGACCGCCAGCCCGGCCTCCTCGGCCAGCGCCACGACCGGCCCGCGCAGCGCCTCAAGCGCCCCCGCGGGGTCGGCGCACCGCCGGGTGTGCACGGCGACGGCCCGGTCCTTGTCCTCGATCCACACGCCGTCGAGGCCCCCCACGAGCTCGGGCAGCCGGGCGCGGACGAGGTCGAGCCCCGGCGGCGGTGGCGGGGCCGTCAGGCGGCCGTCCTCCCAGCGTTCCAGCCCGTAGTGGCCGAGGATCACCAGGCCGGGCACGTCGGCGAGGGACGGCCCGCCGGAGACCTCTCCGAGTGCGAGAGCCGTACGCGGCGGACGGCCGGTGACGATCACGACGGCGCGCACCAGCGGGGCGAGGGCGGCCAGCACGCCGGGCACGCCGGGATGCACGCGGGCGGCGGCCGGGTCGGGCACGATCGGGGAGAGCGTGCCGTCGTAGTCGAGCCCGATCACGGCGCCGGCCGGATCGGCGACGATCGCGTCGAGTCCTGCGTGCGCGGGCAGGGTCATGGCCATGGCCTCACTCCGAAGGGGGTCACGTGCGTACGCCTCGACGGCCTCATGCCCCGAGAGCGGGGCTCATGCATGCGGTGGGGAAAGCACGGGGGGTCAGGAGTTCAGCCCGAAGCGGCGGGCCGAGCGGTCGCGCCGCCGGCCGGCCCTCATCCGGCGCAGCCGCTTGACGAGCATGGGGTCGTGCTCCAGCGCCTCAGGCCGGTCGATCAGCTCCCCGAGTAACTGGTAGTACCGGGTCGCCGAGATGCCGAAGGCCTCCCTGATCGCCTGTTCCTTGGCGCCCGCGTAACGCCACCACTGGCGCTCGAACGCGAGCATCTCGCGGTCGCGGTCCGAGAGGTCGAGCCCGTCTCCGCCGGCCGGTTCGGTGTCCATCGGCTCCTCCTCGATCGGCTCGCGGGCCCGTCCCATGGTAATGCCAAGCCCGGGAGACGAACCCGGGGTGTTCAGGCCGGGCAGGACAGACGTAATGTCACGTGGTGTGAGCTCTGTCATCACGCTTCTGACCGACTACGGGCTGGAGGACGGGTTCGTCGCCGCCTGCCACGGCGTGATCGCGGGCATCGCTCCGCAGGCTCGGATCATCGACGTGGGTCATCTCGTCCCCGCCGGGGACGTACGGCGCGGCGCGGCCATCCTCGCGCAGACCCTGCCCTACCTGCCGGCCGGCGTCCATCTCGCGGTCGTCGATCCCGCCGTGGGCGTGAACCGGCGCGCGGTCGCCGTGGAGGCCGGGGGACGGGTGTTCCTCGGCCCGGACAACGGCATCCTGTCGTGGGCCGTCCGCGCCGCGGGAGGCGCCGAGGCGGCCTACGACATCACGAACAAGGACCTGTTCCTGGCGAGCGTCTCACCGACCTTCCCTGGACGCGACCTGTACGCCCCGGTGGCCGCCCACCTGTGCACCGGACGCGCGGTCGCCGACGTGGGGCCGCCGATGCCGGTGGAGCGCCTGGTGACCCTGCCGTCGCCGACCTGCCGGTTGCGGGACGGCGCGGCCGAGGGCGAGGTGCTGTCGGTGGACAGGCACGGCAACGTCCAGTTGTCGATCACCGCCTCCGACCTGGCCGAGCTCGGCGTACGGCTCGGGGACACCATCGCCGTGTGGCTCGGGCGCCGCCAGGTCGCCGTGCCGTTCCGGGAGACGTTCACCGCCGTGCCGCCCGGCGACCTGGTGGCGTTCGCCGACTCCGCCGGACTGGTCGCGATGGCGATCAACGCCGGGGACGCCGCCGAACGCCTGGGTCTGCCCCCGGGCGCGCACGTACGGCTGTCGCCCGGGCGCTGACCCGGCCGGTCCTACTGGGCGTTCACCACGTCGCGGACCTCCGCGAAGTGGCAGGCGCTGGGGTGGTCGCTGCCCGGGCGCGCCTCGAGCGCGGGCGTCTGCTGGGCGCAGATGTCCTGCGCCTTCCAGCACCGCGTGCGGAAGTGGCAGCCCGAGGGCGGGTTGGCGGGCGAGGGCGGGTCGCCCTGCAGGATGATCCGCTGGCGGGTCTCCCGGCCCTCGGGGTCGGGCACCGGCACGGCCGACAGCAGCGCCTGGGTGTACGGGTGCGTCGGGCTGTCGTAGATCTCGGCGTCGCTGCCCAGCTCGACGATCTTGCCGAGGTACATCACCGCGACCCGGTCGGAGATGTGGCGGACCACCGACAGGTCGTGCGCGATGAAGATGTAGGCGAGGTTGAACTCGTTCTGCAGCCGCTCCAGCAGGTTCATGACCTGGGCCTGGATCGACACGTCGAGCGCGGAGACCGGCTCGTCGCAGATGATGATCTCAGGCTGGAGCGCCAGACCGCGGGCGATGCCGATGCGCTGGCGCTGGCCGCCGGAGAACTGGTGCGGGTAGCGGTTGATGTGGTCGGGGTTGAGGCCGACCACCTCGAGCAGCTCCTGCACCCGGCGCCGCCTGCCGCCCTTCGGCACGACGTCCGAGTGGATCTCGAACGGCTCCCCCACGATGTCGCCGACGGTCATCCGCGGGTTCAGCGAGGTGTAGGGGTCCTGCATCACCATCTGGATGTTGCGGCGCATCCGCTTGAGCTCGCCGCCCCTGGCCGTGGTGATGTCCCTGCCGTGGACGCGCACGGAGCCCGACGTGGGCCGCTCCAGCGCCATCAGCAGCTTGGCCAGGGTGGACTTGCCGCAGCCCGACTCGCCGACGATGCCGAGCGTCTCACCCCGGTGCAGGTCGAAGGAGACCCCGTCGACGGCCTTGATCGCGCCGATCTGCCGCTTGACGAGGATGCCCTGAGTGAGTGGGAAGTGCTTGACCAGGTCGCGGACTTCGAGGATCGACTCAGTTTTCGTCTGCATCGATGACCTCCCTCCAGTAGTGGCAGGCGCTGCCGCGGGTGCCACTGATCGTGTACAGCGGGGGCACGTCGGTCACGCAGTTGTCCCGCCGGTACGGGCACCGCGGGTGGAAGGCGCAGCCCGTCGGCATCTCCAGCAGGTTGGGCGGCAGGCCCTTGATCGCGTAGAGCTCATGGCCCTTGTGGTCCACCCTGGGGATCGACTCGAGCAGCCCCTTGGAGTAGGGGTGGGCCGGGTTCTTGTACAGGTCGTGCACCGGGGCGTTCTCGACGATCCGCCCGCCGTACATGACCGCGATCTTGTCCGCGACGTCGGCGACGACGCCGAGGTCGTGGGTGATCAGGATCAGGCCCATGTTGCTGTCGCGCTGCAGCTCCGCGAGCAGGCCCATGATCTGGGCCTGGACGGTCACGTCGAGCGCGGTGGTCGGCTCGTCCGCGATCAGGATCTCCGGGTCGAGCGCGATCGCCATGGCGATCATGATGCGCTGTCGCATACCGCCGGAGAACTGGTGCGGGAAGTCGTTGACCCGGTCCTTGGCGGCCGGGATCCTGACCCGGTCCATCAGCTCGATGGCCTTCTTCTTGGCCTCGGCCCGCGACGTGCCGCGGTGCATGCGGAACATCTCGGCGATCTGCCAGCCGACCGGGAAGACCGGGTTCAGCGCGGACAGCGCGTCCTGGAAGACCATGGAGATGCCCTCCCCGCGGACCTTCCTGCGCTGGTCCTCCGGGAGCTTGAGCAGGTCGACGCCCCGGAAGCGGATCTCGCCCCCGGTGATCTTCCCCGGGGGCATGTCGAGGATGCCCATGATGGTCTGGGCGGTGACGCTCTTGCCCGAGCCCGACTCGCCCAGCACGGCTAGCGTCTCGCCGGCGTCCACGCTGTAGGTCACGCCGTTGACGGCCTTGGCCACACCCGCCCGGGTGCGGAACTCGACGTGGAGGTCGTCCACCTCCAGCAGGGCGCCGCTGTGGGAGCCTCTGCCCACCTGCTCGGAAAGCACTTCCGTCACTCGCTGTGCCTCCTCATCGAAGCTTCGGGTCGAGGGCGTCGCGTACGGCTTCGCCGAGCATGACGAAGGTCAGCACGCACAGGGACAGGAACGCCGCGGGGAAGAGCAACGCGTGCGCCCCGGTCCTCATGTACGAGGCGTGGTCGGCGATCGCGATGCCCCAGGAGATCACCGGCGAGCGCAGGCCGATGCCCAGCAGCGACAGCGTCGCCTCGGCGCCGATGTAGCTGCCGATCGTGATCGTGGAGTACACGAGGATCGGCGCCATCGAGTTCGGCAGCAGGTGCCTGAAGATGATCCGCAGCGGACCCGCGCCGAGCGCCCTGGCGGCCTGCACGTAGTCCTGGTGCTTTGCCTGGATCACGGCCGAGCGGGCGATGCGCATGAGGATCGGCCATCCCAGCAGCGCGAGCACGATGATCACGACCGCCATGATCATGGCCTTGCCGGGGTTCGACTGGGCCGGCGCGATGGTGCCGAGGATGATGATCGCGCCCAGCACGTACGGCAGGCCGAGGAACATCTCGCCGACTCGGGAGACGATCGCGTCGATCCAGCGCCCGAAGTAGGCCGCGAGCACGCCCGTCAGACCGCCGAGCAGGACGGTGGCCAGCGTGGCCAGCACACCCACGATGATCGAAGTGCGGGCGCCGTACACCGCGCGGGCGTAGACGTCGCGCCCCTGCAGGTCGTAGCCGAACCACGCGTCCGAGCTCGGCAGCTCCATGCTCTTGGCGAGCGTGGCGTACTCCGGGTCCTTGTGCGTGAACAGCGACGGGAAGGCCGCCATCAGGAGGAACACGACCAGCATCACGAGCGAGATCCAGAAGATCTTGCGTCGCTTCAGGATGTCCCACGTGTCGCGCCAGAGGCTGCGCTGGCTGCCCCGGACCGCGACCGGGCTCGCGGTCGGCTCGTCCGCCCCCTTGATCAGATCTTGCGTCGCGGTCGGGTCACTCATAGCGGATCCTCGGGTCGAGCACGCCGTAGAGGAGGTCGACGAGCAGGTTGGAGAGCAGGTACACGAGCACGAGCAGCGTGGCCACGGGGACCACGATCGTGTAGTCCTGACCGTTGATGGCCCGCCACAGCAGGCCGCCGATGCCGTGGATGTTGAAGATGCCCTCGGTGATGATGGCGCCGGACATCAGCGAGCCGACCTCGGTGCCGAGGAACGTCAGCACCGGAATGAGCGAGTTGCGCAGCAGGTGGATCCCGACCACCCGCCGGTTGCTCAGTCCCTTGGCCACGGCCGTGCGCACGTAGTCGGCGCGCAGGTTCTCCACGATGCTCGTACGGGTGAGCCGCGCGGTGAACGCCATGTTGAGGCTGGCCAGCACCAGCGCCGGGACGATCAGCTCGGGGATCGTCGCCTCGTCCGTCACGGTCGGCGAGATCACGCCGAACTGCACGCCGAGGATCCACTGCAGCAGGTAACCGGTGACGAAGATCGGCAGCGACAGCAGGAACAGCGTGGAGATCGTCACCACGTTGTCGAGGAAGCCGCCGCGCTTGAGCCCCGACAGCACGCCGGCGCCGATTCCGATGATCGCTTCGAACAGCACCGCCATCAGCGCGAGCCTGATGGTGATCGGCCAGGCGTCGCCGAGCTGGCTCGCCACAGAGACGCCGTTGAAGTCGGTGCCCAGGTTGCCGGTGAAGAGGTTCTTCAGGAAGCTCCAGTACTGCACCAGGATGGGCTGGTCCAGGCCGAACTGCTCGCGCATGGTCGTGACATAGCTGTCCGGACAGGGCCGCTGGCCGCATCTCCCGGCGAACGGATCACCTGGGAGCTGCCAGACCATGTAGTTGATGATGAAGGTCGTGCCCAGCACGACAGGCACGAGTTGCAGCAGGCGCCGGATCGCGTATCGGCCCATGCGCACCTCCGATCTGACGCTAAAGGTCGTACATGCGCCCCCCGTGGGTCAACACGGGAAGTCGCGAATGGACAGCCCACGAGGCCGGCCCCGGTGGGGAACCGGCCTCGGGGGGTTTCACCTACGAGCTGTCCCTACGCTTCCTTGATCGCGATCGACAGCGGGTCGAGCACGCCGAAGGGGGTGACCTTCACTCCGGTCACCCACTTGGAGGTGCCGGCCTGCAGACCGTACGACCACAGCGGAATCGCGGGCATGTCCTGCTGAAGCATAGCCTCGGCCTCCTGGTAGAGGGCGTTGGCCTGCGCGGGGTCGGTGGCGGTGTCGGCCTCGTGGAGCTTCTTGTCGAGGTCCTTGTTGCTGTAGAGACCGTCGTTGGAGGAGGCGCCGGTCTTGTACAGCGGGTTGAGGAAGTTCTCGATGTGCGGGTAGTCCATCTGCCAGCCGGTGCGGAACGCGCCCTTGATCTTGTGCTGGGTGATGGTGTCACGCAGCTCGGCGAAGGTGGGCATGTCCTTGTGCACGAACTTCACGCCGGCGTCGGGACCGAAGGCCTGGTTGATGCTGTTGACCGTGGCCTCGATCCACTCCTTGTGAGTGCCGTCGGCGTTGGACCAGATCGGGAACTCGGCCGGCGGGGTGTAGCCCTCGGCCTTGGCCTTGGCGAGGTACTCCTTGGCCTTGGCGGGGTTGTAGGTGCACAGGTCGCCGCAGGCCCCGTCCTTGAAGCCCTCGACGATCGGGGAGACCCAGCCGTTGATGGGCACACGGCCCTTGTTGAAGATCTTGTCGGTGATCGTCTTCCGGTCGATCGCGTACGACACGGCCTTGCGGAAGTCCGCGTTGCCGCCGAACTCCTTGTCGTACAGCGGGAAGGTGACCGTCTGGATGACGCCCTGCTGGCCGTCGATCGCGCGGTCGCCGAGGTCGGTCTTCCACTTGTCGCCGGCGAGGGCCGACGGCGGGATCAGCTCGGTGAAGTCGAGGTTGTTGGAGACCAGGTCCGCGTACGCCGCGTTGTCGTCCTTGTACATCTTGTAGACGATCTTCTTGACCTTGGGCTTCTCCGGCCCGGGGTAGTCGGGGTTCGCCTCGACGATGATCTGCGAGTTGTGGTCCCACTGCACGAACTTGAAGGGTCCGTTGGTGACCGGCTTCTGCGCGAAGCCCTTCGGGTCCTTGAAGAAGGCGTCGGGGAGCGCCGCGAAGCTCGTGTAGCCGAGCTTGGTGCGGAACACGGCGACGGGCGCGGTCAGGGTGACCTTGAAGGTGAGGTCGTCGACGACCTCCAGGCCCTTCAGCTTGTCGGTCTCCGGCTTCGGGGCCTCCTTCGGCCCGTCGGGACCGTCGGGGTCGGCGGTGTTGACCTTGTCGAAGCCCACGATGTCACCGAACCAGAAGCTGCCGAGCTGAGCGTTCGGCGAGTAGGCGGTGTAGTTCCAGGCGTCGACGTAGTTCTTCGCGGTGACCGGCGTGCCGTCGGTCCACTTCAGACCCGGCTTGAGCTTGATCGTCCACACCTTGTTGTCGGTGGTCTCGATCGACTCCGCCTGGTCCAGCTCGGGAGCGGCCGTGTCCGAGTTGTACTTGACGAGGCGGCTGTACACGAACTCGTTGATCGTGCCACCGCAGGTCTCGTTGATGTTTCCGGGCACGAAGCCGGTCTGCGGCTCACAACCACGGATGTAGACGGTTCCCGTGGCGGCCCGGGGGTTGTCCCCGCCACCGCTACTGGAGCCGCCGCCCCCGCCGCACGCGGCGACGCCGAGCGCAAGCAGCGCGGTGCCGGTGGCGATCTTCGCGCCCTTAGTCACGCGCATAGTGGATTGGTCCTCCCTCTAAGGATGGGCGTTCGCGCTGGTTGGCACCCGGTTTGCCGGGCATCGTCAAACCAGCTGACGTCCTGCCAGTCGTCCGGAGCATCCCTTACCGGACGCACCAGAGGAGTCTCCGGCACGTTGCAGTTCGGTCACACGTGCGTCAGTCGGGCGTCACACACATTCCTGTGAGCCCAACCTTAAATGCCCAGCACGGCATCAAAGCCCCCTTTAGAGTACATATACCGACAGACGGCCAGTCCTTCGGCCGAGGGTGAGGGCGACACTCACGCCCCCGTCCCCGGATCAGGATGTCCTGGGCTACCTTTGACCAGTCGCAGCCACGTTCGGTGCGACAGCCGTCCCACCGACCTCCATCCAATAGAGTCCATGCCATGAGCCAGCCGGAATCCGCGCTCGCGGAGGCCCAGGGTGGCGGCCGAGCCCCGGAGTCGCTGGCCGCGCTCGCCGAGCGTCACGGACTACGACGCGCCATCGCACGCCCCAGCATGCCCGCCTACCTGCGCCAACTGTGGGACCGGCGGCACTTCATCCTCACCTACGCCACCTCGCGCAACGTCTCCAAGTATTCCGAGTCGATGCTCGGCCAGCTCTGGCAGGTGCTGACCCCGCTGCTCAACGCCGCGGTGTACTGGCTGATGTTCGGCGTCATCCTCGGGCAGAGCAAGAAGATCGACAACTACCCGGCGTTCCTCATCACCGGGGTCATGGTATTCACCTTCACCCAGCGCACGGTGATCAGCGGGGCGAAGTCCATCTCGTCCAACCTGTCCCTCATCAGGGCGCTGCACTTCCCCCGGGGCGCGCTCCCCCTGGCGTACACCATCCAGGAGCTCCAGCAGCTCGGCTACTCCATGGCCGTGCTCGTCCTCCTGGTGCTCGTCACCGGAGAGCCGATCAGCTGGCTCTGGCTGCTGATCCCCGTCGTGCTGCTCATGCAGCTCGTCTTCAACATCGGCATGGGCATGTTCATGGCCCGCCTCGGCGCGTTCATGCGGGACATGAACCAGCTGCTGCCGTTCATCACGCGCACCTGGCTGTACGCCTCCGGCGTCTTCTACGCCATCGACGACCGCACGAAGGACCTGCCGGACTTCCTCAGGTGGGCGCTGGAGTTCAACCCGGCCGCCGCCTACATCGAGTTCATGCGCGACCTGCTGATCTACCAGCGGTTTCCCGAGCGCTGGGCGTGGGTTACCTGTCTATTCTGGGCAGTGTTCGCACTGATCGTCGGCTTCTGGTACTTCTGGCGGGCCGAGGAGAGGTACGGCCGTGGCTGAGCTGACCAAGGAGCTGTCGCAGGTGGCGCCCCAAACCCCAGAGACGCAAACCCAAGAGACGCAGAACCCGCAGAATCCCAAGGCCGGAACCCCGACCGTCATCGTCGACGACCTCCACATCGTCTACAAGGTGTACGGCTCGGCCAGCGACGCCGAGAAGGGCAACGCGGCCAGCGCGCTGATGCGCATCCTGCGGCGGCAGGGCCGGCCGCAGATGAAGGAGGTCCACGCCGTCAAGGGCGTGAGCTTCGTCGCCCACCACGGCGACGCCATCGGCATCATCGGCCGCAACGGCTCGGGCAAGTCGACGCTGCTGCGCGCGATCGCCGGCCTCCTGCCCCCGCACAAGGGCGCCGTCTACACCAACGGGCAGCCGTCCCTCCTCGGTGTCAACGCGGCCCTCATGAAGGAGCTGACGGGCGAGCGCAACATCATCCTCGGCTGCTACGCCATGGGCATGAACCCGGCCGAGGTACGCGAAAAGTACGACGAGATCGTGGACTTCTCCGGCATCGGGGACTTCGTCCAGTTCCCCATGTCGACGTACTCGTCCGGCATGGGCGCCCGGCTGCGCTTCGCCATCTCCTCCGCCAAGACGCACGACGTGCTGCTCATCGACGAGGCCCTCGCGACCGGCGACCGCGAGTTCAAGAAGAAGAGCCAGCAGCGCATCAAGCAGATGCGCGACTCCGCCGGCACGGTCTTCCTGGTCGCCCACAACCTCGACGTGATCGAGGAGACGTGCAACCGGGTGATCTGGTTGCACAAGGGAAAGATCAGAATGGAAGGCGACCCCCAGGAGGTCCTGGAGGCGTACAACAAGGCCTGAGAGAAACGGAGGGGTGACCGTGCCGACGCCGCCACCTATCCCGTACGACCATCTGCCCGAGGTGCCCGCGCTGACCGTCGAGAGCGACGACGTACGCGACGGCGAGCGGCTCCCCGAGGCCCACGTGTTCAACGACTGGGGCATGAGCGGGCAGAACGTCTCCCCGCATCTGCGCTGGTCGGGCGCCCCCGAGGGCACCAGGAGCTACGCCGTCACCTGCTTCGATCCCGACGCGCCCACGGGCAGCGGCTTCTGGCACTGGGTGCTGTACGACATCCCTGCCACCGTCACCGAGCTGCCGGCGGGCGCGGGCAACGGGCCCGACTTCAAGGGGCTGCCGGAGGGCGCCAAGCACGCGCGCAACGACTTCAGCACCAAGGAGTACGGCGGGGCGGCGCCGCCCCCCGGTCACCCGCACCGCTACCTGTTCGCCGTGCACGCCCTGAGCGTGGAGTCCCTGGGCGTGGACACCGACACGCCGCCGGCCGTGGTCGGCTTCAACATCACCGCCAACAGCCTCGCCCGCGGCTATATCGCACCTGTGTACGAAACCTGATGCGAAAGGGCCGCTCGTTCCACTATGATTCGAACGGAGATTCGACATAGGGGAGGGGCGGATGAGCGAGCTGGCAACGGCGATCGACAATCTGGCCGCCGAAGATCCCTCGGAGCTTCCCGTCGGGCTGATCGCCGAGCAGCTCATCGAGCTGCACTGGCAGATGGCCCGCCTGCAGGCCCAGATCGCCAGGCGCACCCACCTGCGCGCCGGATTCGACTCGCCGGCCTCGCCCAACTAGACGAGTAAGTCCTAAGTCGCTGTGAGGCGGGCTGTGGGAAAGGGCGAAGGGTGTCGATGATCCGTTTGTGACGACAGACATCAACACCCTTCTCACCGCACTGTACGTCAAGATCGATGACTG
>NZ_VIRJ01000025.1:0-150174 GCF_006874435.1 Microbispora sp. KK1-11 | reverse complement strand
GGCGGCCGGTGACCTTCTCGATCAGCAGCCGGGCCAGCACATAGTTGGTGTTGGAGTAGCTCCAGTCGGTGCCCGGCTCGAACCGCGCCGGCTTGGACAGCGCCAGCCGTACCAGCTCCTGCGGCCGATAGCTGTGGAACCGGTTGTCCACCCACTGCTTGCCCGCGGGGGTGGCGGGGATCCCCGGCACGAACGTGCCGTCCTCGAAGTACTCGCCGGTGAAGTTGAACACCCCGCTGGTGTGCTGCAGCAGCATCCGCACCGTGATCCGCTCGTCCAGCCCGAACTCGGGCAGGTAGCCGGCCACCGGGGTGTCCAGCCCGATCCTTCCCTCGGCCACCAGCTGCAGCACCACCGTCGCAGTGAAGGTCTTGGTGTTGCTGCCGATCCGGACATGCCCGTTCGCCGCCGGCGTGGCACTGTGGCCCAGCTCGCGCACCCCGGCGCCGCCGACCCACTCGCCTTGCTCGTCATGCACCCGCAGCGACACCCCGACGAAGCCGGAATCGACCATCTCCTGGATGATCTTCTGCAGCTCCGGGCGATCCTGCCCGGCAGCCGCCGTCGGCACGGCCACACCGCTGTCCGCGGCGGCCACCCCGGCGGTGGCCGAAGCGGCGTCCAGGGCTGCGGTGATCTTTCGGGCCATCTCTGCCGCGGTGGGGCCGGGCTCGCCCTGGTGGGTGCGGGCGGCTGCCTCGACAGCGACGAGGACGGTGCGGCGGAAGTCGTCGGCCTCTGCCGCGGCCCGCTCCTTCAGCAGGCTCATGGATGCCGTCAGGGCCGGCAGCACCTGGTCGGCCAGCTCGGCCACGGACCTGCCGTACTTCACACCCTTGGGCGCCTGGGTGAGCACATGCCCGACCAGCCCGGTCGCGGAGGTCAGGGCGATGGAGCCTTCGGTGCCGGCCTTGTGGGCCGAGCCGGCGGCACCGGCGGCGGACATCAGCGAGACGGCGCCCCACGCGGCGATCCGCAGGGTGTTCTTGTCCTGGTCGGTAAGGGTGACGGACATGATGGTGTGCTCCTTGAGTGTGTTACGAGAAGTCGATTGAACGGGCGAATGGTGAAATGCGGTCCTGTTGGTGCCCGGGTATCTGGACGGCTCAGACCGGGTCGCCCGAGGAGATCGCACCCAGCCGTGGAGCCGCCATCGCTGAACCGCTCATGGCATCCACCATCGCCGACCGCTCTGATATCGGGCCGTTGCCGTCCTGACGCCGCCGCTGACACGACACCGCATGGGCGATGTCGGCGGCCACGCTCCTTTCCGTCAGGCGCCGGACATCTTTGTCGCCTCTGCGCCCTTGGACTGGTTCTCGGTGATGTAGGGGCGTAGTTCGCGTTCGTAGGCAGGGAATGCGACGGTGTGGTCGCCCGCCGTCTCCACCAGGCGGGTCGCCAGCAGGTGGGCGCCGATCAGGGCCTGGGAAGTGCCCATGCCCGCCGTCGGCGCCACGCAGTATCCGGCGTCGCCGACGAGGACGACGCGGCCGTGCGACCAACGGTCCATGACGATCTGGCAGGCGGAGGAGAAGGAAAAGTCGGGAGCCAGCCGCATATCCTCCAGCAGCCGTGGCACCTCCCACCCCTCACCGGCGAAGCGCTCGTGGACCAGGCGTTCCTTCGAGTCGCGGTCGAGCCTGTCGATGTCGGGCGAATGGGTGGCGAACGACAGGCTCACGGTCATCCTGCCGGGGTCGCTTGAGCTGAACACGTGGACAGCCCTGCCTGGCGGGCTGTACAGCAGGCCCTCGTGGTCGAGGCCCAGCCGGTTGGCCGTGGTGAAGCCGACACCCGACATGCCCAGGTGGTGTACGAAGTCGCGGTGGGGACCGAAGACGTGGCGGCGAACGTTGGAGTAGACGCCGTCGGCGCCGACCACCAGGTCGAACCTGCGCCCGGCCGCCCTTTCGAACTCGATGCCGACGCTGTCCTCGTCCTGGTCGATCGCGATGATCGAGTCGTTGAAGACGTAGGAGACCTCGTCGGCGGTGATGCTGTGCAGGATGCGCGTCACATCGGGCTTGAGCACCTTCAGGTCGCCGGCGAACGTTTCCCCGGGCACCTCACCGATCAACTTCCCGTCACCGTCGACCAGCGTGATCGCGCCCATTCGGGTGGCGTGATCGCGCATCTGCGACAGCAGACCCATGCCGTCGAGGACGCCGATCGCCTGGCCGCGGAAGTCGACCGGGTAGCCGGTGCCGCGCAACGCGGCGGCGCGCTCCACCACGGTCACCGCGTAGCCCTGCCCATGCAGCCAGTACGCCAGCGACATGCCCGCGACACCCGCACCTGAGATCAGTACCTCTCCGCTCATGCGTACTCCTGTCCTGTACGTCCCGAGGCCTGGAGAAATACTGAGCGAGGGCGTTGATACATTCGCCCATATGATCTCTATGCGCTTCTCGCTCCTGGGCACAGTGGAGGTGAGCGCCGACGGGCAAGCGCTGGGCGGAGCGCCGCGGCATCGCGCGATGCTCGCCTACCTTCTGCTGAACGCGGGAAGCACGGTGAGCACCGACCGGCTGATCGAGGCGATGTGGGGGCCGACCCCACCAGAGACGGCCAAGGCACAGGTCCAGGCGTCGGTGATGGCGATACGCCGGATGCTGCGCGCGGCGCAGGCCGAGAACATCGTGCAGACGCGCCCCGCCGGCTATGCCGCGGTGACCGAGCCGGGCCAGGTGGACGTCCATGAGTTCAGGCGGCTGGCCGCGGGCGACCGCGACGAGATCCGCCAGGCGCTCGGGCTCTGGCGAGGGCAGGCGCTGGCCGACGTGCAGGCCGACTTCGTGCCCGCAATCAGGGCCCTGCTGGAGGAGCAGCGGCTGACGGCTTTGGAACGGCTGGCGGAGCTGGAACTGGAGGCCGGGCGGTATGCCGTGCTGCTTGATGAGCTCGCCGCAGAAGTGGCCGACCACCCGCTGAGGGAGCGCCTACGCGGGCAATACGTGCTGGCGCTGCACCGATCGGGACGGCAGGCGGAGGCGCTGGCGGCCGCGCGCGACTACCGCACGACGCTGGCCGAGCAGCAGGGACTGGACCCCGGCCGGGAGTTCGCAGCCGTCGAGGAGGCGGTGCTGAGAGACGACCGGCCCTCGGTGGTGAGCTTCCTGCCGTACGACGTGCCCGACTTCGCCGGGCGGGAAGCCGAGCTCGAGCGGCTCGCCATGCTGCCCGACGGGGTGAGCGTGGTCGCGATCGACGGCATGGCGGGCATCGGCAAGACCACGCTGGCCGTACACGCGGGACACCTGCTCGCCGAGCGCTTCCCCGACGGCGCGCTCTTCGTCGACTTGCAGGCCCACACCGCGGGCCTTGACCCCGTCGATCCCGGCGACGCGCTGGAGATCCTGCTGCGCCAGGTCGGCGTGCCCGCGGAGCGCATCCCACCGGGGACCTCCGAACGTGCCGCGCTGTGGCGCGCCGAGCTGTCGGGCCTGCGCGCCCTGGCCGTCATCGACAACGCCGCCGACACCCAGCACGTCAGGCCGCTGCTGCCCGGCGGTTCGGGCAGCATGGTCCTGATCACCAGCCGGCATCGGCTGACCGACCTGGACGGCGCCCACGCCATATCCGTCGACGTTCTCTCAGAACGCGACGCGGTCGAGCTGTTCAACAGCGTCGTCGGGCCGCGCGCGCAGGCGGAGCCCGCCGCCGTCGTCGAGGTCCTGCGCCTGTGCGGGTTCCTGCCGCTGGCCGTGCGAATCGCCGCCGCGCGGCTGCGCCACCGTCCCCGATGGACGGTGGACTACCTCGCCGCACGGCTGCGCGACCAGAGCCGCCGCCTGACCGAACTGGCCACCGCGGAACGGGGCGTCGCGGCCGCCTTCGCACTGTCGTACGAGCATTTGAGCCCCGACCATCGCCGCATGTTCCGCCTGCTCGGCCTCCACCCCGGCCAGGACATCGACGCCTACGCGGCCGCCGCGCTCGCCGACCTGACCGTCACACGTGCTGAGTCGCTCCTGGAGGACCTGCTGGATGCCCACATGCTCATCCAGCAGGAACCGGGCCGCTACACCTTCCACGACCTCCAACGCGACCACGCCAGGTCAGCGGCCGGCCTGCAGGAGCAGGACGACTCCAGAAACGCCGCCCTGACCAGGCTCTTCACCTTCTACACCCACGTCATGGGCATGGCCGCGCTCAAGCACCCGGACACGGCGCTCCCGATCCCGCACGAGCCCGCGCCAGGACTGGAGATCCCGCCCCTGTCCGACCGCGCCGACGCCGCGGCCTGGCTCGACGCGGAGCTGCCCGTTCTCCTGGCCGTCGGTGCGTACGCGGCGGAACACGGCTGGCCCGGGCACGTCTTCTTCCTGTCCACGACCCTGTTCCCCTTCCTGGAGGAACGCGGCCGTCGCGGCGCCGCACTCACACTCCATCTCCAAGCCCTTTCAGCGGTGCGGCGGGCAGCCGACCTGCGGAGCGAGGGCCGCACCCTCGCCGACCTGGCCAGAACCCACCACGCCATGGGAAACGTCGCCCAGGCCGTCCAGTACGCCCACGAGGCGATCACCACCTGCCGGGCGGCCGGCGACCCGGAGGGCGAAGCGGTGGGACATCACTACCTGGGCCACTCGCTCGAACGCCAAGGCGACCTTCATGACGCCCAGGACCACTACCAACAGGCACTGGAACGCTTCCACGCAGCGGACAACCGCGTCGGCAGAGGGGTCCTCCTGACAGACCTGGGCAGCATCTACGGCCAACTCGGCAAGCCCGACCTGGCCCGCGACTACCTGGAGCAGGCCCAACGGATCAACCACGAGATCGGCAGCCCGACAGGCCTCTGGAACACCCAACTCGCCCTCGGAAACCTCCACAGCGACCAAGGCGAGCACGACGCCGCTCGCCGCGCCTTCCTGCACGCCTACGCGATTAGCCGAGACCTCGGCCCGCACCTGCAGGCGGAGACCCTCAACGCCCTGGGCGCCGCCGCACACGCCATGAGCGACCACAACCAGGCCCTCATCGATCACGACGCCGCACTCGCCATGGCCACGGAGTTCGACGACCCCCACGAAGCCGCCCATGGCCACCTCGGCCTGGCCAGGGCCCGTCACGCACTCGGCCACACCGCCTTGGCCCGCACACACGCCCAGGCGGCGCTCCTCCTGCTCGAAGAACTCGGCCACCCCGCCGCTGACGCCGCCAGAGCCCTCCTCTGACGATCTCGCTTGCATGTTCATAAGACATGTTCGCCGGCGCCGTCCAGGTTCTCAGATGTCCCGGGTTCTCAGATGTCGAGGTTGAGGCGGGCGATGGGCTCCACGAGCTCCTCCTCCTCGTAGCGCAGGTGCGACAGCAGCACGTCCGACAACAGGTCCACCTGGTCGCGCACGCCGTCGAGCCGGTCCGGGTCCTCGATCATCGCGACGAGGGCGGCGTCCAGCTCCGTCAGCACGCCGGCGATGACCTCGTGCTCCTGCTCCAGGCGGGTCACGACCGGCGCCAGCGACTCCTGCGCCGCCGCCAGCATCGGGAACATGTGCTCGTCCTCGATCGTGTGGTGGGTGGTCAGCAGGCGGCAGTACGACGCGCAGAACGTGCCGAGCGTCCAGTAGTTCTGCCGCATGGTGAGCTCGTTGATCATCGAGCGGAGCGCGGCGGCGTCGGAGCGTCCCGCGGCGACCTGCTCCAGGGCGTCCCTGATCTGGGTCAGCTCCTGGCGCAGGTGGTCGTGGATGAGCACGAGCCGCCGGCCGTTCGCCTGCTGCCGCGGCGGGAGCGCGGCGATGTCCCGCTTGGGCAGCCGCGGCCGGGTGGCCTCGTCGAGCACCGCCCTCGCCGGTGTCGCCTTCGCGAACCCGTTCGGGCCCTCGGCGTCCTCCCGCCGCCCCCGGGCGCGCTCCCGCGACACCGCCTCGCGTACGGCGGGGGCGACCTCCTCGGCGAAGACCTTGAGATCCCTGTCGTCGTCCACGGACAACACGAACACGCTCATGCCGTGGCGGAGCGCGAGCTCGGTGAGCTGCTCGGCCCACAGGGCCGGCGGCCCGTCCAGGAACCCCTTCCCTGCGACGCCGGAGAACCGGCCCTCGACGTTGTAGACCCGGCGGATCCCGGCGGGGTCGCGCCCGGCCCGCTCGGCGGCGGCGTCCAGGATCGCGCTCATCGCGCCCAGCTCGCCCGGCGCGGCATACCCGGAGGAGGGCACCCACCCGTCGCCGAGCCGTCCGGTCAGCTCCAGCATGCGCCGCTTGTACGCGCCGAGCCACAGCCCGATCGGATGCGGGGGGAACGGCCCCGGCCGCGCGCCCTCCAGCCGGTAGTGCCTGCCGTCGAGCCGCACGCCCTCGCCGCCCGGGGTCCACAGCGCGCGGAGGACCGCGATGGCCTCCTCCAGCGCATCCACGGCCTCACCGGGGCTGCGGCGCGGCCCGCCCATGGCTGCGATGCCGTCCCAGAACGCCCCGGAGCCGAGCCCCAGCTCGACCCGGCCCCCGCTCAGGATGTCGAGGGACGCGGCGGCCCTGGCGAGCACCGCCGGCGGCCGCAGCGGCAGGTTCACCACGTCGGGGAACAGCCGCACCCGCTCGGTGCGCCCGGCGAGCGTGGACAGCAGCGTCCAGGTGTCGAGGAACGCCGGCAGGTAGGGGTGGTCCTGGATGCCGATGATGTCGAGCCCGATCTCGTCGGCCAGCACGGCCTGCCGGACGATCCGGTGATGCCCCGCCGCGTCGGGCGTGAGAAACGCCCCGAACCACAGCTCATGTCCGAAGTCGGCCATTAAATCGCTACCTTTCCGCGTCCCGAACCGGGAGCCTACCTTCGTGACAAGATCCGGCGACATGACCCTGACGGCCCCCGGCGGCACCGTCCTGTCGGTCGTCATCGGCTCGCGCGCGTACGGGCTGGAGACCGAGCAGTCGGACGTCGACAGGCGGGGCGTGTTCGTGACGCCCACTCCGTCGTTCTGGCGGCTCGACAAGCCGCCGGACCACGTGGAGGGGCCGCTGCCCGAGCAGTTCTCGTGGGAGGTCGAGCGGTTCTGCGTGCTCGCGCTCGAGGGCAATCCGGCCGCGCTGGAATGCCTGTGGTCGCCGCTGGTGGAGCTGGCCACCCCGGTGGGCGAGCGGCTGCTGGCGCTGCGCCGCGCGTTCCTGTCGGAGAAGGCGGAGCGGGCGTTCGCGGGATCGGCCGCCCGGCAGTTCCGCCGTCTCGGGCCGGAGGACCCGCCCCGGCCGGGCGGCGACGTCAGGCGCTGGAAGATGGCCATGCACATGATCCGGCTGCTGCTCGGAGCCGCCCACCTGGCCGGGCAGGGGGAGCCGCTGATCGATGTGGGCGCCCACCGCGACCGGCTGCTCGCCGTACGGCGGGGGGAGACGCCCTGGCCCGAGGTGCTGGAGTGGCGTCGGCGGCTGCTCGCCGAGCTGGACGAGCGGCCCGGCAGCGCGCTGCCCGGACGGCCCGACCGGGCGGCCGTCGAGGAGTTCCTGATCGACGTGCGGAGGTCGGCTCTATGACCATGATCGAAGGAGAGGCGCCGTGACCGCCGTCCTGCCGTCCTGGCTGCCCGAGGTGGCCGCGGGCGAGCGGCACCCGCTCGCGTTCGCCACCGTGAGCGGCGCGCATCTGTACGGGTTCCCCTCGGTGGACTCGGACGTGGACCTGCGGGGCGTGCACGTGCTACCGGCCGAGGAGGTCGTCGGCCTGCGCACGGGTGAGGAGACCGTGACCCGCTCGTGGATCCGCGAGGGCGTGGAGGTCGACCTCGTGACCCACGACCTCGCCAAGTTCTGCCGGCTGCTGCTCGGCCGCAACGGCTACGTGCTGGAGCAGCTCCTGTCGCCGCTGGTCGTGACCACCTCCCCGCTGCACGAGGAGATGCGCGCCCTCGCGCGGGGCTGCCTGACCCGGCACCACGCCCACCACTACCTCGGTTTCGCCCGCACCCAGCGGCGGCTGTCCGACCGCACGGGGGAGCTGAAGCCGTTGCTCTACGCGTTCCGGGTGCTGCTGACGGGCATCCACCTCATGCGTACGGGCGAGCTCGTCGCCGATCTCACCCTGCTCCTCGACGGCGGGCCGCCGTACCTGCCCGGCCTGGTGGAGGCCAAGCGGGCGGCCGAGCACGGCGGGCTGCCGGACGGCGCGCCCGGCGGGGAACGGCTCGCGGCCGACCTCGACGCGCTCACCGCCCGCCTGGAGGACGCCCGGGACGCCTCCGCGCTGCCGGACGCCTCGTCGGCCCACGACGCCCTGCACGACCTCGTCGTACGGACCCGCCTCGCCGGACGCCCATCGGGGGACTGAACGGTGAAACAGGACGGGGACACGCGAACAACGCGGGGTGCCGCACCGCGCGCGGGGGCCATCGCGGATAATGGGCCAAGCCGCCATCATCCCAGGAGAACGCTTTGACCACTAAGTTCGGCAAAGACAACCTCGACCTGGCCGCGAGCGCGGAGGCACTGGCCGACAGCGCGCCCACCGGATCGCTGCGTCACGCCGCCGCCAAGTCCGTCGCGATCACCTTCGCCACGACCCGTGACGCCGCTCAGGCCCGCAACACCCTGAACGGCATCTCGCCCGCAGACGTCCGTCAGGCGGCGCTGGAGCTCTTCGACGAGCTCTCCGCCCGCGCCGACTGACCCCACAGGTCAACCGGAGGCCGCCCGACCGAGCCATGGCGGGCGGCCGTACGGCCGCGCCCGGGGATCGCCGCCTCGTCCCGGTAATGCGGCCATAACAACAAAAAGATGTTTTATTCGGCGGTCGGGCGTAAACTATTAGAAGCGAAATCGAGCACTTCATGGCGTGACGACCCGACGCGTGCGAACAGGTGGCAGTGGACCTCGCGGCATCCCCCCCGGGCGCGGAATGGCCAGCAACTCTCGACGTTGCCGGACTTCACGATGAGGGCTGGCGTCCGACCCCGTTCCAGACCTTCGTGCTGAAGATTCACAGCAGGTGCGACCTCGCGTGCCGCTACTGCTACATGTACGAACTCAAGGACTCGCGCTGGGTGGACCAGCCCCGCTCCATGTCCCCGGAGGTGGCGAGGCGGACAGCCGGACGGATCGGCGAGCACGTCCGCGCACACCGGCTGTCCTCCGTCGAGGTCGTGTTCCACGGCGGGGAACCGCTGCTGGCCGGGTCCGAACGAATAAGGGCGCTGGTCGAAATGCTGCGAACCGGCGTCGACTGCCCCGTACGCATTACCGTTCAGACGAACGGGCTGCGCCTCTCCGATGAGTACCTCGCCTTATTCGACGAATTGAATGTCCGAATCGGCGTGAGCCTGGACGGAGACGCCACGGCCACCGGCCGCCACCGGCTTTTCCGCAACGGGGAGTCGAGCCATGATCGGGTCGTCGACTCGTTACGGCGGCTCACGGCCGATCACAGCCGTCTGTTCGCCGGGCTGCTCTGCACGATCGATCTCAGGAACGACCCGCTCTCCACGTACGAGGCGTTGCTGGAGTTCGAGCCGCCGAGCATCGACTTCCTGCTGCCCCACGGCACCTGGTCCGATCCTCCGCCGGCACGGCCCCCCGACGCGTCCACGCCCTACGCCGACTGGCTGATCGGGATCTTCGACCACTGGTACCGGCGCCCGCGGACCTCGATCCGGTTGTTCGCCGAAATCATGCACCTGCTCCTGGGGGGCGCGTCCGGCCTCGAAAGCATCGGTCTGTCGCCCGTCGGAGTCCTCGTCATCGAGACGGACGGCTCGATCGAGCAGTCCGACTTCCTCAAGGCCGCATACGAGGGCGCCACGATCACCGGCCTGCATGTCCGCACCGACCCCCTCGACCGGGCGCTCACCCTCCCCGGGTTCGCCGCCCGCCAGATCGGACGGTCGGCGCTGTCACCCGAGTGCCTCGCCTGTCCCGTCGTCGACGTGTGCGGCGCGGGCCTGTACGCGCACCGCTACCGGGCGGGAAACGGCTTCAAGAACCCGTCCGTCTACTGCGCCGACCTCCGCGCTCTGATCGAGCACATCCGGCGGACGATGGAACGCGACCTGGAGGCGTGGAGATGAGCCTTCCCTGCCACGAGCTGTCCGAGGACGCCCTCATGCTCCTCGCCACCGGGGATTCCACGCCGGAGATACTCCGCGAGCTCGTCGCGGCCCAGCGCAGCAAGCAGGCGCTCCTCCTGTGGGGCGTCGAGCGTCTCACCCGCGGCATCGATCACCCCGACGCCCCGATCACGGCGCAGGCCTACGATCTGCTGACGCACTTCCTGCGCCGCCACCCCGCGATCGCGACCGACGTCATCTCCAACCCCGCCGTCTCCGCGTGGGCGCTGAGCACCATCCGCCATCTGCGGGCGGGCGCGTCGTGCGCCAGACCCGGGCAGCTCGCCGCCGTGGTGGCCGCGATCGCCGTACGGACCGGATGGCCCTGCCGGATAAGCGTCCCCACCATGGCGGGCCGGGTCCTCCTTCCGACGGTGGGCGCCACGACCTCGGTGGCGACCGACCGGATCGGCATGGTCACGGTCGAGCACGGCAGGGCTCTCGTGGAAGTGGGCGAGGAGCGGATCCGCATCCCCGCCGACGCGTCCTGTGACGCGCCCGGCTGGCTCGGCATGCGGACGCTCGGGCTGGGAGACACGGACACGGGGATCTCCCTCCTCCTGGACGACCTGCACCCGGCGCGGCTGCCCGGAGAGGACCTGGAGGACCGGCTGCCCGGCGACGTCGTGGCCGACTGGCGTGAAGCTCTGGACGGCGCGTGGGGGCTCCTCACCGAGCATCACCCTGTGCCGGCCGAGGAGGTCAGGTCCCTCGTGACCACGATCACCCCGTTGACGCCCGTGCCCATCGGGCTGCGCAGCGCGAGCTCCCGGGAGACGTTCGGCTGTGTCGCGCTGTCGTTCACGCGGGACCGTCTCATGACCGCGCTGACGCTCACGCACGAGGTGCAGCACGTCAAACTGTGCGCCGTCCTCGACATCGTCCGGCTCATCGGTCCCGATCGGGGCACCCGCTACTACGCGCCCTGGCGGGAGGACCCGCGGCCGGTCGAGGGGCTGCTCCAGGGCAGCTACGCGTTCCTCGGCGTCACCCGGTTCTGGCGCCGGCAACGCCACCTGCAGGCCGGTGAGGCGGCCGAGGCGGCGCATTTCGAGTTCGCCCGCTGGCGGGAGGCGGCCGAACTGGTCGCGACCACACTCCTCGACACCGGCGACCTGAACCACGAAGGCAGGATCTTCGTCTCGGTGATGCTCAAGACACTGGAGTCCTGGTCCGCGGATCATGTGCCCGCGATCGTGGCCTCTGCCGTGCGCCGGGTGTCCCAGGAGCATCGGCGCCGGTGGCTGGAGCGCAATCCCGGCTTCGCCTGAAGGCGAGGCCGGGGTCGCGCCGGCGGAGTCAGAAGCGAGGGGGATCGAAGTCGAAGTCCAGGCGGCCACCCGACCTCGCCAGGACGGTGTCGGGATGCCGGACGCCCAGTCTCCTGTCGTAGACGGCGAGTGTCGCCCTGTGAAGGGCATGCGCGTCCTCGGTCTTGCCCGCCGTCCTCAGGCTGTCGGTCAGGTTCGCGGCCGACCCGAGGGTCATCGGATGCTCGGCGCCGAGCAGCTCCTGCAGGAGTGCGTGGGTCTGCGTGTCCAGATCGAGGGCCGCTTCGTGCTCACCGAGCTCGTGCAGATCATTGGCCAGGTTCATGGCGACGGTCAACGAGTAGTGGTGCTTTCGGCCCAGGTTCTCGTCGAGGCTCTCGAGGACGTGCTCGTTGAGCGTCCTGGCCGCCGCCGGGTCGCCGTTGACGCGCTGCAGAAGAGCGAGGTTGCCGCGCGCCGCCAGCGTGAACGGGTGGCCGGGCCCGTAGATGCGCGGCAATCCGTCCGCGATGACCCGGGTCAACGCCAGGGCGTCCTTGAGCCTGCCGTCGGTCCGCAGCGCGTTGGCCAGGGAGATCGCCGCTGACACCGTGTGCGGGTGAGCGGCCGTCAGGATCGACTCGTACCGGTTGTAGGTGTCGCGGGCCAGTTCCAGCGCGTCCTCGATCCGGCCCAGCCGCCGCATGGCGATCGCGAGGTCGACCGCGACCGCCAGGGTGTGGACGTGGTCCACGCCTACTTCGCCCCTGCCGTACTCCAGCGCGTCGACGCCGAGGTAGTACGCCGCCTGGTAATCCCCGTTCAAGCGGACGGCCTGGCACAGTCCGCCCAAGGAGACGAGCAGGTCCAGCTTGCTGCCGACTCCCGGCCTGTTGCGAACCTCGTGGACCTGGGTCTGGAGCTCGACCGCCTTGTCGTAGTCGCTCACCAGCGCGTAGCCGAGGGCCAGGTTGTTGATCGTGCGCAGGGTGCGGGGGTCGTCCTCTCCGTACTTCTTCGCATGCCGGCGCCGTGACTCCTCGTCGTGGGCGACGGCCTCCCTGAACATGCCCTTGGCCCGCAGGCTGGCCCCGAACGAATTGGTCAGGAGCAGCACCACGTCGTCGTCCTCGCCGAGAACGCGCCGCCCTCGTTCCAGCGTCCCCTCGAGGAGGGCGAACGCCTCGTCGAAACGCCCGTCCTGCCGGAGGCTGTTGGCCAGGTGGTGTTCCGCGGTCAGGACGTGGTAGTCGTCCGTGCCGGACAGGTGGCCCCACTTGTCCCGGAACCTGGCCGCGAAGGTCCGGGCCGACTCCGTGTCACCGACGAGGTAGAGGTAGCGGACGACGTTGAGGGCGAGATCGCGCAGTCGGCCGTTCGTGGTGGTCGCGGCGCCGACGGGGTCGAGATGGGGCACGAACCTGCTGAAGACGCCCCAGTTGGCCTCGTCCTCCGGCTGGAGCCCGCGCGCGGCGGCGAGCAGCATCTGCGCCTCGCGTACGTACACCTGCGTCTGCTCAGGCTCGAGGTCGGCCCTGAGCAGCCTCTGGACCAGCCGGTGGATCTGGATGGCGCGGTCGTCGATCCGCCCGAGGGCGAAGTTGTTGATCGCGCGAAGCGCCCGTGTGCGGAGGATCGGGTTGCCGAGGATGGGGGCGAGCAGCGGGCCCACGCCCCCGGAGCTCCCCCAGCGGAACAGGTCGATGGGAATCGGCTCGGGGCCGAAGAAGGCGGCGCACCTGAGAACTTGAAGGGCCTCCGGCAACTGGTCCTCTAAGGCGTTGATCGACAGACGCCACGCCGCGGTCATCGACCGCGGGTACTCCATCGGCTGGTTCTCGTCCATCACCTCGAGCGGCTGCCTGCGCAGCAGATCCAGGTACTCCTCGGTGGACATGCCCGTCTCCACCTGCAGCGCCCCGGCCTGCTCCAAGGCCAACGGGAGATCGCCGAGCTCGTGGGCGAGCCGCCTCGCCTCCTCCGGCGTCATCCTCCCGGCGCGCTTGCCGAGGAATTCGATGCTCTCCTCGCGATCGAAGACGTCGATCACCATGGTGTTGGCGACGCCCTCCCAGCGAGGGTTGCGCGAGGTGATCAGTACGTGTCCCTGTTCCGGCCGCCCGGCCGGGATCAGCTCCATGATGTCCTCGGCCTTGTTGACGTTGTCGAAGATCAGGAGCCAGCGCTTGTAGGGGTCGCCTCTGCGCAGAGCGTCGAGCACGGATCGGCTCGCCTCGTCGATGCCGACGACCTTGGCGGGCGGGAGGCCCAGCTTCTCCGCCAGCGCGCCCAGCGCGCCGGGAATGAGCAGGGGAATGTCGGAGGCGATCCACCAGACGACGTCGTAGTCGCCCTTGAACCGATGCGCGTATTCGATGACGAGCTGCGTCTTGCCGACGCCCCCCATGCCGCGCAGAGTATGCGGGAGGATCGCGGTCGGCCCTTCGAACATCTGCTCGCGCAACACGCGGAGAGCCGCCTCGCGGCCCGTGAAGTTCGCGTTGCGAAGCGGAATGCGACTTCCCCAGATGCGAGGTTCCGGACCAGGGGTCTCAAGCGCCGGCACCAGCGTCCTCCTACCCGCGAAGAAGTCTATTGTTCTTCAGTATGCAACCTTTGCCGCCCATATTCTGGGATCGCTTATTTCGGGCTTTGCAGGCGATGTAATAGGGGCGGCCAAATCGGAGCATTCCTGATGGATGCCCGTCTCGACACTCGCGGGAAGGATGCATATAGTTTAGATGCGGTCCATGAGATCTCGGGACCTGTGAAAATTGGATCAATCGGGCGGGAGTGGGCGTGGTGTTCGAACAGGCCGTTATTCAGCGCTCCGGGACCATCGGCCTGCCGAAGCTCGATCCGGAAACGCTGGACAGCTGCGACGACTCCGCCCTGTTCCTCGCGTTGCAAAGGATCCTCGCCGACACCAAGTCGGCGGCGCCCGTCGCCGGTTTCCAATCCGTCGCGGGTCCGGCGCGGCGTGATGGGGCCGACCCGGCCGATGATCGCTCATGACGCCCCTGGGAGCCAACGGCATCCCTATCCCGGAGCCACCCCTTTCCAGACGGACGACGCGGCGGTCTTCTTCGGCCGGGCCGAGGAGTCACGGGACCTGACCCGGTCGTGGTCGCGGTTTCCGTTGACGGTCCTCAGCGGCGACACCGGATCGGGCAAGACATCGCTGCTCCAGGCAGGCGTGCTCCCGGGACTCCCGCACGCGCGCGTCGGACGGGTGGGCCGATTCATCGGCGGTCCGGTCGCGGCCCTTCCGCCGGGCCACAACCCCTGGACGCTCTCGTTGCTCACCACACTGGCGCCGCTTGAACCCGTCGGCGTTCTGGCGGGCATGAGCCTGACGGACTATGTGACCCGCCTGCTCCGCCGGCAGCCCGGCCCTCTGCTCGTCGCCGTCGACCAGTTCGAGGAGTTCTTCCTGGGGGGCCCCTATCGTGCGCAGTTCCGGGAGCCTTTCGTCGAGGAGCTCGTCGACGCGCTCGACAGCCATCCGGAGCTGCGGCTGCTCCTGGTCGTCCGGGAGAGCCGGCGCGACGACCTGGGCCACTACGGCGCGCTCGTCAGCCGGGCCGCGTGGCTGACGCTCGGACCCCTGGGCGCGGAAGCCGCACTCGAGGCGATCGGCCGCCCGGCCGAGGGGACCGCGCGGAGGTTCACCGCAGGGGCCGCCGCCCAGCTGCTCGACGTACTGGGCGGTGACGCGGTCGAGCCGGTCGTCCTGCAGATCGTCTGCCAGTGGCTCTGGGCGAGGCTTCCCCCGACGCTCCAGCTCATCCGCCCCGAACACGTCTTCAGGCTCGCCGACTCGGGGAACGCCCTCGCGCATTTCCTGAGCGGAGTGCTCGCCGAGGTGGGGGGCGCCTTCGGGCAGGATCCCGCCTCGCTGCACGCGTGGGCCGTCGCGGCCTTCGCGGACGGGCACTCCGTCAAACAGGGGACGGCGGAGACCGCCGGGATGAGCAACCCGATCGTGCACGCCCTCGAGGACCGGCATCTCCTGCGGTCGGTTCTGGGCGACGGGATACGCCTCCTGCACGACGACTTCCGGTCCGCCCTCACTCGCCTTCAACCGATCGCTCCTCCCGGCACGACGGCAGGCGTGGAATCCGCCGTGACCGCTCTCACCGCGGGAGATCTGGACGGCGCGGAAGAACAGGCCTTCAACGCCCTGGAAGTCGCCGAGGCGACATCCGTGGCGGAGATCCACACCCTGCTCGGCGACATCCAGATCGAACGCGCTCGTGCCGTGCAGGCGATCCTTTCCGAGGTGGACAGTCCTTCGGATCGTGCGCACCAGGAAGAGGCGGCCCGGCAGCATCTCGACAAGGCGCTCTCCTGGTATCGGCTGGGGCTGCAGTGCCATGCCGACCTCGGCGACTCCGCGGCGGCGGGCCGGATGCTGAGCGCGATCGGGCAGGTGATGGCCCAGATGGGCGAGCTTTCGTCGGCGGTGCGCAAATTCGAGGAGGCCAAGAGCCTCCTGCCGCGGGACCTCGCCCTGCGCACCGAGCTGGCGCGGGCGCTCTGGCTGACGGATCACCGGAGCCGGGCGATGACGGAACTCGACAGCGTCCTGCGGGACGAGGGCGATCAGTTGACGGCCCTGCGGGCGCGCGGGGAGTTCAACGCCGAGCAGGGCCGGGCCGAGGCCGCCATGCGCGACCTGCGGCGGGTGAGCAGCCGCACCTGGCCCGCGACCCGGGCCGCCCGTGCGCTCGCCCTGGCCACTCTCGAACAGCTCGGCCCCGCGGAGGCGGAGCGCGAGGTCGACGCCATCGTGGCGGAGGGGCCGACGAACGGGCCCGCCCTCCTCTACGCCGCCCGCGTCGAGACTCTCAGCGGTGACTTCGACAAGGCGGCCGAGCTGGCCCGGCAGGCGATCGCCGCCACCGGGCCGCCCCTATCGCCGCGGCAGAAGGAGTCGGCGAGGCGCCTTCTCGACGACCACGGGCACGACCGCTGAGTCGCGGCCGCCCAGCGCGAGGAAATCGTCCAGTAGTGCGTCGAGCGGCTCGAACGCGATCCTGTTGCGGAACTCCTTCTCGGGGCCGACCCCGGCGGCGACGTCCGCGGCAAGCTCGACGGCGGCCTTCGACAGGGCGCGTGCCGCTCTGATGGTGTCCGGGTCTTCGAACCGCGCGAGGATCCCCGATGCCACGGAGATCTGGGTAGCCAGCTCCTCGAGCCGTGCGAGCCGCGCGTCCATGTCCGGCCACCGTGACCTGCCGACGAATTCCAGGTGGGCACGCAGCTTCATGGCGGCCTCGATCAGCCGTTCGTGGGACTCCCTCCGCTCGCGATCGGCCGCGTCCTGCCGGTCTCTTTCTCTGGCCGCCGTTTCGCGTCGGGTCGTGGCCGACTGTGTGGCGATCACCGCTAAGACGGCACTCGTTCCAGTGATGAGCGACGTGATAAGGCCGATCCAGACCGCGGACATTCGCCCATGCTCACATTCGAACTCTCCGGGCACAACGGTGCCTGCCCAGGCTTGTGCAGACGCTTGTCGCTCCGCAGCAGCGTGTGCCAGCCTCTGCAGCGCAGCAGCACCCACAGAGCGCTCACGACGACGGCGCTGATCACGGCGATCGTCGTCGGGCCGAAGGTCTCGATCGCTCCGCCTCCGAAGAGATGCGCCAGCGGAAGCACGGCGCCCTGCGTTAGGAACTGGTTGAAACCGCCTACCAGGCCCATCCACTCCGGCCGTACGACCGTCGCCTGGTGACTGCCGCGCAGGACGCTCATCTGGGATCCGGTGAAGCCCACCGCCGCCCAGGCGATAAGCCACCCCACCGGATGATGCGCGAGGGCGAAGATCCACAAGGCGACGCACCAGGCCACGACACAGGCGTTCACGGCCTTGCCGGGTTCCAGCCGCGCGAGGAGCCGGGGCGCGAACGAGGCGCCGAGCAGCCCGCCGACCCCCGAGGCCGCGAGCAGGACGCCCACCAGGGCCGGTGAGACCTCGTCCTGCCTGGCCATCACGATCATGTCGAGGGTGACGACCTGGAACAGGAAGTTGGTGAGGGCGCAGATGACCGCCGTACGGCTGAGCAACGGGTCCTGCCGCAGGACCTCGAAGCCGACCAGCGCCTGACGCCTGAAGCCGATGATCCGGTCACGCAGCTGGAGCGGAACGAGTGGATCACGCCGGCCGAGCCGGAGGAAGAGGCTCGCCGAAACCAGCGACGCCCCCGCCGAGGCGAAGAAGGGAAAGCCCCCGCCCAGCGCGCTGAGCGCGCCGCCGAGGGGACGCCCGGAGAGGGTCGCCACGAAATTGCGGCCCTCGTTGCGTGCCGAGGCCTCGTCGAGATCGTCCCTCCGGACGACCTGCGACACTATCGACATCTCCGCGATTTCGAAGAAAGCGGCGAAGGAACCTTCGAGGACGACCCCCGCGATCAACCACTGAATCGTGCAATTCCCGGACAACAGCGCGAATCCGACCGATACGGCCACCGCAGATCGTCCGAGTTGGGCAAAGGCCAGCACCTTGCGCCGGTCCACCCGGTCGGCGATGAAGCCGGCGGGAATATGCATGACGAGGCGTGGCAGCGTTCCGGCGAACCCGGCGAGACCCGCGTCGAACGCGGACCCGGTGAGCATGAGCGCCACAAGGGGGACCGCGACGGTGGTGTTGACCGTTCCGACCAGGGATATGACGGACCCCGACCACAGTAGCCCGAAGTTGCGCCCCAACTTGGGGCGGCCAGGCCGCCGGGCCACACCGTGCATCGCTGGATCCCACCGCTTCGCTCATAGTAGGTGGGCTGCCTGCCTCACGGATCGCCACCCAGTTAGGGAAGTGTAGCGATAGTGGTCATGCCCAAAGGCGTGTTCGTACCTCGCGGGGTTGCTGTTTAATCAACCTTAATGTCCCACTTGGGCTGAGTATGGATGTTTTGCGACAGCGTCCCGCAAATGGTGCAATCGAATTACATGGGCCGCAGCGGGTATGTAGCGGTGGATCTTGGTTCCAGGACCGGTGCGGGCCGCAGGGACGGCGCGCACCCGCGGGAGGGAGGGGGAGTCCGGCGGGGCGGGCACGTGGATGCCGGTCGAACAGCCGGAAGGCCGGATTCCTGTAGAACCCGGCCTTCGTCGTACTGTCTGGTGGGCGATACTGGGATTGAACCAGTGACCTCTTCCGTGTCAGGGAAGCGCTCTCCCGCTGAGCTAATCGCCCTTGGACGAACCAAGAGGTGGAGACGGGATTTGAACCCGTGTACGCGGCTTTGCAGGCCGCTGCCTCGCCTCTCGGCCACTCCACCGTGTCAAGCTGCACAGTGTCAAGCTCCGAGCGGAAGACGGGATTCGAACCCGCGACCCTCACCTTGGCAAGGTGATGCTCTACCACTGAGCCACTTCCGCGTCCCCGGCTCTGTCCGGCCGGGCTCACGGGAAGACTTTATCCAATCTCCCGCCGACTCCCCAAATCAGCGGCGTTCTCCCTGCTCACGCCGTGAGTTCCGGTCGATGCTTCCAGCTCCGTCGAACCGTCCCCGCGTTAGCGTCGAAGCATGTCCGTGACACATGAGCGCACACACGCCGCTGTCCCCGGCGCCGTCGGGGACGCTCCGGAGCCCGGGACGGCCGAGACCGCGGGGAACGCCGAGATCGGGGGAAACGCTGGGATCGGGGGGAACGCCGAGATCGCGGGGGACGCCGACATCGCCCCCGTCGCGGCCCTGATCGCGGACGGCGCCCGCGCCGCCATGCTCACCGCGCTGCTGGACGGCAGGGCGCTGGCGGCGGGGGAGCTGGCCAGGATCGCGGGCGTGAGCGCCCCCACCGCGAGCTCCCATCTGGCCCGGCTCCTCGACGGGGGCCTGGTGACCGTGGTCAAACAGGGACGGCATCGCTACTACCGCCTCGCCGGCCCCGACGTCGCCCGCACCCTGGAGGTGCTGGCCCGGATCAGCGGGCGCGTCGCCGTACGGTCCCTGCGGCAGTCGCGGCAGGCGCGGCTGCTGCGGGAGGCCCGCAGCTGCTATGACCATCTGGCCGGCCGGGTGGGGGTCGAACTGTACGACGCGCTGGTGCGCGACGGGCGTCTGATCGAGGCCGACGGCGGCTGTCTGCTGACCGCGAGCGGCGCGGACGCGCTGACGGAGCTCGGCGTGGACGTGGAGCGGGTGCGCCGCGCCCGCCGCAGGTTCGCCCCCGACTGTCTCGACTGGCTGGAGCGCCGCCCGCACCTCGGCGGGGCGCTCGGCGCCGCGGTCCTGGACCGGCTCCTGGCTCGGGAATGGCTGGTGCGCGGCACCGTGCCCCGCGCCCTGCGGCTGACCGGCGCGGGACGGGAGGGACTGGAAAGGATCTTCGGATGTAAGGACCTAAGCTGAGATACGCTGGTTACTCGCCACGCGCGCACGGCGCGAGCAGCATGACGTGAAAGAGTGGGACGATGCACGACAACGAGGTCGTGGCCGTTGGCCCGGGACCGCTCGCTTTCGACGACGTGGTCCGGGTCGCGAGGTACGGCGCACAGATCCGCCTGACGGACGACGCGATCGCCGAGATGGCGGCCTCGCGGGGGCGGGTCGAGGAGCTCGCGGAGGCCGACACCCCGGCCTACGGCGTCTCCACCGGCTTCGGCGCCCTCGCCACCCGGCACATCGACCCCTCGCTGCGCGCCCAACTCCAGCGCAGCCTCATCCGCTCGCACGCGGCCGGCTCCGGGCCCGAGGTGGAGACCGAGGTCGTGCGGGCCATGATGCTGCTGCGCCTGCGCACGCTCGCCACCGGGCACACCGGCGTGCGCCCGGCCACGGCACGGGTGCTGGAGTCCCTGCTGAACGCCCGGCTCACCCCTGTTGTCCACGAGTACGGCAGCCTCGGCTGCTCGGGCGACCTCGCCCCGCTCTCCCACGTCGCCCTGACGATCATGGGTGAGGGCGTTGTGAGGGACCCCGAGGGACGCCTGCGGCCCGCCGCGGAGGCGCTCAAGGAATACGGCATCGAGCCCGTCGAGCTGGCCGCCAAGGAGGGGCTCGCGCTCGTCAACGGCACCGACGGCATGCTCGGCATGCTGGTGCTCGCGCTGCACGACCTGTCGCGGCTCCTCACCACCGCGGACATCGGCGCCGCGATGAGCGTGGAGGCGCTGCTCGGCACCGACTACGTGTTCGCGGCCGACCTGCAGGCGCTGCGGCCCCATCCCGGCCAGGCCCTGGCGGCGGCCAACATGCGGACGCTGCTCGCCGGCTCGGGCGTGATGGCCTCCCACCGCGACGGCTCCTGCACCCGCGTCCAGGACGCCTACTCCCTGCGCTGCGCCCCCCAGGTCGCGGGCGCCGCCAGGGACACCCTCGCCCACGCGTCCGCCGTCGCCGCCCGCGAGATCGCCAGCGCCATCGACAACCCCGTCGTACTCGCCGACGGGCGGGTGGAGTCCAACGGCAACTTCCACGGCGCCCCGGTCGCGTACGTCCTGGACTTCCTGGCCATCGCGACGGCCGACCTCGCGTCGATCGCCGAGCGGCGCACCGACCGCATGCTGGACGTGGCGCGCAGCCACGGCCTCCCGGCGTTCCTCGCCGACGACCCGGGCGTCGACTCCGGCCACATGATCGCGCAATACACCCAGGCGGCGATCGTGTCCGAGCTCAAGCGGCTGGCGGTGCCGGCGAGCGTGGACTCGATCCCGAGCTCCGCCATGCAGGAGGACCACGTCTCGATGGGCTGGTCGGCGGGCCGCAAGCTGCGCCGCGCCGTCGACGGGCTCACCCGCGTGCTCGCGATCGAGCTGCTGACCGCCGCCAGGGCGCTCGACCTGCGCAGGCCGCACACGCCCGCGCCGGGGACGGGCGCGGTGGTCGAGGCGCTGCGCGAGCCGGTGGCGGGGCCGGGGCCGGACCGCTTCCTCGCGCCGGAGATCGAGGCGGTCGTCCGGCTCGTCGAGACCGGCGCGGTGGTCGCCGCCGCCGAGTCCGCCGTCGGCCCCCTGGCGTAAGACCTCGCCCTGAGCCCTCAGAGGGCGGCGCCCGCCTCAAACCTCAAACGGCGGCGCCCGCCTCAGACCTCAGAGGGCGGCGACCACCTCGACCTCGATCATCAGCCCCGGCCGGAACAGCCGCTCGACCTCCACGGTGGTGCTGGCGGGCGGCTCGCCGGTGATGAACCGGCTGCGCACCGCGCCGTACTCGTGCAGCCGGTCCATGTCGGTCAGGAACGTCCTGATGTGCAGGATCCGGTCGAGCGACGAGCCCTGGTCGGCCAGGATCCGCCCCAGGTTCTCCATCACGACCTCGGACTGCCGGGTCATGTCGCCCTCGCCGAGGACCTTCCCGTCCTCGTCCAGCGCCACCTGCCCGGACACGAACAGCAGGTCCCCGAAGCGTACGGCGTGGGAGTAGTACCCGTTGGTCGCAGGAACGGAGGGCGGGTTGACCGCCCGCACCTCCTTGGGCGTGGGGGTCCGCGCCGCCCGGGACGCCGCGAACGGGACGACGGCGGTGAGGTCGTGGCCCGCCAGTCCGGCCGCGACCGCCCCCGCGAGCAGGTCACGAGCGGCGGTGGTCACCGTCTGGCGGCTCCCCGGCCCCTCCGTGGCCAGACGCAGGTCCTTGGCGGCCAGGCCGAGGGCGTACCTCGTCTCGAACGGGCCCGACTCGGCCACCGGCCGCAGCCGCTCCGCGAGCCCGGCCAGGGGCGTCGCCCCGAGGACGTCCAGGAGGGTGGTGCGGCCGACCCCGAGGTCGTCCGCGTAGGCCAGCGTCTCGGCCAGCCCCACCTGAGCGGTCACCAGCGCGCTCATCACGGCCAGCTTGGTCGCGGCGCCCGATCCCGGCCCGCCCGCCTCGTGGACGGTGCCGAAGACCCGCAGCACGTCCGACACCCGGTCGAGGTCCTCTCGGCGGCCCCCGGCGAGCACGACCAGCGTTCCGTCGACGGCCGGGCCCACGCTGCCCAGCACGGGGGCGTCGACCAGGCCCACGCCCTCGGGGAGCAGGCCGCGCAGCCGTCGCACCGCGTCGGGGCCGATCGTGGACATCTCCACCAGCACCGACCCCGGCCGCAGCCCCGGCAGCGCCGCCCGCGCCACCTCGGACACGGCATCCGGATCGCTCAGCATGGTGATCACGACGTCCGCTCCGGCGACGGCCGCGGCGGGGGAGGGGGCCGCCTCCGCGCCCGGCACGTCCCGTGGCGTACGGTTCCACACGGTCACCCTGTGACCGGCGGCGACGAGGCGGCCGGCCATCGGGGCACCCATACGCCCCAGACCAAGAAAAGCAATCATGTCCTGGACGTTATTGGAGGAAGAAACCATTCCACCAGCGACTAGATTGCATGGCGTCCATTCCCCTCGCTCATGGATCGGAGCATGTTCGACACCGACGCTCTTGTGCTGCTCGACGTCGTGGCCCGTACGGGATCGTTCACGGCCGCCGCGATACAGCTCAACTACACCCAGTCAGCCGTGTCCCGGCGCATCGCGTCCCTGGAGGCCCAGGCGGGCGGCCCGCTGTTCGCGCGGCTGCCCCGGGGGGTGCGGCTGACGCCGGCGGGCCGGACGCTGCACCGCTACGCCCGCGAGGTGCTGGAGCGGCTCGGCCGGGCGGGGGAGGAGCTCGCCGCCATCCACCAGGGCAGCGGGGGGCGGCTGCGGGTCGGCGCGTTCGCCACGGCCAACGCCGTGCTGGTCCCCGCCGCCCTGCGCGAGCTGCGGGCCTCCCGGCCGGAGGTCACGGTCAGCATGGTGGAGGGCCTGAGCACCGCGCTCATGGACGGGCTCGGCCGCGCGGAGATCGACATCGCGGTGGTGAGCGACTACCCCTCCGGGCTGGGGGCGGGTCCCGAGGTCGAGGTCACCCGCCTGATGGAGGACGAGCTGCTCGTCGCCCTCCCCACCGACCACCCGCTCGCCGGACGCGAGCGGGTGGACCTGCGCGACCTGCGTGACGAGAGCTGGATCGAGGGCGCCCCTCCCGGCACCGTGACCATGCTCGGCGCCGCCTGCGCCCGGGCCGGCTTCGCCCCCAGGGTCGACCTGCGGATCGGGGAGTGGACCGGCAAGCTCGGCTATGTGGCCGCGGGGCTCGGGGTGACGCTGGTGCCCGCCATGGCCGCGCCCGCCGTACGCCGGGACGTGGCGCTGCGGTCGCTCGGCGAGTTCGCGCCGCGCCGCACCGTGTACGCCGCCATGCCGCGTACGGCTCCGCTCCCCGCCGCCCGCGCGCTGCTCGGTCTGCTGGCCCGCCGGGCCGTCTGAACCACGGCTTCGGCCGGGGAGCCACGGGACGGCACGTGTTTCTTTCCGGCGCAGGGCGCGAGAATGGACACGTGTACGACGCCTTCGCCCACATCGGGGGGCACCTGGCCACCGGCCTGCGGGAGGTGACCACCGACCTGGCCGCCCTCGACGGCTCCGGCTGGTGGGCGGTGGTCGTGTCGTACGAGGGGAAGGTCGTCTGCGCGCGGTTCGACACGGTGCGGCCCGCTCCGCTGCCCCCGCCGCGCGGCCCGTGGCGGGGACCCGCCCGCGACGCCTGGGCCACGTCCCTCGATCGGGAGGGGTACGAGCGGGGCGTCCAGCGGATCAGGGACTACATCGAGCGGGGGGAGGTCTACCAGGCCAACCTCTGCCGTGTCCTGTCCGCGCCGCTGCCCTCGCCCGACGTGGACCCCCTCGCCCTCGCCGTACGGCTGGCCGAGGGCAACCCCGCGCCGTACGCGGCCGTCGTGGGCGTGCCGGGGCTGACGGTCGTGTCGGCCTCGCCGGAGCTGTACCTGTCCAGGAGCGGCGAGGTGGTCGAGTCGCGGCCGATCAAGGGCACGGGCGTGACGGCGGACGATCTCCTCGACAAGGACTACGCCGAGAACCTCATGATCGTCGACCTCGTTCGCAACGACCTCGGCCGCGTGGCGGAGGTAGGCTCTGTGACCGTGCCCTCGCTGTTCGCGGTCGAGGAGCACCCCGGGCTCGTGCACCTGGTGTCCACGGTGCGGTCGCGGCTGGCCGGCGGCGCCGGCTGGCCGGAGCTGTTCGCCGCCACCTTCCCTCCGGGATCGGTGACCGGAGCGCCGAAGTCCTCGGCGCTGCGGATCATCAACGAGCTCGAACCTGAGCCCCGCGGGCCGTACTGTGGGGCCGTGGGCTGGGTCGACGCCGACCGGCGCGAGGGGGCGCTGGCGGTCGGCATCCGCACCTTCTGGATCGAGCACGACACGATCCGGTTCGGCACGGGAGCGGGCATCACCTGGGGGTCCGACCCCCGGAGGGAATGGCACGAGACCGAGCTCAAGGCCGCCCGGCTCATCGGCCTCGCGTCCGCGGGCGGGCCGCGGCATCGGTAACGAACGGAGCAGGAGATGTCTGTACCCATCTGGGTGAACGGGGAGCTGTACGAGCCCGACAAGGCCGTGGTCTCGGTGTACGACCACGGGCTGATGGTCGGCGACGGTGTGTTCGAGACGGTCAAGGCGGTGAACGGGGAGTCCTTCGCGCTGACCCGCCACCTCGACCGGCTGGCGCTGTCGGCCAAGCGGATGGACCTGCCCGAGCCCGACCTCGCCGCGATCGCCGACGGCGTGCGCCGCTGCCTGGCGGCCGCGCCGAAGTGGCCCCTGGCGCGCATCAGGATCACCTACACCAGCGGCCCCGGACCGCTCGGCTCCGACCGGGGGTCGGCCGGCACGAACGCAATCGCCATCGTGGGCGAGCAGGCGCCGTTCCCCGCCACCGCCGACGTCGTCGTGGTGCCCTGGCCCCGCAACGAGCGCGGCGCGCTGTCCGGCGTCAAGAGCACCTCCTACGGCGACAACGCCAAGGCCCTGGCGTACGCCAAGGAGCGCGGCGGCGCCGAGGCGATCTTCGAGAACCTCGCCGGAAACCTGTGCGAGGGCACCGGGAGCAACATCTTCATCGTCACCGGCGGGCGCCTGATCACCCCGACGCTCTCCTCCGGCTGCCTGGCGGGCGTCACCCGCGCGCTCACCCTCGAATGGTGCGGCGGCGAGGAGGCCGACGTGCCGATCTCGGCGCTGTACGAGGCGGAGGAGGCGTTCCTCACCTCCACGACCCGCGACATCCAGCCGATCAGGGCCGTGGACGGGAAGGTGCTGCCGCAGGCGCCCGGGCCGGTCACGCTGGAGGCCATGAAGGTCTTCGCCGAGCGTTCCGCGGCCGACCTCGACCCGTGATCCGTCAGTAGGAGCGCTGGCTCTGGGCGTTGAGCTCCTTCAGGCGCACGGCCTTGGCGGGATCGGTGCGGGGGTCGTCCAGGCGCAGCACGTCGAGGCCCTTGGTGATGTCGCTCGAGTAGATGTAGCCGTTGTAGTAGTAGGCCGACCAGGAGCCGCCGAGATGGAGATCCGACGGCAGCGGCCCGCGCTCGAAGTAGGCGATCTCCTGCGGGTGGGCGGAGTCGGTGAAGTCCCAGACCGAGACTCCGCCCATGTACCACCCCTGCACCATCACGTCGCGGCCCGGGACGGGTACCAGCGCGCCGTTGTGGGCCACGCAGTTCTCCTCGGCGCTCTGGACCCGGGGGATCTTGAAGTAGCCCTGCCGGACAAGCCTGCGCTCCGGCGTCAGCGTGTAGATCGCGTCCGCTCCCTTGGTCGCGCTGACCGAGGGCAGGCAGGTGGCGGCCATCCCGCCGCCCATCTCGTCGCTGAAGACGACCTTGGTGCCCTCGTTGTCGAACGTGGCCGAGTGCCAGATCGAGAAGTTCTTCTCGTCGCGTACGGTCTGCAGCAGCGTGGGGTGCACCGGGTCGGAGATGTCCAGCAGGACGCCGTCGCCGAAGCAGGCGCCCGCGGCCAGGTGTTTCTCCGGGTAGACGGTGATGTCGTGGCAGCCGCCCGTCTCCTCCTCGCCCGCCGGCCTGCCCGCGAACAGCTCGGGCTTGGCCACGACCCGCGCCTTTCCGGGGTCGGCGACGGGAACCTCCACGATCGAGATGTTCTGGTGGGGCGGCCGGCAGTTCGTCGTGTCCGGTTCAGGGCCGGGGGAGGAGACGTACAGGTAGACCGTCCCGGCGTCCCTGCCCGGCACGATGGCGTGCGTGTGGGAGCCGCACTCCGTGCGTACGGACTTCAGATAGCGCGGGTGGGCCTTGTCGGAGATGTCGAAGACGCGGATGCCCTCCCACGCTCCCGCGGCCGCCGGGTCTCCGGCGTCGCTCGCGCAGGTGTCGTCGGTGCGGGGCTCGTCCACCGACAGGAACAGCAGGTCGCCGGAGACCGAGACGTCGTTCTGCCCGCCGGGGCACTCGACCCGGGCGACGGCCTTGGGGTGCTCGGGGTCGCCGATGTCGTGCACCGTGAAGCCCCCGTAGTTGCCCACGAACGCGTAGCGGCCCTGGAAGGCCATGTCGGTGCCCCAGTCGTCCGGGCCGTCGAACGGCGCCGCCAGGGGGACGTTGGCGACCAGCGTCATGTTGGGGCTGTGCCTGATCTCGTCCTGCCCCGGGATGCCGGTCGGAGCGGCCGCCTGGGGCGGCGCGGGCTCGTCGGAGGCGCAGGCCGGGGCCAGGAGGAGGACGGACGCCACCAGCGCGGCCTTCAGCCTCGGTCTGCTCACATTGCCCCCATGTCCGCGGATCATCGCCCACTATGGAAGTTATGTCGAGCCCGCGGCCGGTGCGGACCGGATTGGTAACGGTTGTGCTGGCAGTTGCGCCGGCGCTGGCCGGCTGCTCGTCCGGAGCCGCTCCACCGGCGCACGCCGACGCCCCGGTGATCGTTCTCGGCGCCCCCGGGCAGTCCGGCTCCGCGCCGGCCCGCTCACCGGCGGAGGCGGGGCCCGTGGCGGCGGACGTACGGTTCGCCGAGGCGATGATCCCGCATCACCGGCAGGCGCTGGAGATGGCGGGGCTGGCCGCGGGGCGGACCGGCGATCCGCTGGTGACGGCGGTGGCGGACCGCGTGGTGGACGGGCAGCGCCCGGAGATCGCCGTGATGGAGTCGTGGCTGCGGAGCCTGGGCCGCACCCCGCCGCCCGCGCACGACCACGGCACGGGTGATCACGAGATGAGCGACTACGGCATGGCGAGCGAGGACGAGCTCACCTGGCTGCGTACGGCGCGGGGGCGCGCCTTCGACACGCTGTTCCTCACGCTGATGATCCGGCACCACAAGGGCGCGGTGAGCATGGCGGCGCAGGAACTGCGCCGGGGACGAGACCGGGCCATGCGGGCGATGGCCCAGGACGTCGTCTCCGGCCAGCAGATCGAGATCGCGCGGATGCGAGGAATCCAGCGGAGGCTGGGCTAGCCCCCTAGGAGCTCCAGAGCATGTTGGTGAGCTCCTCGTCCAGGTCCATGAAGTCGGTCTCACGACCGGCGGAGACGAGCTCGTAGGTCCGATGCAGGAACTCGGTGAGGGGGGCCAGGGGCACCTCGAACAGGGCCTGGCCGAAGGGCGAGGTGAGACTGATGTTGAGGGTCCGCTCGCCGTCCGAACGGGCCGGCCACACCTGGACGTCTCCGTCTCCAACACGCCGCACGATGCCCACGGTCAGCAGCTCGCGGGCGAAGATCCACTCGACCGGCTCGTCATTCCCCACGTGGAAGGCCATCCGGATGGCGTACGGATCCTCAGCCGTGTAGCTCAGGCCGGCGAGCAGGGGGACGGTCGTACGGTCGGGGACCACAAGCCGAAGGCCTAGCTCGGCAGAGACGGTGGTGCTGTTCATCGTCAGCCAAACCTTTTCGTCGTCGGGTCCCCTGTCAGGGGCTTTCACTGCGTCTTCACTGTGCGGTCGGGCCTCGCCGGGCGCTCGTGCTACGAGACGAACGAAGAGACCCGTAGGAAAGATTCCGCCTCCAGGCCCTTCTGTAACGCACATCACAGCTTGACATTCGGTCATCTACCAGCTCAAACATCACCAACAGGCTTGTCCTTACCTCTGCTTTGCGTGTCGGCGGGGCCGCGCCGGCGATGCCATTGCGGGCGAATGATCTCAGGTCGTGCGTATAGGTCGAGCATGGAGCATCACGATGCTATGACACCACACCCCCACGCCGGGGACGGTCTGGCGAACCTTTCGAAGGTGTTGACGAAGGCGGGACGATCGAGCCGACCGGTCCGTGCTTTCGCCATCACCCCCTCGAGTGCGGTATGGTTTTCCCCGTCGGCGCCGCAAGGCGCAGATGATCCCGGGCGATTAGCTCAGCGGGAGAGCGCTTCGTTCACACCGAAGAGGTCACTGGTTCGATCCCAGTATCGCCCACACGATCAAGGCCCGTCGGAGACCACCACTCCAACGGGCCTTTTGGCTGTTCAAAGCTTTGGCACCGGCTCTGGTCCTCCTCGCCGTCGAGATCGGCGGCGCTGACTGTGTCCAGCTCCTGGGGCCGGTCCGGAGCAGGCGTCAGCGATGAGCGCCCGAGCCCTGCCATAGCGGTTACGTGTGGAGTGCGTGTAGCGGTTGCGCGTCGTGGACATGGGCTCGTGCCCGAGGCGCTGCGCCAGGTCATTGACGGGGGACGCAGTCGGAGACGAGCCAGGTGGCGTAGCAGTGCGCCGTTCTTCGCCATGAGAGCGACCGCCTCCGGGCCGGCCCGCACCCAGCGCTGAGCGCCGGACGCGAGAGCGGAGCAGCGTCGCGCCGGATCGGACCGCCGGCCGAATTGATGAAGTCATCTCCCAGGGGCCGGGGGCGATATGCCTCACGGTGAGCGGTCAGCAGCTCCACGGCGACACGCACCACCGGAGGGTTCCAGTCTCCAGATCGGCGGCGTCCCAGGCAGGCCCGAGGCTTCGCCCACCGCAGCCGCGCAACCGGCCCCCAGCCCTCTGGCGGTCGTCCCTCCAGTTGGCCCGGTGGGTGCCTGCGTTCGTCTTCGTCAAGGGTGTCGTCCTTGCCGGCGGCGAGGGGTGGAGACGGGAGCCCGAAGACGCGTGATCTCCGGGCTTACGATCGCGCCATGGGCTTGGGCAAGGGGAAGACGGAGCACGCCGGCGCGCGCGACATGAGCCGCAAGCATGGGCATTGGGGGTTCACCGAGGAGGCGAAGGCGTGGGCCAGCAGGGCTCGCCGGCGTGATGAGAAGGAGGAATTGGAGGCCGAGCTCGCCGAGCTGACGGACGATGACCTGAATTCGATCGACTCTGGCGAGTAGCGTCGACGCCGGTAGTCCGACGAACGCGGGGGCGATGCGTGGGGCGTCGTAGAAGCCCTCAGGAGAAGAAGGCGCTGAGCTATGCCAAGGATCGCCGCAATGAGTACGGCGAGAACGACAAGAGCTCGCGCAAGAACATCCCACGGAGCAAGAAGTATCCACACCGGGCCAACCGGCGGAGAGCGTGCCTGGTGCTTGAGGCCGCCAAGGGCGCTGTCGATGAAGTCGCCGAGTCGGCTGTGGAGGAGCGTCTCCTGACGCGACGGCCGAAGTCGTGGAAGAAGTGGCCCGATGCGCCGCTCGGGGAGGTCGTGCAGTACGTACTCAGGCGACGTATGAACCTCGGGCTCGGTGGTCAGGAGAGCGGTACGGCCCGCATTCGACGCGTGCGCCGGCGGATGCAGCAGCTGGTCGAGTGAAATGTCCGGAGTCAGCGGAGGAGTCGGGCCGGGTGGGGGCTCGGCCTTCTGCTCGCCTGAGTGACTACCGTTCGGGTGGCCAAGTTGGTCGATCAATCCGCGGAGCCAGGTGGGCGTAGATCAAGTACCATCGCCGATCATGCGATATCTCTATCGTGCCCTGCTCTTCATCGGCACGCTCTTCCTGCTCGTCGCGGCGCTGACGACGTTGGGCGCCGAGGGCGACGCTCCCGTGGCCAAGCAGACGGCCCTGGCCCTGGCCGGCATCGGGATCACGATCGGTGCCCTCGCCGCTGCTGTGGGCGAACGCGACACCAAAGGCCCCTCAGGCAAGCAGTGATCGGCGACCGCCCGCCTACGCCGCGCTGTGCGGCGTCTCGGCTGCTCATCCGGTGAATTCGGCAAATCACCGCCCGGATTCCGTGACCATCCCCTCCAGTGCTGCCACGACCTCGGCGGTAGTGCTGACAGTGGCGATGCGCGGGAAGACGTAGTCGAAGGCGAACGCATGGGCGTGTGCGTCGAGTGCGGTGATCGCGTCCTCGGGCAGGATCACCGTGAAGCCGAACTCGTCGGCGAAGCGCGCGGTCTGCTCGACGCCGAAGTTCGTGGCGATCCCGGTGATGATCAGGGTGTCGACACCGCGCTTACGCAATGCCTCCTCCAGCCCGGTGTTGTGAAATGCGCCCCACGTGTGCTTCACGATCTCCAGGTCGCCGAGCACCCCTTCCGCCAGTTCGCTGCCCGGTGGCTGCTCCGCAACGCCTGGCCGCTCGACCCGTACGGCGACAACGAGACCTCCCGCCTTTCGCATTGCGTCAGCGAGGGCGAGGGAGCGAGTGACCACGGCGGATCCGGCATGTGGTGCCGTCGGTTGCTCGACGATGCGCGTCATGAGATCGATAAGGAGCAATGCGGTGCGGCGAGGATCCAGTTTCTCCATGATCGGCATGGTAGCGATCCGAATTCATTCACCCGATGGCGGTTGCCACCGCTCGGTGCGGCCAATCGTGGCGCCGACCGGCGGTGCTCGGCCACGCGACCGTGCCGGCCTCAGGACGCGCGGGCATGTGCCGGTATGTGCTGCTCGATGAGGATGCGGGCGGCGCTGACGGATCGTGTGACGGGACCGGAGGGGCCGAGCGTGGCCGCGTTGGCGTACAGGCCGGAGATGACGAGCATCAGCATGTCGGCCAGGGCCTCGGGGTCGGTGGCGCGTGCGGCGGCGGCGAGGGCGTGCAGCCGTTCGCGTAGCTGGTCGAGGTGGGCGACGGCCTCCCTGCGGCCGGGGTGGTCGGGATCGCGATACTCCGCCGAGGTGTTGTAGAAGGTGCAGCCATGGGCGTCTGAGGTCCGGGCGGTCTCCTGAGCGTGTTCCACGATGGCCAGGAGCTGGCGGGCAGGATCGCCCTCATGGCGGGCGATCGCGCTGTCGAGTTTTGACCAGGCCTGGTCGTGCAACTCGCCCACCCATGCCTTCACCAGATCGTCCTTGCCGGTGAACTCGCGGTAGAGCGCGCTCTTACCGAGTCCCGTCTCCTCGACGATCTGCTGCATGCCCACGGCCCGCGCGCCCTGCTCGCCGAACAGGCGGGCTGTCGTCTCGAGGATGCGTCGCCGGGTGCCGGGGGTCGGTTTGCGCGTCACCGTCTGTCCTTCCCGTGATGAGCAATCTTGGTTGACAGCGTACCGCCCTGCCCTCAGGATTGGGACCGATCGGTCCGGACTGATCGGTCCGTAACGAATGGAGGTGCGCTGTCTGCCTGCTGCCCCACGGCGGCGCATCGCGCGAACTCGCGGTCTGGACGTCTTCGGTGCGGTGCTGGTCGTGGGCGCCGCGATCACTCTCGTGTACGGCGAGAGCCGGCCGTCACCGTCGTGCCCCTGGCCGTCACGCTGTCGTCGGCCCTGGGCGCGAGAACCGACAATCACGAAGGGAAACCATGCGGATCTACACTGCCACCGCCACCGCACAAGGCCGCGACGGCCGGGCGGTCTCCTCGGACGGGCGGCTGGACGTCCAGCTCGCCCTGCAGAAGGAGCTGGGCGGCAACGGCGACGGCACCAATCCCGAGCAGCTCTTCGCCGCCGGCTACGCCGCCTGCTTCGCCACCTCCATGAAACTCGTGGCGGGTACGCAGGGCCTCGACGTGTCGGACGCCTCGGTCACCGCGGAGGTCGGCCTGTCGCCCAACGGCAAGGGCGGCTACGAGCTGGACGCCGTCCTGCGGGTGGAGCTGCCCGGCACTCTCACCGAGGAGCAGGCGCGGAACCTCGTGGACGCCACCCACCAGGTGTGCCCGTACTCCAACGCCACCCGCGGCAATATGCCCGTCGAACTGCTCGTCGAGTAACGAGGCCCGATGTACGGCCCGGCCGGACAAATTCCGCCGGGCCGTACGTGAGATCGAGGAGTACGCCCGGCACAACGGTTACGGCGGCTCACAGGTCGACAAGCACCGGTCTGGCGTCTGCTCTTCCATAGCTGAATATGCTGCGAAGCACCTCACGCATGCGCTTCACATCAGCCTCGGGGACGTCCAACACCGCTTCGATCACCGGGTCGTCCAAACCGAGATTCCGCAGAGCGGCGGGGTCGAGCACAACGCGCAACGTGTCATCGCGAACAGCGACTTCTCGAACGCAACCGTAGGCGGTTCCCTGATCGGCGGTGACCAGGCAGTAAGTGTCCTGGCCGAGATCCACGTCCTGATCGTCGGCCTCTTCGATGCCACTCATGAAGATCAGGACGAAGCCGGTGCCATCCTCGAATTCCGCTACTCCGGCGTCGCGGTAGTCCTCATCGAACTGTTCGTCTCCGCCGGCTGCGCGGGCGGTGAATCGGTAGGTCACGCGGGGGTTATAGCAGCCGGCCGGCTCAGTGGCGATCGCCGGCTCCGCCTTTCAGGATCTTCGCCAGCACCTGTTTCCGGCCCACGCCGTCACGCAGCAGGTCGCCGGGCTCTCCGGTGTCCTCGAAGCCGTAGCGTTCGTACAGGGCGATGGCCCGGCCGTTGTCCGGCATCACGGACAATCGCAACGTCCTGGCCGCCCGATCCATCACGGCCCACCGTTCGACCTCTCTGATCAATCGGTCTCCCACCCCCTCGCCCCGAGCCGTGGGACTCACCCAGAGGGAGATCAGCTCCGCCTCGTCGGCCGCCTCCGCCGGAACGCCGCTGACCATTCCGACCGGACGGTCGCCGATCACGGCGATGACATTGTGGGAGCCGGGAAGCGCCAGGCGCGCCCGCCAGCGTTCCTCGCGGTCGCCTTCTCCCTGCCACTCTGACAACGTCGAGCCGAACGCGTGCGGCGCCTCGGCAAGCGCGGCGAGCCGCACCTCGCGCCAGGTCTGCCAGTCGTCTTCGCTCAGGACACGTAGTTCGATCACCATCAGACAGTGCCCTACGGGCGGCCGCGGCGCCAACCGGCGTCAGCCGGCGCGGTCGAGGCGGGCGGCGTCGTCGTACGACTCGCGGGCGTCGAGCAGTTCGTCCCAGTGCTCCGCCGCCCAGGCGCAGGCGACCGCCAGCGGTTCGAGCATGCTTCGACCGAGTGGGGTCAGTTCGTACTCGACATGGGGGGTGGCCTCGGCGTAGACGGTGCGCTTGACCAGGCCGTCCCGTTCGAGGGACCGCAGCGACTGGGTGAGGACCTTGGGAGTGACGCGGTTCAGCGGTACGCGTAGCTCGGAGAACCGGCGCGGCCCGTGCTCGAGACAGCGGATGATGAGCGGCGCCCACTTGTCACCGAATCGGATCGGATTGAGCGAGGACGGACACAGCTCGTCGAACATGTCGGCGGGCAGGGGTTCCCTCATGGCCTCACGATAGCCGGTATCCCGGTGGTAACCGCGGCTCCGGATAGCGTCCGGGGCATCGGCCGGGCGCACGGGTTCCGGCCCTGGTGAGAGGTGGTTCGCGATGAACATCGTGGTCTTCGGCGCGGGTGGCCGGGCCGGGCGGCAGGCGGTCGCGGAGGCGCGTCGGCGCGGCCATCAGGTCACCGCCGTGGTGCGCGACCCCGCGGGCCACGGCGACCTGGGCGACGTGCGGGTGGTGGCGGGCGACGTCACGGACCCGGTGAGCATCGAGCGAGCGGCCGCCGGGCACGACGCCGCCATCAGTGCCGCCGCGGACCTGTCCGCGGCACCGCATGCCTTCTTCACCACGTCGGCCCGCGCCCTGTCCACCGGCCTGGCGAAGGCGGGCGTGCCCCGCCTGGTGGTGGTCGGTCTCGCATCGGTCATGCCCGGGGCGTCCGGTGCCCCCCTGATGGACGAGCCCGGCTACCCCAACGAGTACCGCGAGTTCTTCCTCGGCCACGCCGCGGGCCTTGACGAGCTTCGGACCTGCGACCTGGACTGGGCGTACGTGGCGCCCGCAGGCGACTTCGACCATGACGGCACGCGCACCGGCCGGTACCTGGTCGCCGACCACGGCGACATGACCAGCCGCATCACGTACGCGGACTTCGCGATCGCGCTGCTCGACGAGGTCGAGGCGCCCCGCCACCACCGCGCCGCCCTCAGCATCCGGGAGGCGTGACGCCGAACCCCCTGGGTCGCCGAGCCGGTCGGCGAACATCGGCACCAGCAGCACGCACTGCAGGACGCCCACGATGACCGCGGGCTCGGCCGTGACAAGGTCTCCCCGCTCGGCGCGTGCGGCGACGTAGGCGCTCAGGGCGGTGGCAGGGTTGTCCCCGGACGTGGTGGCGGCGAGCCGGTCCGGGCTCAGCTTGCGGGCCACGGCCTGCATCTCCCGGGGTGATGCGGCGCGAGCTCGTCCAGCAGGCCGAGCGCGGACACCGCCCGAGCTCCTGAAGCGGGCATCCGGCGGCCGCGAGCGGATGTTTCGGCCTCCTACCTGCGGGTACTGCGGCGCGGACCTGCCCGAACCGCTCCATGGAGGAACTCGCCGAATGGATGCCAGCAAGCCTGCCAAGGCCGTCAAGGATGCCATGGAGAACGCCGCGGACAAGGTGGCCGACTTCCTGGCGCCGGACGTTCCCGGCTCGCCGGGCAGCGCCCCGGCGACCGTCGAGGAGCCGGTGACGCCGCGCGACCCGCTGCCGCCGAAGAAGGAACAGGGCGCTCCCGCGACCGTCACGCCGACCGGAGCGGAGACCGATGCGCCCGCCACGTCGAAGGGCCAGCAGGGCGCCTACCTCACCACCGCGCAGGGGGCCCGGCTGCGCGACACCGACCACTCGCTGAAGGCGGGCGAGCGTGGTCCGACCCTGCTGCAGGACCACCACCTGCGTGAGAAGATCACGCACTTCGACCACGAGCGCATCCCCGAGCGCGTCGTCCACGCCCGGGGCGCCGGCGCCCACGGCGTGTTCGAGGCGTACGGCACCGCCTCGGCGGTGACCAGGGCAGGCTTCCTCAAGAAGGGGAAGAAGACCGACGTCTTCGTGCGGTTCTCCACCGTCCTCGGTTCGCGCGGCTCGGCCGACACGGTCCGCGACACCCGCGGCTTCGCGACGAAGTTCTACACCGACGAGGGCACATTCGACCTCGTCGCCAACAACATCCCGGTGTTCTTCATCCAGGACGGCATCAAGTTCCCCGACGTGATCCACGCGGGCAAGCCGCATCCGGACAGGGAGATCCCCCAGGCGCAGAGCGCCCACGACACGTTCTGGGACTTCGTCTCCCTGCACACCGAGGCGCAGCACCACACCATGTGGAACATGTCCGACCGGGGAATCCCGCGCTCCTTCCGGATGATGGAGGGCTTCGGCGTCCACACCTTCCGGCTGGTCAACGAGGCCGGGGAGACGGTGCTGGTCAAGTTCCACTGGAAGCCCAAGCTCGGCGTGCACTCCCTGACCTGGGAAGAGGCGCAGATGCTCGGCGGAATGGACCCCGACTTCCACCGCCGCGACCTGTACGACGCGATCGAGGCCGGCGCCTACCCCGAGTGGGAGCTCGGCATCCAGGTGTTCCCCGACACCCCCGACCAGACCTTCGAGGGCATCGACCTGCTCGATCCGACCAAGATCGTGCCCGAGGAGCTCGCGCCGGTGCAGCCCGTCGGGCGGATGACGCTCAACCGGACGCCCACGAACTTCTTCGCCGAGGTCGAGCAGGTCGCCTTCCACGTCGGCCACCTGCCGCCGGGCATCGACGTCACCAACGACCCGCTGCTGCAGACGCGGCTGTTCTCCTACCTCGACACGCAGATCACCCGCCTGGGCGGCCCGAACTTCGCGCAGATCCCGATCAACCGGCCGCACTGCCCGGTCAACGACATGCTCCGGGACGGCTTCCACCAGCACGCCGTGCACGCCGGGGTCGCGCCCTACCGGCCGAACTCCCTGGACGGCGGGAACCCGTTCGTCGCCGGGGACGCCGAGAACGCGTTCGTCGACACACCGGTCGAGGTCGCCCGGGCGAGGAAGGTCCGCGCCAACCCCGTGTCCTTCGACGACCACTTCAGCCAGGCCCGCCTGTTCTGGCTGAGCATGTCGCCGGTGGAGAAGGAGCACATCATCCGCGCCTACACCTTCGAGCTGGGCAAGTGCTACGAGCAGGCGATCAAGGAGCGGCAGCTCCAGTGCCTGGCGAACATCGACCCGGTCCTGTGCCGGGAGGTCGCCACCGGGCTGGGCCTGCCCGCGCCGGAGCCGGTCCTGCCGCTCGCCGACCCGGCGCCGAGCCCCGCGCTCTCGCAGGTGGGCAAGGAGTGGCCGGCCGACGGCCGCATGGTCGGCATCGTCGTGGACGACGGCGCCGACCTCGACGGCGTACGCGACCTGCGCAAGGCCGTGTTCGCCGCCGGCATGGTGCCGCTGCTGATCGCCCCGCACGGCGGGATGCTGGGCGACATGCCCGTGCAGCGGACCTTCGCCACCGCACGGTCGATCGAGTTCGACGCCCTGCTGGTGGCGGCCGCGCCGGCGCCGGCCCCCGACGCCCTGCCCACGCGCGACGCCAAGGCGGGCGCCGGCGGCTCCGGCGCGGCCGACCCGCGGGTGACGCTCATGATCGAGGAGTGCTGGCGGCACGCCAAGGCGATCGGCGCCTGGGGCGCGGGCGCGAAGCTGCTCGCACAGGCCGGAGTCTCCGGCACACCGGGCGTGGTCTCCGGTGACTCCGCCACGGAGGTCTTCACCGCTGTGCAGCGGCTGATGGCCGCCCACCGCGTCTGGGAGCGGTTCCCCGCCTCGGTGGCCTGACGCTCGACATCGGGCGTCCGCAGGGCCTCCTCCCTCGATCAGGGCCGGGGGAGGAGGCCGCCGGGTCGCTGGTCGGCGGCGATCAGCTCTGCGATCCGCGCCTGGTCGGCATCCGCGGCGAGGAAGGCGACGAGCTTCTGCTCGACGTCGTCGGCGGTGAGAAGGACGACGTGCCGCAGTTCGAGCTCCCCGAGGAGCGGATGGCGCAGTCTCTTGGTGCCCGAACTCAGCGGCGCGATGTCGTGCCGCGGCCACCACGCGCGCACCTCCGGGCTGGCGGCCTTGAGCCGCGCGGTCAACTCCGCGAAGCCGCGGTCGCCGGGGTGGCGGGCGGCAGCGGAACGGAAGCGCGCGAGCTGCGCGGACGCCTCCTGCTCCCACTCCACGAAGACCGTCCGCGCGGCCGGGTCGGTGAACATCCACCAGAGCATGTTGCGGGCGCCGGGCGCCAGCAGGAGCCAGTCGGTCCACAGCGCGCGGGCGGCGCGGTTGGCCGCGAGCACGTCCCAGCGCCGTCCCGTGACGTAGGCGGGACACGGATCGAGCCGGTCGACGAGCGCAGCGACGGCGGGCGGCAGCGTCTCCCCGCCGGGCGTGACGACCGCAGGCGCGGCGTGGTGGACAAGTTCGTGCAGGTGCGCGCGCTCGGCGGTGCTGAGGCGCAGAGCGCCGGCCAGCGCGTCGAGGACCTGACGCGAGGGGCGCACGTCCCGGCCCTGCTCCAGGAAGGCGAGGTAGGTCGGGGAGATCGCCGCGAGCGTGGCGACCTCCTCCCGCCGCAGGCCGGGGATGCGGCGCCGGCCGCCCGGGGGAAGCCCGACGTCGGCGGGGCGCAGGCGGTTCCTCCGGGAGCGCAGGAAATCGCCGAGCTCCCTCAGCCGCGCGGGATCGACGGCATCGGTCATGGTGATCCTGATACTGCGGTTACTAGCATGAACGTCCTGTGGTTACGCCCATGGGGCGACGTTAGCGTCGTTCCGTGACTACACGATCTTCGCGCGCTCCGCACCGGATCCTCACCGAGTCGGCTGAGGTGACCGTCGCCGACGGGTCGCGGATGGGCGCCTTCCTCGCCCGCCCGGCCGGCCCCGGGCCCTTTCCCGGCGTGCTGGTGGCGATGGAGCTCTTCGGCGTCAGCGCCCACGTCCGCGACGTCTGCGAGCGGCTCGCCATGGACGGATACGTCGCGCTGGCGCCGGACCTCTATCACCGTGACGCCCCCGGCATCGAGCTCCCGCATGACGCGGCGGGCCGCGAGCGGGGCTTCGATCTGCTGCACCGGCTGACGCGGGATCAGGTGGTGCACGACGTGCGCGCCGCCATGGAGCACCTGCGTGCGCGCGGCTGCGTGCGCGTCGGCATGGTCGGCCTGAGCCTCGGGGGCCACGTGGCCTACCTCGCGGCCGCCCGCCTGAACCTCGCGGCGGTGGCCGTCGCCTACGGCGGCTGGATCCCGGCCACCGACATCCCCCTCAGCCGTCCGGAACCGACGCTCGCGCTGACCCCCGGCATCACCGGGCGCGTGCTGGTCCTCGTGGGCGCAGAGGACCACGTCGTTCCGCCGGACCACCGCCGGATGATCGCGGACGCGCTGCGGGCCGCCGCCGTACGCCACGAGATCGTCGAATACCCCGGCGTCGGCCACGGGTTCCTCTGCGACCGCCGCGACACGTACGACGCCGCGGCGGCCGACGACGCCTGGCGGCGCGTACGGGAACTCCTGGCCGAAGAGCTGGCCGAGCATGGTCCGGTGAGGAGCCGGTAACGCCCTCGCAATAAGAAACATCGCAGTAACACTCCCGAATACGCCATGAAACGGTCAACGGTGAGTCTCATGGTGCGCCCGTGGCGGAGCCTGCGGACGACCACCCTGAGGAGTGTGAGGCGATCATGCCGGTGAAGGTAGATGGCGGCGCCACCGCCTGGCTCCTGGCCTGTACCGCGCTCGTCCTGCTGATGACGCCGGGCCTGGCCTTCTTCTACGGCGGGATGGTCAGGGCCAAGAGCGTGCTCAACATGATCATGATGAGCTTCGTCTCGATCGCCCTGGTCACCCTCGTCTGGCTGGCCGCCGGATACAGCCTGGCGTTCGGCCCCGACATCGGGGGACTGATCGGCGGCCTGGCCCACGTGGGGCTGCGCGACATCACCACCGGGTCGGTCACCGGGCAGGTGCCGACGCTGCTGTTCGCGACGTTCCAGCTCACCTTCGCCGTCATCACCGCGGCACTGATCAGCGGCGCCATCGCCGACCGGGCCCGCTTCTCGGCCTGGATGGTCTTCGTCCCGGTGTGGGCGCTCGTGGTCTACGCGCCCATCGCCCACTGGGTGTGGGGCCCCGGCGGCTGGATCCAGGCCATGGGCACGCTCGACTACGCGGGCGGCCTGGTCGTGGAGATCACCTCGGGAGCCTCCGGGCTCGCCCTGGCGCTGGTGCTCGGGCCGCGGATCGGGTTCAAGGCCGAGGCCATGCGCCCGCACAACCTGCCCCTGGTGCTGCTCGGCGCCGGGCTGCTGTGGTTCGGCTGGTTCGGATTCAACGCCGGTTCCGCGCTGGCCGCGGACGGCACCGCCGCCGCCGTCTTCCTCAACACCCTGGCCGCGGGATGCACCGGCCTGCTGGGCTGGCTGGTGGTGGAGCAGCGCCGCGACGGCCACCCCACCACGTTCGGGGTCGCCTCGGGCGTCGTGGCCGGGCTGGTCGCGATCACACCGTCGTGCGGCTCTGTCGACGTGCTGGGCGCCCTGGCGATCGGCCTGGCCGCGGGCATGATCTGCTCGCAGGCGGTCGGCTGGAAGTTCCGGCACGGCTACGACGACTCCCTCGACGTGGTCGGCGTGCATCTGGTCGGGGGCGTCGTCGGCACCCTGCTCATCGGGCTGCTGGCCACCCGCACACTCACCGGCGCCGACGGTCCCAGGGGCCTGCTGTACGGCGGCGGGCTGGCCCAGCTGGGCAAGCAGGCGATGGCGGTGCCGGTGGTCGCGTTGTACGCCTTCGCGGTCACCTACGGGATCGGCAAGCTGATCCACCGGCTGATGGGTTTCCGCGTCAGCGAGGAGGAGGAGGTGTCCGGCGTCGATCTGGCGCTGCACGCCGAGACCGCCTACGACCACGGCGTGCTCGACCACGCCGTCCGGCTGGGCGTGTCCACGGCGGTCCGTGACCGCGCCCGTGACCGCGCCCGTGACCACAGCCGCGACCACACCCCTGACCACGGCCGATGACGTGCGGCGGGGGGCCGGCTTCGCCGTAATCCGCTCCCTGTCCGGCTGACGTCGAATTGGCCTCATGATCGAGGTCGCAGAGGCAGCTCTTGCAGTCAAACGATTGATCGACAATCATGTCGCGCATGACGTCAACTAGTCAAACGTTTGACTGTGAGGATGATGCCCAATGGGCAAGGCGTTGAGCACGATTGCGGTTGCGGTCGCCGTGACGACGGCCGTGGCGACCGCCCCTCCCGCCTGGGGCATCGCATCAGCGGCCCCGGCCATGCCGCGGACGGCGACGGCGGCCCGGACGGCCACGTCAGCGTGGCGAGACGGGGCGTTCCAGGTGGACACCGCCGCCGTGGTGTCGCGCTCCGACCTGGTGCTCGAGGGCCCGGCCTGGCGCGACTACCAGAGCATGCCCCTGGGAAACGGCCACCTCGGTGCCGCCGTGTGGTCGCAGGACGGCTTCACCGCGCAGCTGAACCGCAACGACACGTTTCCGGACCTGAAGTCCGCCGGCCGGCTCGTCGTACCCGGGCTCTTCGAACTCGCCGGTGCGCCCGACTACCGGGGGCGGCTCAACCTGGCCGACGCCGTGCTGGAGCAGAGCGGGAGGGGCATGACGGCGCGCACCTTCGTCCGCGCCGACCGCGACCAGCTCGTGCTGGAGGTCACCGGGGCCAAGCCCGGGAAGGAGCAGACCGCCGACCTCGACCTCTGGGACGGACGCAACCCCGCCACCTATGCCGAGGGCGGGATCGGCGCGCTGGCGGAGACCTTCACCGATTCCATGTCCGGCGAGACGACCGGGGCCGTGGCCGCCGTCACCGCCGACGCCCGCGACGTGAGCGCCGCGGTGGTCGACGCGAACACGGTCCGGCTGACCTTCAAGCCACGCGCCGACGGCAGTTATCGCATCGTCGTGGGGGTCCCCGCGTACACCGGTGGTGACGTAGGCGAGGCCGGCCGCCAGGCGGTGGAGGGCGCGACCCAGGACCGGGTCGACGCGGCACACCTGAGCTGGTGGCACGGCTTCTGGAAGCAGGCCGCGCCGATGAGGATCACATCCCCGGACGGCACCGGCGAATACTTCGAGGCTCTTCGCGCCCAGCAGCTCTACACGACGGCGGCGACGCAGCGAGGCGAGCTGCCGACGGGCCAGGCGGGCGCCGCCAACATGCTCTACCCCTGGCAGGACACATCGGTCTCGCCGTCGACCTGGTTCCATTTCAACCTGCGTCAGCAGGTCGACGCCAACTACGGGGCGGGGACCGCAGGCTTCAACGCGCCGTACCTCAACCTCTACACCTCCCACCTTCCACAGATGAAGGCATGGACCGCGAGCCACTGGCCGGGCGCCGACGGCGTGTGCGTGCCCGAGCTGCTGCGCTTCGACGGCACACCGGACGGGTGCGTCGGCGGCGCCGCGCCTGCGTGGACGAACAGGATCCTCACCGGCGGTCTCGAAGTGGCGCACGACCTGTGGCGCCAGTACCGGTTCACGGGCGAGGCCTCCGTCCTGGACCAGGGTTACCCCCTGATGAGCGAGGTCGCGAGGTTCTACCTCTCCCTGCTCAAGGAGGGTGACGACGGGCTCCTGCACCTCGAACACGCCAACTCGTTCGAGACCCAGTGGGACACCACGGACCCCATGCCCGACCTCGCGGGCATGAAGGTCATGTTCCCGGTCATCGCCGACCTCGCCGACGCCCGCGGCGACGGCGACCTGGCCGGCCGGCTGCGTGCGGCGGTGAAGAAGCTGCCGGAGCTGCCCACCACCACGCGCGACGGCAAGAAGGTCTACGCCTGGTCCGCCACGAACGAACCGGCGAAAAACACCCAGAACACGGACATGGAGCCGCTCAGCCCCTGGGGTTTGGCGGGCCCGGACTCCACGGTCATGCAGGACACCTTCGCCGAACGGGTCTTCCCGCTCACCCGGGAGTGGGACGAGTCGCCGATCTGGGCCGCCGACCTCGGTCGCGCCGCCGACATGAAGCGGCTGCTCATCCAGGGCACCGCGGACCTGCAGAAGTTCCCGAACGGCTTCTCCGGGCACGGCCGCAACGACGACCCCGCGTCGATCCACAACATGTACAGCTCATGGAACGCCGTGGTGGCCAACGCCCTCCAGGACGCGCTCGTCCAGGCCGGCGACGGGACGGTGCGGATCGCGACCGCGCTGCCGGACGACTGGACCGTCGACGGGACCGTCGTGATCGCCGGCGGCCACCGGATCAGCACCCAGGTGAGCCGGGGCACGCCGACACTGGTCGGCATCCAGGCCGGATCGACGGAGAGGTTGAAGATCAAGAATCCCTGGCCGGGGACGCCGGTGCGGTTCGTCGAGGACGGCACGTCCGGAGGCCGGCCCGTGGTGGCTCCCACCCGCGACGCCGTCGTCTCGGCGCGGGTCGAGGCCGGGAAGTCGTACGTGCTGGAGCGGGCCGGCCGGCCGCACGGCTCCTTCAGCTTCCAGCAGGTCCAGGGCAGGCAGGCGAGCGCGGTCAAGCGCCTCGGCGCCCAGACCCTCGGCGTCCCGCGCACCACGCCGCAGATCCGCAGCGACGACGTGTCCGTCGTCGCGCCCGACAAGCTCCGCCCACTCGTGACGGCGGAGAAGGGCGTCTCGGCGTACGTCGACCGCAGCGACCAGATCACGTCGCTCCCGCCCGCGCTCGCCGGATCGACCCTGGTCAGGGGAGCCAACGGCGACGCGTCCCGCAACACCCCGGCCGGCTATCTGACGCTCGACCTGGCCAGGCCCGCACCGGTGTACGTAGCCTTCGACGGGCGGGGCGAGGGTACGTGGTGGCCGTCCTGGCTGCGGGACCAGGGCTTCACACGGACCGATATGACCGTCGGCAAGCGCGAGTTCCTGCGCCGGGCCGAGATCGTCGACGGCGGCCGGCTGCGGGTCTCGGGCGGCGGAGCGACCCTCTCGCGTGACGGGGCGGACTGGGGTGACCAGGTCATCGAGGTGAAGGTCCGCCAGATCCAGGTGGGCGCGAGCGTGATGTTCAGGGCCCCGGACCGCAGCAACGGCTACGTGTGGAACATCGGGGGCCCGCTCGGCAGCGCGGGCGGCCTCGGACAGTTGCGCATGAGCACGGTGGTCGGCGGCCGTTCCACGCTCATCGGCTCGGTCGTCCCGATCGAGCCCGCGGCCGGGAACGAGTACACGCTGCGGATCGAGGCGATCGGCGACCATCTGCGCACCTTCGTCGACGGCAAGCTGGTCGACGACCGGACCGACGACACCTTCGCGCGCGGACGCGTCGGCTTCAACCTCGGCGGCAGCGACATCGGCGAGTACGACAGCGTCAGGGTCAGCTCGCCCCAAGGCGCCGTGCTCTTCGACGACGACTTCTCCGGCGACCTGTCGAAGTGGGAGATCCCCGCCGACCGCCAGGACGTGCCGCTCGTCGTCTTCGAGAAGCGGATGCCGGCAGGTCGCGTGGTCCTGGGGCCCAATACGGGCATCTCGGGCCGTGGTGACTCCAGTTACCTGACCTTCGTCGGCGAACCCGGCAAGTAGCCGCCACTCGCGGCCGGCCGGTCCTTCGGCTGGTCGGCCGCACCTCACGCGTCCGAGCAGCCGCCGCGACAGCGGACGCCCGGGGGCGGGAGATCAGGTGTGGATCAGGCGGTGCAGGGCCTGCTCCCGGGCGAGCACGGCGGCGCCCTCGACGGTGGCCGTCGCCCCCAGACCGCTCCGGCGGATCTCGACGGGGATGGACAGGGTGCTCAGGGTCTCCTGGACGCCCTGTACGAGGAGCGGGTTGGAGCCCACCCCGCCGCCGAGGACCACCAGGCCGGGATCGAGCAGCGCGACGACCGCGACGATCAGCCGCCCGACCTGCGTGGCGTGCTCGGTCACGGCGCGCTGCGCCGGCGGGGAGCCCTCGCCCGCCCGCTGGAACAGCTCCTCGGCGCTCGCAGGCGGGGCTCCCTCCGACGCAGGCCACGCCGTCGCCGTACGCAGCAACAGGTGCTCGGCTCCGAGGAAGCGCTCCAGGCCCTCGGGGACGGGCTCCCGGCCGGCGTCCCACGGGAAGGGCAGGTGGGCGACCTCACCGGCCCAGCCGGACGCCCCGCGCAGCAGCCGTCCGCCGATGACCAGCGCCGCTCCTATCCGCACACCCGCCTGCACGTACGCGAACTGGGCGGCGTCCCGCGCCACGCCGAGGTTCCCCTCGGCGACGGCCGCGCAGTTGACGTTGTTCTCCAGGAGCAACGGGGCCTGGGGGAGGGACAGCGCCTTGAGCATGTCGTGCACCTCGGGCGACTGCGAGGCGGCGGCGGGGTCCCTGTCGGTCACGACGGTCGGCAGCGCGATGACGATCTGCCGCAGCGGCCCGCTGCCGCCCAGTTGCGGCAACGTCTCGCGCAGGAGCGCGCCCGCGGCGTCGGCACTGGCCGTCAGGTCCGCCGTGCCGGACCCGGACGCCGGGGACGTGACGTCGCGGCCGACCCCCAGCAGCCGCTCGCCGCTCAGCGCGTGCGCGTGGATGCGCGTGCGGGTGACGCCGACGTCGACGCCCAGCACGTGACCGGCCCCCTCGCCGATGCGCCACAGCAGCGCCGACCGGCCGGTGTGCCCCTGGACGGAGCCGTCCTCGCGCACGAGGCCGAGCTCCTCGAGCTCGGACATCGCCGTGGAGACCGTGGGCTTGGACAGGCCGAGGGCCTGGCTGATCTGGGGCCGGGTGGCCCGGCCGCGCCGGGTGAGCTCCGCCAGCACCGCCCGTGCGCTCGTGCTCAGTGATGTCATCCGGATCCCCGCAGCTCCCGCTTCCACTTGATCCTTTCGGACCTGCTCTTGACATATCCTAGCCCACTTCGTTAGGTAAATGACCTAACTAACTGGAGGCTGGTTATGCACTCGATCTCACGCCGGAGGCTCCTGAGCCTGCCGCTGGTCCTCGGCGCGGCCGCGGTCCTGCCCGGTTGCGCCGTGTCCGGACCTTCCCGCGGCAGCGGCGGCTCCTCGGGCCCCGTCACGCTGAACGCCCTGTTCATGAAGCAGGCCAGCTACAGCGAAGACGACATCCGCGGCATGCTCGCGGCGTTCCAGAAGGCCCACCCGGACATCACGGTCCAGCCGACCTTCGTCGCGTACGAGGCCCTGCACGACAAGATCGTGATCTCGGCGCCGGCCGGCACGTACGACGTCGTGCTGATCGACTGCATCTGGCCGGCGGAGCTGGCCAGCAAGAACATGCTGCTCGACGTCACCGGCCGCTACGAACAGGCCTGGCTGGACGACATCCTGCCCGGCACGCTCGGCTCCGTCACGTACAAGGACCGCAGGTACGGGATGCCGTGGATCCCCGGCGGGAAGATCTTCTTCTACAACACCCGGATGCTGAAGGACGCCGGGGTCGACGAGACGGCGATGTCGACCTGGGACGGCGTGCTCGAGGCCGCCAGGACGCTGAAGGCCAAGAAGGTCGTCGAGCATCCGCTGGTGTGGAGCTGGGCGCACGCCGAGGCGATGATCTGCGACTACGCGCAGCTCCTCGGCGCGTTCGGCGGCCGTTTCCTCGACGACGCGGGCAAGGCGGCCTTCCACCAGGGGGGCGGGCTGCAGGCGCTGGAGTGGATGAGGCGCACGCTCGACGAAGGGCTCAGCGCGCCCTCGTCGACGAAGCTCCTGGAGGACGACGTCAAGAAGGTCGTCGTGCAGGGCGACGCGGCGATCGCGCTCAACTGGGACTACATGTACAGCGAGTCCAACGACCCGAAGCAGTCGAAGGTCGTCGGAGAGCTGAAGCCCGCGATCAGTCCCAAGGGGCCGGGCGGTCAGGGGCCGGCGGTCGACGGGTCGATGGGCCTGTCGGTCACCGCGACCTCCAAGCACCCCGACGCCGCGTGGCAGCTCGTCGCCTTCCTGTGCGGGAAGGACAACCAGCTCCAGTACGTCGAGAGGTCGCTGCCGGTGTGGGACAGCGCCTACGAGGACCCGAAGCTCACGAGCGGGGCGCAGGCGCCGCTGGTGGCGGCCGACAAGGCCCAGTACGGCTCGCTGATCGAGCGCCCCCAGGTCGTGCAGTACAACGCGGTGAGCCAGGAGATCCAGGCCGGGCTGCAGTCCTGCCTGGTCGGCGGCACACCCGCGGCCCAGGCGCTCTCCGACGCCGCGGCCAAGGTCGACCGCGTCATCGGGGGCTGACCGGTGTCCCTGACACTGCGACGCCCCGCGAGCACGGCGCCGCCGGCGGCCGGCGCCGGGCGGGGGAAGGTCGAACGCCAGTGGCCGCTCGCCCTGGCGCTGCTGGCCCCGGCGATGATCGTCGTGTTCGGCGTCGTCCTGTATCCCATGGGCCGCACGCTGGTGCTCAGCCTCGTCGACGCCACCTCGGCGCTGCAGACCGACTTCTCGTTCTCCGGGCTGTCGAACTACACGGCGCTGCTGTCGGACTCCGAGTTCTGGGCCACGGTGTGGCGCACCGCCGTGTTCACCGTCTTCTCCACGGCGGTCGAACTCGTGGCCGGCCTGCTGCTCGCGCAGTTCCTCAACCAGCGCATCCGCGGCCAGTGGTTCTTCCGCAGTCTCGTGGTCCTGGCGTGGGCGCTGCCCACCATCGTCAGCGCCAACATGTGGCGGTGGATCCTCCACCCCGAGTACGGCGCGCTCAACGGCCTTCTGATGAACCTGGGCCTGCTCGACTCGTACAAGGACTGGGTCGGCGGCCCGACGCAGGCGCTGTTCGTGGTCGCGCTGGTCGACGCCTGGAAGACCACGCCCCTGGTGGCGATCCTGCTGCTCGCCTCGATGCAGACCATCGGCGACGACGTCTACGAGGCGGCGGCCATGGACGGCGCCGGGGCGGTGCGCCGGTTCCTGTCCATCACGATCCCGATGCTCAAGCCGGCGATCGCGGTCGTCCTGGTGCTGCGCACCATCGAGGCGTTCAAGGTCTTCGACATCATCTACATCATGACCAGGGGCGGCCCCGACTCCGGGACCACCACGATCGCCTTCTACACCTACCTGAAGGCCTTCTCCAACCAGGAGTTCAGCCTCGGCTCCGCGGCCGCCTACCTCACCGTGGTGTTCATCTTCGTGCTGTCGCTGGTGTACCTGCGCATGCTCCGCACCGACTCGGGGGGAACGGCGTGAGACCCTCTCGCTTCTACCGCCCCGCGATGTACCTGTGCGGCGCGCTGCTGGCCGCCGTCGTCCTCGGGCCGTTCGCCCTGCTGCTGCTCGCCAGCGTGTCCCCGCAGGCCGGCCTGCTCGGCAAGCCGCCCGACCTGTGGCCGGACTCGCCCACGCTGGACCGCTACGCGGCGATCTTCACGCAGGCGGCGGGCGGCGTGGCGGGCGACTTCCGGGTGGCCCTGGTCAACTCGCTGGTCGTCGCCGGGTGCAGCGTCGCGGTGAGCCTGGTGACCGGCGTGCTCGGCGCCTACGCGTTCGCGCGGCTGCGGTTCCCCGGGCGCAGGCTGGTGCTGTTCGTCTTCATGCTGACGTACATGATGCCGCCGCTGGCGCTCGTGGTGCCCATGTACATGACCGGCGCCGCGCTCGGCCTGCTCGACACGCGGACCTCGCTCGTCGTGGTCTACTGCTCCTTCACCACGCCCTTCGTCCTGTGGCTGCTGTCCGGCTACTTCCGCGCCCTGCCGGCCGAACTCGAGGAGGCCGCCCGCATCGACGGGTGCGGCCGGGTCGGCGCGCTGATCCGGGTGGTGCTGCCGGTGGCGCGTCCTGGCCTCATCTCCGCCGGACTCCTCGCGTTCCTCATGGCGTGGGACGAGTTCTTCTACGCGCTCATCTTCACCTCGTCCCCGGCGTCGAAGACGGTTCCCGTGGCGCTGGCCGAGTTCACCGGCCGCTACAGCCTCGACTTCGGCCTGATGGCCGCGGGCGGCCTGCTCGCCGCCGTGCCGCCGGTGCTCATCGCGCTGATCTTCCAGAAGCACATCACCCGCGGGCTGGCCGCGGGTGCCGTCAAGTAACCCTCGGTTTGAGAGAAGGTTCGATGTCCCACGACATCTCCATGTCCGACGCGCTCGACAGGCAGCCCGAGGCGCTGGCCTCCGCGGTGCGCACGCTGCGCGAGCAGCTCACGGGCTCCTGGCCCGCGCCGCGCCGCCCGCTGTTCGTGGCCATGGGCGCCAGCCACGCCGCGCTCGCGGCCTGCGTGCACCAACTGCGCGCGTACGGCATCTGGGCGAGCAGGGCCGGATACGGGGAGATCCCGGCGTCCGTCCCGGCCGCCGACGTCGACCTGGTGGCGGGGGTGTCCCAGTCGGGACGCAGCGCGGAGACGATCGACGCCCTGCGGGAGGTGGAGGCGGAGCGGCGGCTGGCCGTGGTCAACATCGCCGGGTCTCCGCTGGCCGAACTGGCGGGCACGGTGCTGAGCTGCGGGGCAGTGCCCGACTCCAAGGTGTCCACCTCCGGTTTCACCGTCACGCTCGCCGCCCTCGGGATGCTGGCCGACACGTGGGCGCTCGGCGGGCCCGCCGACGTCTGGCAGTCGCTGGCGGACCACCTGGACGAGGTCGGAAAGCAGGCGGAGGCCACCGTGGACGTCCTCGTGGAGGGCGTCGCGGACAGCGTGGCGGCCGACGTCGTCGGTGCCGGGGCGTCGCTGACCGCCGCGGAGGAGGGCGCGCTGATGCTGCGGGAGGCCTGCCGGCTTCCCTCCGCCGCGTACGAGACCCGGCAGTATCTCCACGGGCCGATGGAGTCGGCCGGCCGCACCGCGCACATCGTCCTCGGGGACGAGCGCGAGGCCGCGCTGGCCCAGCAACTGGCCGAGGCCGGCCACCGGGTGCTCTACGTGGGCCCCTGCGCGGCGCCGGTGCCGCACGTGGAGATCCCGCGGCTCGCCCCAGTGGCCCGCGCGATCGTCGAGAACGTCGTGCTCCAGCGGCTCGTCGTCAAGGTGGCCGCCGCGCGGAATGTTCCGGTGGGCGAGTTCGTGTTCTCGATGGACGACACGAAGGTGGACGCCCTCACCCCGGAGACCGCATGAGCCGGATGGCCGTCGGCGTCGACGTGGGCGGGACGAAGACCCACTGGCGTGCGGCCGGGGAGGAGGGCCACGTCGCGGACCGCGTCGTGCCCAGCGACCTGGGCTCGGACATGGACGACCTGGCCGAATGGCTGGTGTCGGACCTGCGCGAGTGGGGGGTGCCGTACGACGCCCTGGGCGTGGGCGCGCACGGATGCGACAGCGCGTCCCTGTGCCGGAGGCTGCGCGACCTGCTGACCGCGCGGCTCGCGGTCCCGGTGCGGGTGGTCAACGACGCCCACCTCCTGCCGCACGCGGCCGGCGTCCCCGGGGCGATCGGCGTGATCGCCGGCACGGGGTCGGTCGCCGCGGGCACGGGCCCCGGCGGCGAGCCCCTCCTCGCCGGCGGCTGGGGATGGGCCCTCGGTGACGAGGGATCGGCCGCCGGGCTCGTCCGCGAGGCCGTGCGCGCCACCTGCCTGCGGCACGACGCCGGCCTCCCGCCGGACGAGCTGGCACTGGGCCTGCTCGCGGCCTTCCACGCGGACGAGGTGCCGGGGCTGTCGCACGCGCTGACCCGCTCGCCCAGCGCGGAGGAGTGGGGCCGTCACGCTCCCGTCGTCTTCCGGGCGGCGCAGCAGGGATCGGGCGTCGCGCTGCGGGTCGTCGAGGAGGGGGGACGGGCGCTGGCGAAGCTGGTCGAGACGCTCGTCTCCCGTGGGGCCTCGGCCACCGCGGTGGTCGCGGCCGGCGGGGTGCTCACCACGCAACCCCGGCTGTTCACCGCCCTGGCGGACGCGCTGGGCAGGAGCCACCCGGACCTCCCCGTCATGCTGCTCGACGCCGACCCGGTGGACGGCGCGGTGCGGCTGGCCCGGGAGCTCCTCGCCGCTCCGCGCGGGTGATGCCTGTTCCGGTCACACGCAAGCGGCCCCAGTCCGGAGACGCCGGACCGGGGCCGCCAGGGCAGAAGCACGGATCGTCTAGTCGAGGCGGCGCCTGCCGTACAGGCTGGCGGTCAGGATGACTCCGACCGCGGCGAGAACCACCTGGATGATCAGTTCGATCCAGTCGATGCCGCGTGTGTCGGCGACTCCCAGGGCTCCGGCGATCGCCGTGCCGATGAGGGCGGCGACGATGCCGATCACGATGGTCAGCCAGATCGGGATGCTCTGACGTCCAGGGACGACAAGCCGGCCAAGTGCGCCGATGATGAGCCCGATGATTATGGCGGAAATGATGCCTGATACGGCCATTACTTCACGCTCCCATGGTTGACTGTCCCAGCTTGTGCCCTTCGGGTCCGCTTCGATACATAACGAATCGATAGCGCGTCGCTCTCCGCCGTTTTCGTCCAGCTCACACCGGCCGGATCTCCAGGGCCTTCTGGTAGCCGTAGCGGCCGTGACGCTCTGCCCGCTCTGCGGCCAGGTCGCCGACCAGCCCTCGGTCACCTTCTGCCCGGTGCTCGCGAAGGTGAAGCCGCCCCGGCCGGAGCCGGCCGCCCAGTCGCCGGCGCTGTAGGTCACCGTGCGGGCGACGGCGGTCCCGGCGGGGGTCGCCGTTCCGAACGCCAGTGTGGTGCCCAGGACGAGGAGGGACACCGTTCCCAGGAAGAGCCGAGTCGGTCGCATCACCATGTCCTGAGAGCCGGCCCTCGGCGTCGAACGCCGGAGGGCCGGGTGCCCGGCGGTGAGCGGGACGCCTACCAGGTGATCGGCATCGTGGTCAGGCCGTGTACGACGGTGTAGGAGCGGAACAGGGGCTCGCCCGCCAGTCGCAGGCCGGGGAACCTGCGCAGCAGGGCGGGGAACGCGATGCGCATCTCCATGCGGGCGAGGGGAGCGCCGAGACAATGATGGATGCCGTGTCCGAACGCGACGTGGCCGATGACATCCCGGCGGATGTCCAGGTCGTCCGGGTTGGGGACCAGCCCCGGGTCGCGGTTGGCGGCGGGAAGGGAGCAGATGACGGTCTCGCCGGGGCCGAGGGTCCGATCGCCCAGCCGGACCTCGGCCGTGGTGATCTTGGCTGTTCCTGAGTGCACGATGCTCAGCCACCGCAGCAGTTCCTCGACGGCGGCGTCCACGCGGTCAGGCTCGTCGCGCAGCAGCGTGAGCTGGTCGGGGTGCCGCAGCAGGGCGAGTGTGCCCAGGGACAGCATGTTGGCCGTGGTCTCGTGCCCGGCGAGCAGGAGCAGGCTGCCGATGCCGGCGAGTTCGGCGTCGCTCAACTCGTCGCCGTGCTCGCGTACGAGCATCCCGAGCAGGTCCTCACCGGGGTCGTTCCTGACCGTCTTGATCAGGCCTGCGATGTACGCCCGGGCCTCCGACGCCGCGGCCGCGCGTTCGTCCGGAGACAGGGACACGTCGAGGATCCGCTTGGACGTCCCCTGGAAGCCGGCCCGGTCGGCGTACGGCACGCCCAGTAGCTCGCAGATCACCAGGGAGGGAACCGGGAGGGCGAAGTCCGTCACCAGATCGGCGGGCGGCCCGCCGCGCTCCATGGCGTCCAAATGGTCGTCGACGATCTGCCGGACTCTGGGCTCCAGCCGGCGCATACGGCGGACGGTGAACTCAGCCGTGAGCATCCGGCGCAGCCGGGTGTGCTCGGGAGGGTCGGAGCCGAGCAGGTTGCCCGCGCGCATCTCGGCGGCCTCCTCCTTGCTGGGCGGCGGCGCGCCGGGCGGCCGGAGCGGAGGCACGAGCGCGTTGCTGTACAGCTCGGGATGGCTCAGCACCGTGCGGACGTCCTCGAACCTGGTGACCAGCCAGGCGTCGGTGCCGAACACGGTGCGGATCCGGGCCACCCCCTCGTCGTTCCGCAGCGCGGAGAGCTCCGGGGCGGGATGGAATCCGTCCCGTCGTATGTGCAGGGGTGGGGACATGTCGCGCACGCGACCTCCTCGGGTCACCGGCAGCCTGATGATCACCTTGCCACAATCGACCATAACTGTCCGGTGTGCGCCATGGACGGCCGTGACACGACTGTGTCGGCCACGTCGCCGGGCCGCTCACGTGATCAGGCGAACCCCCCGAGGGCGGCGGTGTAGATCTCGACGGCCTCCTCGATCCGGTGGACCAGGCAGTACTCGTCGGTGACGTGCGCCTGCTCGGGCTCGCCCGGCCCGCAGACCACCGTGGGCGCCCCGCCACAGGCGGCGGCGAGGACCGAGGCGTCGGTGAAGTAGCTGGCCGCCGGGCGGTCGCCGGGCGCGCCCGCCCCCGCCTCGACCAGGGCACGGACGAAGGGGTCGTCCGGCTCCGTCCAGATCGCGGGCAGGTCCACGAGCACGCCGAGGGTCGCCTCGTCGCCGAGCGCGGCCTGCAACCGCTCGCGGAGCCGTCCGTGGTCCTGGCCCGCGACGGTGCGCAGGTCGATGGTCGCTGCGGCCAGGTCGGGCACGGAGTTCACGTTGATCCCGCCGCGCACCGTCCCCACGTTCACCGTGGACCGGCCGAGCCAGGGATGGTCCGGCACCCCGGGGTCGAACGCCTCGACGGCGCCGATCACGCGGGCGAGCTTGTAGATCGCGTTGTCGCCCAGGTGCGGCATCGAGCCGTGGGCAGTCGTGCCCCGTGTCGTGGCCTCCAGCCAGAGCGCGCCCTTGTGACCGAGCAGCACCCGGTTGGCGGTCGGCTCGGCCACCAGCAGGGCGCGCGACCTGCCCACCAGGCCCGCGGCCACCATGCCGGCCGCGCCCTCGCAGCCGGTCTCCTCGCCCACGGTGAAGACCATCTCCAGGGCGGCCTTCGGCCCGGTGCGGCGCACGTGCCGCTCGGCGGCGACCACCAGCGCGGCGACGCCGGCCTTCATGTCGCTCGAACCACGCCCGTACAGGCGATCGCCGTCGATCTCCGCGCCGTGCGGCGCGTGCCGCCATGCCTGCCCGCCCAGCGGCACCGTGTCGAGATGCCCGGTCAGCGTCACCGGTTCGCCCGTTCCCCAGCGGGCGACCAGCCCGGTGCGGCCGGGCGCGTGCTCGTGCGTGCGCACCGCGAAACCGGCGTCCGACAGCCGTCTCGCGAGGGGTTCGGCCACCGCGGCCTCGCCCCCGCCCACCGAGTCGATCCTGATCAGCTCGCGTGCCAGCTCGACCGCCTCGTTCACGCGGTCTCCTTTCCCTCACTTACTCCGCGACGCCGGCCGCCACCGGCCGGCTGGTCTGCCGTACGACGAGCCTGGGAGCGATGGCGATGCGCTGCGCGGGCCGGGGGTCGCCGGCCTTGACCTGGCCGAGCAGGCGCACGGCCTCCGCCGCCATCTCCTCCACCGGCTGGCGCACGGTGCTGAGCGGCGGGTCGCACATCGTCGCGTGTCCCACGTCGTCGAACCCCACCACGGCCACGTCCTCGGGGACGCGCGCCCCGCCGAACCGCAGCGACCGCACCAGGCCCACGGCGATCTCGTCGTTCGCGCAGACGACCGCGTCCGGCAGCCGTCCGGCGTCCAGCAGCCTGCGCCCGGCCTCGACGCCCCATTCGAGGGTGAACTCGCCCAGCAGCGGTGGCAGGACCTCCACACCGGCCCGCGCCGCGGTGCGTTCGAACCCGCTGAGCCGCAGCCGGGCTGAGGAGCTCTCCAGGCGGCTGCCCGCGAAGACCACCGAGCGGGCCCCGCCCGCGATCACGTGCTCGACCGCGAGGGCCAGCCCGGCCTCGTCGTCCACGCCCACCCAGTCGGCCCCGCCGCCCTCGATGTAGCGGTCGACCTGCACCAGCGGCACCCGGCGGGCCGCGTCGAGCACCGCGGGTACGCTGGCCTCGATGTCGCACGGGCTGATGATCAGCCCGTCCACGCGCCGGGCCAGCAGGGTCTCCAGCCTGCGCGCCTCGACCTGCGGACTGTACTGGGACGCGCACAGCAGCAGGTCGGTGCCGGAGTTCTGCAGCTCGCGCTCCACGGCCTCGACGATCGTGGTGAAGAACGGGTTGCCGATGCCCGGGACGACCATGCCGATGGTGCCGGTGGTCTGGTCGCGCAGCGCCTTGGCGACCGCGTTCGGCTGATAACCGAGTTCGGCGGCGGCGCGCGCCACCCGCTCGGCCACCTCGGGCGTGACCTTGCGCCGCCCCGAGAGAGCACGGGAGGCCGAGGCCACGGAGACGCCGGCCGCGCGTGCCACGTCGTGAATCGTCACGCCCATCGTGTAATCGATTTCCCTTGATCTTTGCCAACGATCGACCTTGCCGACCTTTGTGACTCCAGGATCACACGGAACGATAGAGGTTCTGTGAGGAAACTGCACCTTGACGGTGCTTTTTTGGTCCCACTAGCATGCCCGAAACTCGGGTAATCGATTACCCAATCGATCTCATCCCTCCCGGCCCCCCGAAAGGCTCATCTCATGGCTCGATCCACGAGACTCACCCGCCTGACAGCGGCGACGACGATCCTGGCCACCGGCCTGCTGGCGGCGGCCTGTGGCGGCTCGGACGACTCCGGCGCCTCCGGAGGCTCCGGCGGAGACCGGCCGCGGGTCGGAATCGTTCAGATCAACCAGCAGGCGATCTTCTTCAACGAGATGAACGCCGGCGCCCAGCAGGCGGCGAAGGAGGCGAACGTCGACCTCACGATCTTCAACGCCAACGACGACCCGGCCAAGCAGAACGAGGCCATCGACAACTTCGTCCAGCAGCAGTTCGACGCGGTCATCGTGGTCGCCATCGACGTGGAGGGCATCAAGCCCGCCGTGAAGATCGCCAAGGACGCCGGGCTGAAGGTCGTCGCGGTGGACGCCATCGTCGACTCGCCCGCCGTGGACACCCAGGTGGGCGTGGACAACGCGGCGGCGGCCCAGCAGGCGGGCGACTTCGTCAACAAGTGGGCCCAGGCGCAGGGCCTGACCGCGCCGAAGATCGGCGTGGTGGGCGCGCTGAACTCCTTCATCCAGAACATCCGCAAGGACGACTTCAACAAGACCGTCGAGGGCGCCGGCGCGAAGATCGTGCAGACCGTCGACGGGCAGAACAAGCAGGAGGCCGCGATGACGGCCGCGGAGAACCTGCTCACCTCCCGGTCCGACATGAACATCGTGTACGCCACCGGCGAGCCGGCCCTGCTCGGCACGGTCGCCGCGGTGAAGTCGCAGAACGCGGGCGACCGGGTCAAGGTCTTCGGCTGGGACCTGACCAAGGAGGCCATCAGCGGCATCGACGAGGGGTTCGTCGCCGGGGTGGTCCAGCAGGACCCGAAGACCGAGGGCTACGAGGCCGTCAAGGAGGCCAAGGCCCTGGTCGGCGGCGCCCAGGCGAAGAAGAAGATCGACGTGCCCGTGACGATCGTGACCAAGGACAACGTCGACCCGTACCGCGCCACCTTCAAGTGAGCGGCGAAGGGACTCGCATGACGGACCAAGAGGCGGGTCGCGTTGATCGAGTGGTCATGCGCGACATCCGCAAGCGCTACGGAATGGTCGACGCGCTGCGCGGCGTGACACTGCGCGTCGGCCCTGGAGAGGTGGTGGGGCTCGTCGGCGACAACGCGGCCGGCAAGTCCACCCTCATGAAGGTGCTGGCCGGCGCCGTCGTGCCGGACTCCGGCGAGATCGTCTTCGACGGCCGGCCGGTCGCCTTCGCCAGCCCGAAGGACGCCCGCGAACTGGGCATCGAGATGGTCTACCAGGACCTCGCGCTCTGCGACGACATCGACGTGGCCGGGAACCTGTTCCTCGGCAGGGAGCCGCGCAAGGCCGGCGGGATGATGCTCGACGTACGCAAGATGCACGCGGACGCCCGGCGCCACCTGGACGCGCTGAACATCCGGATCCCGCTGACCGACATCCCCGTCGGAGGGCTGTCCGGCGGCCAGCGGCAGGCGGTCGCCATCGCCAGGGCGGTGACCTTCGGGCCCAAGCTGCTCATCCTCGACGAGCCGACGGCGGCGCTCGCCGTCGCCGAGGTCGAGACCGTCCTCGAACTGATCAAGACGGTCTCGGCCCAGGGCGTCTCGGTCATCCTCATCACGCACCGTCTGCAGGACCTCTTCCGGGTCTGCGACCGGCTGTGCGTCATGTACGAGGGCACGCTCAGGGCCGACCTGGACGCCCAGAACACGAGCCTCGAACGGCTCGTGTCCGAGATCGTCGCCCACGACGAGGGAGACAAGGAGGGGAGGCGACGGTGACCGCCACCGGGACCGGGACCAGCCAGCGGGTCGTCACAACCAGGTCGGCCCGGGCCAACGCCCACATCGGCCGGCACGCGCAGACGATCGCGATCGCGGTCGTGCTGGTGGTCCTGCTCATCTTCTTCGCGTTCTCCGCCGACCGGTTCGCCACGACGGGCAACATACTCAACCTGTTGCGGCAGATCGCCCCCACGCTGGTCGTCGCGACCGCGATGACCTTCGTGATCAGCACCTCGGGCATCGACCTGTCGGTCGGCTCCACGGTCGCGCTGTCCGGGTCGCTGCTCGCGATCGTGCTGCAGCACGGGTGGAACCCCACCCTCGCCCTGGTCGCGATCCTCGCGCTCGGCGCGCTGATCGGGTTCGTGAACGGGTGGTTCTCCTCCTACCAGAACATCCCGCCGTTCATCGTCACGCTCGCGATGCTGTCGATCATGCGGGGTACGGCGCTGCGGGCCACCGAGGGCTACTCGACCCCCATCGACGGAGACCTCTGGATCGTCCAGATCGGTCAGGGCCGCATCGCCGGGGTGCCCGTCCCGGCCATCCTCGCCGTGATCGTCGCGCTCGTCGGCTGGCTCGTCCTCACCCGGACGCCGTTCGGCCGTTACGTCATCGGCCTCGGCTCCAACGGCGAGTCGCTGCGCCGCACCGGTGTGAACACGCGGAAGGTCGGGCTGACCGTCTACGTGCTCACCGGCCTGGCGGCGGCGATCGCGGGCGTGCTGATCGCCACCCGCCTCAGCTCCGGCTCGTCCAACGCCGGCACCGGCTTCGAGCTGGAGGTCATCACGGCCGTCGTGCTCGGCGGCACCAGCCTCTTCGGCGGCCGGGCGAGCATGCTCGGCACGATCCTCGGCGCGCTCACGCTCGGCGTGATCGCCAACGGCCTGGTGCTGCTGCACGTCTCGCCGTTCTACGTGCAGATCGTCCAGGGCGGCATCCTGCTGCTGGCCATCTTCGCCAACAGCAAGGTGTGGGCGAAGTTCGGAGCGATACGGAAATGACGTCCGCAGCCCGGACTCCGGCCGTGACGACCGTGCTCGGCCCGGTGTCCGCAGACGACCTCGGGATCACGCTCTGCCACGAGCATCTGCGCAACGACGGCGCCCGCGCCTGGCACCCCGCGCCGGAGGGCGACGCCGAGGGCGAGCTGATCGCCCGCGACCCCCTGCGGATGGAGTTCCTCGGCAGGCTCCGCAACGACCCGTACCTCTCCCGCGACAACGTGTCGCTGGACGACACGGGGACCGCGATCGAGGAGGTGCGCAGGTTCGCCGAGCGCGGCGGGCGCACGCTGCTCGAGGTGACCCCCGAGGGGATCGGGCGGGCGCCCGCCGAGCTGGTCGCGATCGCCCGCGCCACCGGGCTGAACGTCGTCATGGGCTGCGGTTTCTACCTGGAGAAGACCCATCCGGCCCGGGTCCGCTCGATGACCGCGGCGGACGTCGCCGACGAGATCGAGCGCGACCTGACCGAAGGCGTGGACGGCGTCCGCTCCGGCGTGATCGGCGAGATCGGCGTCTCGCCGGACTTCACCGCGGAGGAGGAGAAGGTGCTGCGCGGCGCGGCCCGGGCGCAGGCCCGCACCGGCGTGCCGCTCTCGGTCCACCTCCCCGGCTGGGTGCGGCACGGCCACCGCGTGCTCGACGTCATAGCCGAGGAGGGCGGTCTGCTCGCCGGCACCGTGCTCTCGCACCTGAACCCCAGCGGGGCGGACCGCGACTACCAGGTGTCCCTCGCCCTGCGCGGCGCCTACCTCGGCTACGACATGTGCGGCATGGACTACCTCTATCCGGGCGAGGGCCAGTCCCCGTGCGACGAGGAGAACGCCGCCGCGGTGGCGTGGCTGGTCCGCGCCGGGCTCGGGGACCATGTCCTGCTCTCCCAGGACGTGTTCCTGAAGACCATGCTCGTCCGCTACGGCGGCACCGGCTACGCCCACATCCTCACGCACTTCGTCCCGCGCCTGCACCGGCACGGGCTGACCGCCGGCGACACCACCCGGCTGCTCGCGGACAACCCGCGCGAGCTCTTCCTCGCCGCCGCGCGCGGCCACTGATCACACACACGAACAGAAGGAGACGATTTCCATGACCCGCGTGCTGGTCGCCGGCGAATCGTGGGTGAGCCAGTCGACCCACTTCAAGGGCTTCGACTCGTTCACGACGACCACCTACCACACCGGAATCGATCCGCTGCGGGACGTCCTGGTCGCCGACGGCATCGAGGTCGACCACCTGCCCGCGCACGACGTGCCCGCGTTGTTCCCCGGCACGTCCGAGGCGCTGGCCGCCTACGACGTGATCGTGCTGTCCGACATCGGGGCCAACAGCATCCTGCTGCACCCGGCCACCTGGCTGTCCAGCGAGAAGACCGTCAACCGTATCGACCTGCTGGCCGACTGGGTGGAGCAGGGCGGGGGCCTCGCCATGGCCGGCGGCTACCTGAGCTTCCAGGGCTTCGAGGCGAAGGCCGCCTTCGCAGGCACGGCGGTCGAGCGGGTGCTCCCCGCCCGGATCTCCCGCTACGACGACCGTGTCGAGACCCCGCAGGGCGTGCCCGGCCTGCTCGCCGACGACGCGCACCCCATCGTGGCCGGACTTCCCGCCCAGTGGCCCGACCTGCTCGGATACAACCGGTTCGCGGTGCCCGAGGACGCCACGCTGCTCGCGACCGTCGCCGGCGACCCCCTGCTCGCCGTACGGCAGGCCGGGGCCGGGCGCACTCTCGCCTGGGCCTCCGACATCGCCCCGCACTGGTGCCCGGACGAGTTCGTCTCCTGGGACGGCTACCGCACCCTGTTCACGCGGGCGGTCCTCTGGCTCGCGAAGGAGCTCTGACATGCCGATCCCGGTGATCCTCGACTGCGACCCCGGGCACGACGACGCCATGGCCATCCTGCTCGCGGTGGCCAACCCGGCGATCGACCTGCGCGCGGTCGCGACGGTCGCGGGGAACCAGACGGTGGAGAAGACCGCGCTCAACGCGCGGCGGATGCTGAGCCTGGCCGGCGTCAGCGACGTGCCGGTCGCCGCCGGCTGCGACCGCCCGCTCGCGGCGCCGCTGGAGATCGGCGACTACGTGCACGGGGAGAGCGGCCTGGACGGCCCGGCGTTCGGGGAGCCCAGCGTCCCGCTCGACCCCCGCCACGGCGTGGGCCTCATCCACGACACGCTGGCGGCCGCCGCCGAGCCGGTGACCGTGGTGGCCATCGGCCCGCTGACGAACATCGCCACGCTGCTCCGCCGTCATCCGGAGGACCGCGAGCGGATCAGGGAAGTCGTGATCATGGGTGGCTCCACCGATCGCGGCAACCACACGCCGTACGCGGAGTTCAACGTGTACGCCGATCCGGAGGCGGCGGCGGAGGTGCTCGGCAGCGGCGTGCCGACGACGTGGGTCGGGCTCAACGTCAGCCACCAGGCGCTGGTGACCGCCGACGTGCTCGCCAGGATCGAAGGGCTCGGCACCCCGCTCGCCCGCGTCTGCGTGGAACTGCTCACGTTCTTCGGCTCGACCTATCACGAGACCTGGGGGTTCCCCGCTCCGCCGCTGCACGACCCGATCACGGTGGCCTACCTCATCGATCCCACGGTCCTGACGTACGAGCGGGTGGGCCTGCGGATCGAGCTGGACGGCCCGCACACCCGGGGAGCGACCGTGGCCGACCTCCACCACCGCATGGACTGGGAGCCCAACGCGAACGTCGGGATCGGACTGGACCGCGACCGGTTCTGGGATCTCATGATCGGCGCGATCGAGACGCTCGGCCGGGCCTCCTGAGCATCGCCGTAGCACTGACAGCCTGAAACAGGAGAAACGCCATGGAACCGAAAGGTGTCGTCGTCGTCGGGAGCATCTCCGCGGATGTCACCGCCTTCACCCGCCGCCTCCCGCGCCGGGGAGAGACCGTTCTCGGCGACGACGTCACCTTGGTCCTGGGCGGGAAGGGCGCGAACCAGGCGGTCGCCGCCGCCCGCGCGGGAGCGCCCACCTGGCTGGTCGGCTGCGTCGGCACCGATCCGTTCGGCGAGATCGTCTCGTCGGCGCTGCGCTCCCACGGCGTGGCGCTGACGGAGGTCCGCTCCGTCGGCAACCGCACCGGCGTCGCGCACATCAGGGTGGACGCGTCGGGCGAGAACGACATCGTGATGACTCCTCTCGCCAACGCCGACCTCAGCGCCGAGATGGTGGACGAGAGCATCCGGGCCGTGCGCGGCAAGGCGAGCGTGCTTCTCCTCCAGCTCGAGATCCCCGCCGAGGTCGCCTGTCACGCGGCCGAGGCAGGCGCGCGGGCCGGGCTGACCGTGGTGCTCGACCCCGCGCCCGCGCAGCCGCTGCCCGACCGCGTCTGGCCGCACGTCGCCGTCGTCACCCCCAACGAGAGCGAGGCCGCCGCGCTGACCGGGGTGGAGGTCGTCGACGTCGCGTCCGCCGAGCGGGCCGCGGCCTGGTTCCTCGACCGCGGCGTGCGGCACGCGCTCATCACGCTCGGATCGGCCGGCGCCCTGTCGGTCACCCCCGAGGGCACCCGGCACTTCCCTGCCTATCCCGTCACCCCCGTGGACACCACCGCGGCGGGCGACGCCTTCACCGGCTCCCTCGGCGCGGCCCTCGCGGCCGGCCTCGACACCGCGACGGCCATCCGCCGGGGGATGGCCGCCGGAGCCCTGGCGACCACCCTGCCCGGCGCCAGCCCCTCGCTGCCCGACCGGAAGGCGGTGGACGCACTGCTCGACGCCGTGGCGCAGGGAGCCGCTCGCTGAGGCGCCCGGTCCCGGGAGCCGGCGGCGGCAGGTGTCCGCTGCCGGCGGGGCCGCTACCGTGTCGCCACGTGTCGTGGAGATCGCGTTGGTGGTGGGCCGCCGCTCTGACGGCGGCGCCGGCCGGGGCCGCGTACGTCCTCTCCCGCCCTGTCGTACATGCCCGGGGCCGGGCGCGGGCCGGCGTTCCGCGAGCGTGAGTGCGGGGCGGCCGGCGTCGGCGACGGAGAAGGGGTCGCGCGAGAGCGCGCAAAAGCGATCGCGCGGGAGCGCGCAGAAGCAGACGCGCAAGAGCGCGTGAAGCACGCGTGCAAGAGCCGGCAAAGCCGCCCTCGGAGCACCCTCGGCGGGCGTTAGCGTCTCGCCGACCCGTCGCACCGCGCCGCTCCCGCGCGCGTACGCGGCCGGTCGTCGTGACCGTACGGGGGCCGGCCGGGCCGCAGCCCGCCGCGACGAAGGGGCAGGCGTGGGACGAGCGCGTGGAACCGGTGCCGTGACCGTGGTGCTGATGATGCTCGGAGGGTTCGCCCTGGCCGGTTGTGCGGCGCAGCCGTCCGCGCCGCGTGCCGAGCGACCGCGTGCCGAGCCACCGGCGGCCGCGCCGTCGCGGGTCACGAGTACCCGGCCGGCGTCCGTTCCGCCGTCACCGGACGCGGCCGCGTCGCTCCAGGCGCGGAGCCGGGGTCAGGTCGACGTCTACGCGGCCGACCGGCCGGGGATGCTCAGCCCCGTCGTCAAGGGCTTCCGCTCCCTCGTGTACGTGCCCAACAGCGAGAGCGGCACGGTCGACGTCATCGACCCGGAGACCTACCGGATCGTGCGGCACTTCACGGTGGGGGCGCTGCCGCAGCACGTCGTGCCGTCCTGGGACCTCAAGACGCTGTGGGTGAACAACAACCGGGGCAACTCCCTGACCCCCATCGACCCCCGCACGGGCAGGCCGGGCCGCCCGGTGCCCGTGGAGGATCCCTACAACCTGTACTTCTCGCCGGACGGCACGTACGCGCTGGTCATGGCGGAGCGCAACAACCAGCTCGACCTGCGCGACCCGCACAGCATGAAGCTGCTGCGCTCGCTGTCGCTGCCGTGCCGGGGCATCAACCACGGCGACTTCACCGCCGACGGCTCGGTGTTCCTCGCGAGCTGCGAGTTCAGCGGCGACCTGGTCGTGCTCGACTGGCGCACGCCGAGCGTGATCCGGCACATCCACCTGGGCCACATGAGCATGCCACAGGACGTGAAGCTGTCGCCCGACGGCACCGTCTTCTACGTCGCCGACATGGAACGGCACGGGGTGTGGCTGGTGGACGCGGCGACGTACAAGGTCATGCGGTTCCTGCCGACCGGCCGGGGCGCGCACGGCCTGTACGTGAGCCGGGACTCGCGCCGTCTGTACGTGTCCAACCGGGGCGAGGGGTCGGTGTCGGTCGTGTCGTTCCGGAAGCGGAAGGTGGTGGACGTCTGGCGGATCCCCGGGGGCGGCTCGCCCGACATGGGCGGCGTGTCGGCCGACGGCACCAAGCTGTGGCTCAGCGGCCGCTACCACGGCGTCGTCTACGTCTTCGACACCCGGGACGGCAGGGTCGTCCGGACCATCCCCGTCGGCGCCGGGCCGCACGGCCTGTGCGTGTATCCGCAGCCGGGCCGCTACTCCCTCGGCCACACCGGCATCTTCCGGTGACCCGCTGACTCCTTCGCAGGACGCTCCATCGGATGCCGAACCGAGACGGGAACGGTCCATCGGCGTCAAGGGTGGTCAATATGATCGATATCGATCATGTCCCCCCAACTCAGGAGCATCCCTGTGCGTACCCGATCTCTGCTGGCGGCCGCAGCGGTGGCCGCCGGCGTGGTCGCCGTCTCCCAGCCCGCCTACGCGGCGGGCCCGGCCGTACGGATCACCAAGATCTACTACGACTCGCCCGGCTCGCCGGACTTCGGCGCGAACAGCAGCCTGAACGGCGAGTACGTGCAGATCAAGAACACGACGAAGAAGGCCGTCAGCCTCAAGGGCTGGACCGTCCGCGACGACACGAAGCGCTCTGACCACGTCTACACGTTCGGCCCGTTCACTCTCGGAGCCGGGAAGACGGTCACCCTGCGGACCGGCCGGGGGAAGGACACCTCCACCACCCTCTACTGGGGCAGGAGCGGGGGAACGCTCGCCTACATCTGGAACCAGACCAAGGACAAGGCGTTCCTGCGGAACGCCTCCGGCGCACTGGTCGACTCCTGCGCGTACAACTCGTCGAGGCAGGACTACAAGATCTGCTGACCGCGGCCGGACCTGTGGCCGGCCCCCGGCGGAGTATCGCCGGGGGCCGGTTCGTCCTCCCGGACGCGCAGTGAAACATTCAGCGGTCACAGCGGGATTTCGACCCGGTTCGCCGCCCTCTCTGTCCTGGTTGTGGCGGAACGGCGTTCCCAAGGTCCCCTGGGGCGCGTCTTTTAACGCCTGACCGGATCCAGCCCCGCGATCGCCGCGCTGGATCGGTCCGTGAATCTCGCAATACCCTCCGGGCACTCGGCACTCCTGCAACGGATGAGGTGTGAATTGACCGCACGCTCGCGAGGACGTCGCCTGTCGACGTCGATCGCCATGGCCATCGCGGCGATGGCCGCCGCGCTCCTGCCGCTCAGCCCCGCGCACGCGGCGTACGGCGCGGACCAGCCGGTTTACCTGCAGTTGGTGAGCAACGACGGCAACGCGACGCAGTTGGCCCTCCTGGACGGCACGGTGGCGTTCGACGACGGCAACACGAAGTACCGCTACTCGCTGCGGCTGTGCTGGCAGCACGCCTACCCCGCGCCCTACTTCCTGATCAACGTCAACGGGACGAGCTCGTCCTGGCCGACCCAGACCGGCACCACGTCCTATGCCGGGTGCCAGCAGGCGTTCCTGTACAGCGGCGAGGTGAACTTCGGCAGCACCGTCCGCAACGTCCGCTTCGACGTGACCGGAGGATGGTTCGGCAGCAACGGCCAGTACCAGACGCGCACCAAGAGCACCGGCACGTACGACAACCCCTACAACTGAGCCGCTTCTGCGCGGCACGCGCCGACCTGGGCGACGACCCGGGGCCGGTGAGCCGGGCTGAGGCCCGCGCCGGCGACGGCGGGGACGGCTGAACGGCGAGGTCTCCGGCGGGCGGTTCACGAAGAACCGCCGATGCCGGAGACCTCGTCGCCGCGACACGGCAGGCCGCGCGCTTCCGCCGGTCTCGGCCGCCCCGTACGGAGTGCCGGGCCGCCGATGGGCGTCGATTCCTATCCGAGCCGCCACACGTGGAAGGCGGGGCCGTCGGCGGGCAGGATGACCGTGCCGTCCGGGCCGGGGACGATACCGGCCCCTCCGTACAACGGCGTCCCGGCCGTCCCGAGCGCCAGCCGTACGGGCTCGTCCCGGCGCTGCACCCAGGAGGGCGCGGCGGCCATGCTGAGCTAGTAGGCGAGTTCTCCGATGCCGCCATCGACGCGCAGGACGGTGCCGGCGGTGTAGGCGGACTCGTCAGAGGCCAGGTAGACAGCCGCCTTCGCCAGCTCGGTGGCGGTGCCGATGCGATGGAGGGGAACGGTCTGCCGGAGTTCGTCGTAGATGGCGGCCTGTCGCTCGGGGCCAAGCGACTTGAACGTGTCCGTGAGGGTCGGCCCCGGGCTCAGCCCGTTGACCCGGATGCCCCGGTCCTTCAGCTCATAGGTCAGCCCGCGGGAAAAGGACAGCAGGCCTGCCTTGGCGGCCCCGTAGACCGCCGCGTTCTCGTGCCCGATGAAAGCGGAGACAGAGCCGACGAGGATGACCGAGGCTTGCCGTGAAAAGAGCGGCAGCAGGGCCTTGATCAGGAAGAACGGCCCCTTCAGGTTGGTGGCGACGAGCCTGTCGAATGCCTCCTCGGTCCATTCCTCGATCGGGAGGTGGGTGACGTCGGCGGCGTTGCTCATCACGATGTCGAGCTGCGGCCACTCCTCCTGCAGCCGCGTCGCGAGTGCCGCCTGGCCGGGCACGTCGCCGGCGTCGCTGACGATGGGTAGCACCGGGCCGTTCAGCTGCCGTGCGGCCTCGTCCAGCCGTTCCCGCGAGCGGCCGGTGATCGCGACAGTCGCTCCCTCGGCGAGGAACTCGCGGGCGGTCTCAAGCCCGATGCCGCTCGTCCCGCCCGTGATCAGTGCGTGCTTTCCCTCAAGACGACCCATTGAACTCATTCCTCTTCACTCGCGCCAAGGCGCGTGGTCCTCGTAACGGTGGTTCTGGCAACGATGACGGGCCATTCCCGCCATCTCGGGACACGCGCCAGAGGCCGGCTTCCTCACTGCGGACGGGGCCCTGGCCGGCGCGTCCGGGGTCAGATGGCGGTACGGCCTCCGTCGGCGGCCACGACGGCACCGGTCATGTAGCTTGCCTGGTCGCTGGCGACGAAGGCGATGACCTGGGCGACCTCGGCGGGGTCGGCGGTGCGCTTCAGCGCGGTCGTCAGTCCCATGCCGCCGAGGTCCGGTCCCATGGCCGCCACCACCTTGGAGGTGGTCATCGGGCCGGGCGACACGGCGTTGACGCGCACGTTCGAGGCTGCGAACTCGGCCGCCCAGGTGCGGGTCAGGGATTCAAGCGCTGCCTTGGTGGCGCCGTAGACCGCCATCAGCGGCATGCCCAGGCCGGCCGCGGTGGAGCTGACGTTGACGATGCTTCCGCCCCCGCCGGCGGCCATCTTCGGCGCGAGCCGGGCGACCAGGACGAACGGCGCGCGCACGTTGACCGCGAAGGCGGCGTCGTAGTCGGCGATGTCCTGGTCGGCGGTCGCGCTGAACGGGACGACGCCCGCGTTGTTGACGAGGATGTCCACCGCCCCGGCGTCCTCGGCCAGCCGCTGCACGGCCTGCGGGTCGGCGAGGTCGGCGGGAATGAAGCGCACGATGCCAGCGGAGCCGGCCGCGCTCTCTCGCACGTCTTCCACGACCTGGGCGCCGCGGTCCGGGTCGGTGCCGGTGATGATCACGTCGGCTCCGCCGGCGGCGAGGATCCTCGCTGTCGCGTGCCCCAGCCCGCCGAGGGCGCCCGATCCGGTGATCAGCGCGGTCTTTCCGTTGAAGTCCATCCGGTCCTGCCTCTCGTCCGCCGGCGCACGCTACGCGCACCGACTTCTATGCCAGCGTTCAAAAAGTCGCTCGGCCATCACCGTACGACCTTTTGTGCACGCGGTCAAAAAGTCGTAACCTGGGGGTATGGCACGGACAGGGCGCCCCCGCGCCTTCGACAAGGACCAGGCCCTGGAGCGCGCGCTGCTGCTGTTCTGGTCCCGGGGCTACGGAGCGACCTCCGTTCAGGACCTCGTCGACGCGCTGACCTTGGAGCGGGGCAGCCTGTACGGCGCTTTCGGCGACAAGCGGCAGTTCTACCTAGCCGCGGTCCAGTTGTACTGGGACACCTACGAGCGTCAACTGGTCACGGCGCTGGAGGCCGGGCCGGTGCTGCCGGCGCTGCGCGAGGTGCTCGCCAACCCGGCCCGGGCGCAGGAGTACGCCTCCGACGTCGGCGTTCCGCAAGGGTGCATGATCGGCAACACCACCGCCGAACTTGTTCCACAGGATGACGAGGCCCGCGAGATCGTGGCCCGCTCGCACGCCCGCTTCACCCAGATCGTCGCCGACGCCCTGCGGCGCGCGCAGGCCAGCGGCGAGGTCACCCGGGCCGCCACCCCCGAGGCCCAGGCGCAGCTGCTGCTGTTCACCGTCCAGGGCCTTTCCCTGGTCTCCCGCGCAGGACTCGACACGGCCGCCGCGCTCGCCGCCGTCGATGCCCTGATCGACGCCCTTCGCGCTTGAAGAGCATTTTGTCCCAGCGAGGTTGTTTGATCCCTGATCCATCGGCTTGATGCCTGGGGACAGCTTCTCAGGGAGGGGAATCGCCGTATGTCCCGCAGGCCGTACCCGGTGAGACCCTTCGCGCAAGGTGACGCGTGCGCGGACCTTTCCCGTCTGAGGGGCTTGCGAGGACCACGAATACGGCACTGGATAGAACGTTCGGTCTTGACGTCAAAAGCAACTTGGCACCATGATGTACTGGATAGAACGTTCGGTCTCGCCCCTGCTTCAGAGGCTCGCCGCAGTCAGCCGCGCGCTGCTCCGCCGTAGGCGCTTGTTGCGCTGTGAAGGAAAGGAACCGTGATACCCATGAGCAAACCCCTTTATCTCGGCATTGCCACATCCACCGGCGACGGCAGGGCGGGAGGGCGGGCGAGAAGCGACGACGGCCTGCTCGACATCTCCCTGGCGATCCCGAAGGAAATGGGCGGCCCCGGCGGTGCGACCAACCCGGAGCAGCTGTTCGCGGCGGGCTGGGCCTCGTGCTTCCACTCGGCGCTCAAGGCCGTCGCGGCACAGCAGAAGACCGAGATCACCGACTCCGCGGTCATCGCCGAGGTGCAGGTGCACCCGACACCGGAAGGCGGGTTCAGTCTCAGTGCCGCACTGCATGTCGAACTGTCCGGTGTGGACCAGGCGGTGGCCGACCAGCTCGTCGACGCCGCCCATGCGATCTGCCCGTACTCCAATGCGACCCGCGGCAACATTCCGGTGACCGTGGACGCGACCGTCGGTTGACGCCGGTGGCCGGGCTGGTGTGGATCGTCAGCCCGGCCGAATCGCTCCGGTGGGGCAGTGGCACCGGGGCGGCGTCCTGGCTGCGCGGCATGGAATACTGACCGTTCTATCTGCTATACCGTTATGGTGGTGCACGACACTCGAGTTCACGTCTCCGAAGCGCGATCAAGGCTGCTCGCCACGGCCACGCGGATCTTCTACGCGGAAGGCCTGCACTCCGTCGGGATCGACCGGATCGTCGCGGAGGCGAAGGTCACCCGTGCCACGCTCTACCGGCACTTCCCCAGCAAGGACGACCTCGTCGTCGCGTATCTGCAGGGAGTCCACCAGGCCGATCGCGACCGGGTCGGCGAAGCTCTGGCCAGCGGCCTGCCGGCGGCCGACATCCTGCGGGCCATCGCCAAATCGATCGCCGAGGGCATCGGATCGGCCCAGTTCCGCGGATGCGCTTTCCTCAACGCCGTCGCGGAATATCCGGACCCCGAGCATCCCGTGCACAAAGCCGTCCTCGCCCACCGCGACTGGTTCCTGCACACCGTCACGGACTTGCTCGCGCAAGTCGGGAAGACGCCGCCGGAACCCGCGGGCCGGTATTTCGTGATGCTCCGGGACGGCGCGATGGTATCCGGCTGCCTGACCGACCCGGCGGAGATCTGCGACACCTTCCTCCAAGGGGTCGAGGGTCTCCTGCAGTCTCGCATCGATTCCGCGTCGAACTAGCCTGGCCCGGCCGTTGACTCGCACGCGTTCAAGAGGTACGCCCGCCTGAGGTGACGGGCCCCTTTGACCGGTCGCCTTCCGGTTCCACCGCGGCGGGACGGCAGGTCGCCGCGACCCGCGGAGCCCTCCTGCGCCCGGTGACGTGCCGGAGCTCGGCGGCAGGTCGGCCGCCGTCATTCTCGACGACGCCCATTAACCACCAGCAGCTGAAGCCTGTCTACCGTTAGCCGCCGCGTGCGGCCCTGGCCGTCGGTGACCGCCGGTCGCGATTCCCAGTGACGAGATAGAACGTTCTGTATTGACACCTCCGAGTTTCGTTGCGATGCTGCACTGGATAGAACGTTCGGTCTCGTTCGTACATCACACCATCGGAAGGATCACCATGACGACCGTTGACTCACCCGCCGCCGCCAGGATCACGGCGGCGCTGCGCCGGCTCTACTTCGTGCGGTTCGCGTTCGCCATCGTCTGGGCGGCCTTGATGTTCGTCACCAAGGGGCAGCTCGGCCCGCTCGGCATCGCCCTGCTCGTCCTCTACCCCTTGTTCGACGTCGCCGCGGCGATCGTGGACGCTCGCTCGTCCCGTGCCACCGGGCCGGCTCTCGGACTGTACGTGAACATCGCCATCAGCCTTCTCGCCGCCATCGGCCTGGGCATCGCCGGCACCACGTCCGGTGCGCCGAGGGCCCTGCTCGTGTGGGGTGTCTGGGCGGTCGTTTCCGGGATCGTTCAGCTGATCGTGGGTGTCGGCCGTCTCAAGATGGGTGGCCAGTGGCCGATGATCCTCAGCGGGGGCATCTCCGTGCTGGCCGGGGCGTCGTTCGTCATGGGGGCTTCCGCGCCGAACGCGTCGCTGACCAACGTGGCCGGTTACGCGGTCCTCGGCGGTGTCTTCTTCCTCGTCTCGGCGCTGCGCCTCGGCCGCGCCGCCAAGGCGAACTGACATGGACGCCGCAACGTACGACGTCATCGTCATCGGCGCGGGTCCGGTCGGGGAGAATGTCGCCGACCGGGTGGTGCGGGGCGGCTTGAGCGCCGCCATCGTCGAGCGGGAGCTGGTCGGAGGTGAGTGCTCCTACTGGGCTTGCATGCCGACCAAGGCGTTGCTGCGCAGCGGGGCGGCGCTTCGGGCAGCCCGCCAGGTGCCCGGCGCGCGTGAGGCCGTGACGGGCGAGCTGGACGTGGCCGCGGTCCTCAGCCGTCGCGACTCCTTCGCCTCGCACTGGAAGGACGACGGGCAGGTCGCCTGGCTCGAGCAGGCAGGGATCGCGCTGTACCGCGGACAAGGGAGGATCACGTCCGCCCGGACCGTCGAGGTGACCAGTGACAACGCCGTCAGGACATCGTTGACCGCGCGGCACGCCGTTGTCATCGCGACAGGAAGCGGCGCGCTGGTCCCGGACATCGCCGGTCTGCGCGAGGCGGCACCGTGGACGAGCCGGGAAGCGGTCGCCGCGACCGCGGTCCCCCGCCGCCTCGCCATCATCGGCGGCGGCGTGGTGGCGTCGGAGATGGCCACCGCGTTCGCCGATCTCGGCGCGTCGGTGACGATGCTGGCCCGCGACGGGGTGCTGCCGCTCGCGGAGCCGTTCGTGGGAGAGCGGGTCATCGAGTCGTTGCGGGAGGCCGGCGTGTCGGTGCACCGCGGTGCGGAGGCCGCAGCCGTGAAGCGCGCCGACGACGGAACCGTGCACATCACCCTCACCGATGGCCGGCAGGTCGAAGCCGACGAACTCCTCGTCGCGATCGGCCGCACGCCGAACACGCAGGACATCGGATTGCACACCATCGGCTTGACCCCGGGTGCCTGGCTCACGGTTGACGACACCTTGCGAGTCCTCGGGGACGACGGGGCGTCGATCGGTGATGGGTGGCTTTATGCCGCCGGCGACGTCAACCGGCGCGTTCTGCTGACCCACCAGGGCAAGTACCAGGCCCGTGCCGTGGGGGACGTCATCGTGGCGCGCGCGAAGGGGGAACCGGTTGAGGACGGCCGGTGGGGGCGGCACGCGGCGACGGCCGACGAGCGTGCCGTACCCCAGGTGGTGTTCACCCATCCGGAGATCGCCTCGGTGGGGCTGACCGCGGCGGCCGCCGAAGCCGCCGGGCTGCGGATCCGGGTCGTCGACTACGACCTGGGCGCCGTCGCCGGGTCCGCCTTGCAGGCGGACGGGTACCGGGGCCACGCCCGCATGGTCGTCGACGAGGACCGGAAAGTGGTCGTCGGCTTCACGCTCGCCGGCCCGGACGTCGCGGAGCTGTTGCACGCGGCGACGATCGCTGTGGTCGGCGAGGTTCCGCTGGACCGGCTGTGGCACGCGATCCCGGCCTACCCCACCGTCAGCGAGGTCTGGCTGAGGCTGCTGGAAGCCTACGGCCGCTGACTGTCCGGCTGAGCGCTCATCCCGCCGCGAACGCGGCTCTGGCGGCTTTCGTGCTCGGTCACCGCGCTGTCGCCGGCTCCGGTGCGTTGTGCGCCCGGCGGTAGGCCGCCGGAGCCAGGACCACGTGGGTGTGGACCTGTCCAGGAACGTCGCAGCCGTTCGCCGAACAACAACATTGAGAGGTCACATCATGAGAATTCGCATTTCCCGTCGCGTCGCGCTCGCCGCCGGCGCCCTCGCTCTGCTCGGGGCCGCCACCACGCCGGGTGCGGCGATGGCGGCCGCTGAAGGATCTTCATCCGCTGCTGCTTCCCCGAAGCCGACCATCGTTCTCGTCCATGGAGCGTGGGCGGATTCCTCCAGTTGGTCGTCGGTGATGGAGCGACTGCGCGAGGACGGCTATCCGGTACGTGCCATCGCCAACCCTCTGCAGGGGCTCACCAACGACACGGCCTACGTTTCCAGCTACCTGGCCATGATCGACGGCCCCATGGTGCTGGTCGGCCACTCCTACGGCGGTGCCGTCATCACCAACTCCGCCGCCTCGGACCCCGATGTGAGGGCCCTGGTCTACATCGCCGGTTTCATCCCTGCGAAGGGTGAGACGGTGGGCGAGCTGGCAGCCAAGTCCTCACCGGCCATCCCGCTGGTCTCGACCGCCGTCCCGGACGGTACGGAGGTGTCCATCGATCCGGGCCACTTCCGGGAAGTCTTCGCCGGCGACGTCGACAAGACCACAGCCACCAATCTGGCGGCGGTCCAGCGGCCCGCCAACACCAAGGCGGTCTCCGACGCCAGCGTGGAGGAAGCTTTCCGCACCATTCCCTCCTGGAGCCTGATCACGCGCCAGGACCACGCGATCGCTCCCGGCGTCCAGCGCTTCATGTCCAAGCGCGCCGGTGCGCGTACCGAGGAGGTCGACGCCTCCCACGCTGTGATGATCAGCCGTCCCGGCACGGTGGCGCACGTGATCGAGGACGCTGCCCGCAGCACCCGGTAAAACTGTCAACCTCAAGATAGAGGTCCCATGTCCACGACGACACATCCACAACTCGGCCGGCTGACCGACACCTTGCGGCGGACCATCCGCGCGGGACGAGTGGCCACCGCCGGGCCGGACTACGACGCCGGCCGAACCATCTGGAACGGCGCCGTGTCCGCCCGCCCCGGCGTCATCGTCCGGTGCGCCGACCCGGCCGAGGCCCGGGCCGCCGTGCTGGCCGCGCGGGAATCCGGGGTACCTCTGGCGGTGCGTGGCGGAGGCCACGACTGGGCCGGAAGGTCACTGAGCGACGGCGGCCTGACCATTGATCTTTCCGGCCTGCGCCGGGTGACGGTGGATCCTGTGGCGCAGGTCGCCGAGGTGTCCGGCGGGGCCACGGCCGCCGATCTCGTCCGCGCCGCCCAGCCCTTCGGCCTGACCGCCGCGACCGGTTCCGCCGGCTCCGTGGGCATGGCGGGCCTGACACTCGGTGGCGGCTACGGACCGCTCAGCGGCCGCTTCGGACTCGCTCTGGACAACCTGTTGTCCGCTGACGTGGTGCTCGCCGACGGGTCCGTCGTCACCGCCGACGCCGAGCGGGAGCCGGACCTGTTCTGGGCACTGCGCGGTGGCGGCGGGAACTTCGGCCTCGTCACCTCGATGCGCGTGCGCCTGCACGCCGTGCCCACGCTGCTGTCGGGCATGGTGCTGTTCCCCTGGGACGAGGCCGGGCTCGTACTGGCCGGGTTGCCGGACTTCCTGGCTGAGAGTGCGGACGAGCTGACCGTGCAGTTCGGAGTCCTGGCCGGCCCGGATGGCAAGCCCGTGCTGTTTGTCTCACCGACCTGGAGCGGCGACGACGCCGCGGCGGGAGAACGCGCGCTGGCGCGGCTCGGCACCCTTGGCACGCCCCTCGTCTCCCAAGTCGCGCCCACCACCGTGCCGGAGATGCTCGCGGGCATCGAAGCGCAGTTCCCCTTCGGCCGGCACGTCGAGATCCGCACTCGTTCGGTACCGTCACCGACCTCGGGAGTACGTGACATGCTGAGCCTCGCGGGCTCCACCCTGACCTCGCCCCATTCGGCCGTATCCGTGCACAGCCTGCACGGAGCCGCAGCACGGGTACCCGTGACGGAGACGGCATTCGGCAACCGCGACCCGCACCTCATGATCGAGATCATCGCCCTGTGGGAACCTGACGACACCCGTACGGCGGACCACCGCGCCTGGGCCGGCAGCCTGACGAGCGCCCTCGAGCCCGACGCGCTGCCGGGCGGCTACCCCAACCTGCTCGGGCAAGACGAGGCCGCACAGATCGCACACGCCTACGGTCCCAACACCGAGCGGCTGCTCACCATGAAACGCCGTTTCGATCCGGACGGCGTCTTCCGCGCGATCCCCCTGCCGGTCAGGTCCTGAACCGGGCTTACTCCCTGCGTACATGCAATCGAGGTAGACGATTGAACCTGCGAAACAGGATGACGCGCTGCGCTGTGATCACCGGATTGTCGGTGGCCGCGACAGTATCGACCGCTCCTCAAGCCATGGCCACGGGTGCCCAGATGAACGCCGGATCCGTCAGCAGCTCAGTCGCACTTGGCAGGCTCGGCCCTTTGACGGACGTTGTCATCGAGCGTATTCGCGTGAGTGATGACGTGGCGGCGTCCAAGTTCGGCACCGACTCGCCGATCGAAGACCCGGTGCGCGAGGAACAGGTGCTGGCGCAGGTCAGGAAGCAGGCCGATGCTGCCGGGGTGAACCCGGACGCGGCAGTGGCGTTCTTCCAGGACCAGATCACCGCGAGCAAGGTCGTACAGAGGAGATTGTTCGCTCGCTGGACCGCTCACCCTGAGGAAGCGCCCACGAAGCGCCCCGACCTTGGCCAGATCCGCGAGCGGCTCGACCGGCTGACCACGGACCTGCTTCACGAGCTCAAGAACACCGAGCGACTGCGGGACAAACCCATCGCTTGTACGGCGCAGCTGGCCCTGGCCACTCGATCGGGGGCAAGGCAGGAACGGTTGGACACGCTCCATCGCCAGGCGCTCAGGGTGGCGACACAGTCTGTGTGCCGCTCCAGTGAGCCGGCCGGACAACGCTGAGCCCTCGTCGCTGCGGCCGACATTTGGCGCGCCGGGCTCATGGCCGGCGCTCCCGACGAGCACAACTCCGCTCCCAGCCTGGATGAGCTTCGCCTCGTCGGAGTGGGGACGGATTCGGGGCAGCCTCAGCCACCTGGTCCAGCATCTGCACGAGGTGCCGACGCTGATGATCCCGGTGGTGCGGGTCGCTCGCCGGCCGTCACCGCGCTCGCGGACGCCCTCGCAACCGGTACGCACGCACAGGTCCGGGACGCCGCCGCGCGCATGCTCACCAAGCTCCTCCCTCAGGCGCGGGAGCGACCCCGGACCCATGACCAACCTGCTCATCGTCGCCGCGACCGCAGCGTCCCTCACCGGCGCCCGCCTACGGATCCCACGGCTGGCCGCGGTCGCGCAGCGGACCGGCGGCAGCGCCTTCGTCAAAGAGGCCCGCCGCCTTCACGAGCTGATCACCACAGGGGAGGAGACGGCATGAGCCCGCGGGCGGAGGTTCTCGGACGGATCCAGGCGCGCGACGCCGACGGCACGGCTGGTCGCCTAGCTAGGAGCGGCGCGGGTCATAGTTCTGGAACTCGACCAGGCGGATGTCGCTCTGCGGCAGCAGGGGCACCCCGCTGCTGGAGTCCAGCACCACCCGGCGGCCCAAGGGCTCGCGCAGCGTGACGCCGATCCGGTCCGTCTTTCCCATATCGTTGCAGTCCTCCACGTTGTCGTCGCGCCGGACGTCGACGTCCACGACCACTGCCTCGGGCGTCTCGTGGACGCGTGAGCCGTACGTCGTGTCGCAAGTGCCGTGCATGTAACTCAACTGGAGCTCAGTCGGCGTGCGCACCTCGTAGGTGTGCACCTCCTGGATCCCATCGTCCAGGGGCCGGGGCGGTTCGCCCATAACGGCCGGGTCCACCGCCACCCGCCGGAACGGTTCCAGTACGCCCTTCACGGTGAAGTCCCACGTCGGTACCTGCACGTCCCCCCGGCTGCTGGGCATCGTGGCCTCGCCCCGCGCCACTGCGATCACGCGTAGTGGCCGGCAGCCCTTGGCCGGGCACTTCTCGTCGACGAAGGGCTTGGGCTTGCTGAGCCCGGCGTAGGCGGCTGTGGCCGTCAGCACCGGCACGCTTAGCGTGCTCTCATCGGCCCAGCGCAGCTTGGCCGGGTCGGGCACTTCGGCGGGGAGCTCGGTCTCCAGCTCCCAAGCGCTATTGATCATGCTCCGTCCGACCCAGCGGGGCATATGTGTCCAATCGGGCTCCAAGGTCAGGTTTCGCAGCGGGACGAACCCTACGATCCAGGGCTCTCTCTCCGCCGAACTCTGCCAGCGTTCGGCGACCTCATGGGCGCGGTCCGCGAACTCGTCGGCAGTGACCGGAGCTCGGGTGGAACCACAGGCCGTCGCGAGCACGATGAGCACTGCGGCTGGAAGCATCCTCATGATCGGTAGACGTGCGGGGCGGGCGGCGCGGTTCGCTCAGCCGTGCGTCAGGAGGCACATCAAAGCCTCCATGGAAGCTGGATCGGTTCAGTGCGTGAGCGACTGAATATTGAGGCCGACGTAGTCGGGTCGGCTAGCGTCGCTGGCGGGTTCAGGTCCGCGTGAGTTTGATGAAGTCGGCTCAGCACCAGTTCGCCGCGTCGTTCGGCCAGGGCGCGTACGGGCTGCCGCTGGAGTTCGGTCAGCTCCGCGAACGCAGGCAGCGGACGAAGGACGCCAGCCCCCACCGACGTGCTCGCCAAGCTCTTCTATCGGCGTGGAGATGACTTCGCAGCAGCACCACCGATGCGCTCGGCGTCGCTGCGACCGCCGCCTCCCTTATCGAAGCCCGCCTGCGGATCCCTCGACTGATCCCGGTCGCGCAGCGGGTCGGCGGCGCCTTCTCGGACAGACTCGGCGCCTCCATGAGCTGATCGATGCGAAGGGGAGACGGCATGAGCCCGTGCGCAGACGTTCTCGGACGGTCCCAGGCGCCCGACGCCGACGAACCGCCCGGCTTGTCGCACGTTGCGAGTTACGCGCTGCGGCGTTCGGTCTGGACGAAACGCGCTTCCCAACGGGCGAGCAGGGCTGCGTCCTCCTGCGGGTCGCCCGCCAGCTCGAACATTGGCGGCGCAGGACGCGTTCGAGCACGCCGCAGTGGCGGCGTCCGTCAACGGGGGATCGGGTGGGTGTCGGCGGGGTGTGCGGGGCGCACCAAGCGGGGGAGGCGACCATGGCGCTCCCACTGTTCCGTGCGCTCCTGCCTGGACCGACTGCGAATCCCGTGGCTCCGGGCCGCGACAGGCCAGCTAGCCCGCTCTCGCACGGAGATCCGCCCACGGGCCCTGCCGGGCATCACGCCGTCCCGTTTGCCGTCGATTCGGCGACACCGGCGCCTCGAGATCGTGTACCTGCTCGCCGCCCTGGCGATGGGATACGACGAACAGCACCTGCCGGGCGGCTTCGACCGCGGAGTGCAACGAGGTGAACTACGCACCGGCATCGAGTGGAAGTCGCCCAGGACGCCCTGTTCGGCTCCATCATCTTCCGCCTCGTCAGCGGCTACGCCCCCTCACACCCACCGAGGCGGAGGCCATCGCGAAGGCCGCCCTCACCGGCCTCCTCACCCAACCGGCCAGCGACACTGGCAGTCTCCGTTGATTGAGTGGGGCCTGAACACGCGCCGGACTCGGACCTTGCGGTCAGGTCCCGTTCCCCGCCTCGGCGCCCTTAAGGTCGGGAAGATCGGGGATCTGCCCGAGCGCGCGCAGGCCTTGGGTGGGGCCGGAGGAGGCGATGACGTAGTGGCCCAGGCAGTTGAGGTGGGCCTGGCCGGCGAGGTCCTCGTCCTTGACCAGGACGCTCTGGGCGCGTAGCTCGTCGACGGCGGTCGACAGGTAGCGGCTATTCCACAGCGCGACGGACTGGATCAGGCGAGCAACCGGTCGACCAACCCGTCGAGGTAGTCAGGGGTGAGCGGGCCCGCGCCGAACAGGACGCGCATGTAGATCGGCGCCAGGAGATGGTCCAGCACCTCCAGTACGTCAGGCGGGTCCTCGCCGCGGCCGCGCGCGCGGTCGAGCATGGCCTGCAACTGCCTGGTGCGGTCGGCCAGGAGCTCGTCGCGCGCCTGAAGGCCCTGCTGACCCTCGCCTGACAGCGCGAGGGTCAGCCGCACCAACGCCAGTCCGTCGGGTCCGGTGACCTCGCGGGCCACGTTGGCGGCGTGGGTCCGCAGGTCGCCGGCCAGGCTGCCGGTGTCGGGCATCGGCGACTGCGCGTTGAGCCGGGTCAGCAGCACATCGCTGAGCAGGGCCTGGAGGTTGCCCCACCGGCGGTAGAGGCTGGTGTCGGCCACGCCCGCGCGGGCGGCGATGTCGCCGACGGTGAAGTTTCCGTAGCCGCGCTCGCTGACCAGGTCGGTAACGGCCTGGTGCACTGCCGCGCGGACTCGGGCGCTGCGCCCGCCGGGCCGCCTGGCCCGTCCCTGCTCATCCATACCCCCACCTTAACGCAGCCGAGACTTGCGTTAGAGCCCCTGAAGGGCTACGTTAACGCAGTCATAAACTGCTTTTAGGAGAGATGTACGTGAAAGCGTTGCTCACCCTGACCTGCGCAGGTCAGTTCATGGTGCTGCTCGACAACACGATCGTCGGCGCCGCCCTGCCCGACATGCAGGAGGGGCTCCACACCGGGCTGACCGGACTGCAGTGGATCGTCGACGCCTACGTGCTGCTGGTGGCCATGCTGCTGCTGTCGGGCGGCGTCTTCGCCGACCGGTTCGGCCGCAGGCGGGTGTTCCTGGCCGGGGTGGTGGTGTTCACGGCCGCGTCGGTGGTGTGTTCGCTCGCGCCCTCGATCGGCTGGCTGATCGCCGGGCGGGTGCTGCAGGGCGTCGGGGCCGCGGCGCTGAGCCCCGCCTCACTGGCGCTGCTCGCCGCCGCGTACCCCGCTCCGAGGGAGCGCGTCAGAGCGATCGGGTTGTGGGCCGGGTTCAGCGGCATCGGCCTGGCCGCCGGACCGCTGGCGGGCGGGATCCTGGTGGAGTCCTTCGGCTGGCCCGCCATCTTCCTGGTCAACGTGCCCATCGGGGCGGTCCTGCTGCTGGCCGGGCTGCGCGCGCTGGGGGAATCCCGCAACCCGAGCGCGCCGCCGATCGACGTTCCCGGCACGGTCCTGTCCGTCGCGGGCGTAGGCGCTATGACCTACGGCCTGATCGAGGGCGGTTCCCGAGGCTGGACCTCGCCGGTGATCCTGGGCAGCTTCGCCGCCGGCCTGGTGCTCCTGGCCGCGTTCGTCGTGGTCGAGGGTCGTGTGCCGACGCCAATGCTGCCGCTGCGGCTGTTTCGTCAGCGGCTGTTCACGGTGTCCAACACGGCGATGGTCGTGGTCGGGTTCGCGCTGATGGGGTCGTCGTTCTTCTTCTCGCAGTTCTTCGTCTACGTCCAGGGCACTTCGATCCTGGTCGCCGGGCTGCGTACCCTGCCCACCTCGCTGGCCATGGTGATCGTCAGCCCGTACGCGGGCCGGTTCGCGGCCAGGTACGGCTTCCGCGTCGTCGTCGGCATCGGCCTGGCGCTGGCCGGGCTCGGGTTGGTGGCGCTGGGCTTCGTCCACGCCGATACCGGCTACGGGAACGTGTGGTGGCGGCTGGCGGTCGTCGGCATCGGGTTCGCTCTCACCATGTCGCCGCTGACCGGGGCCGCCATCCAGGCGGTCAGCCCGCAGGAGGGCGGTCTCGCCTCGGGCGTCAGCAGCACCACCCGGCAGATCGGCGCGGTGCTCGGCGTGGCGGTGCTCGGGGCGATCGTCCACACGCGGGAGTCCGGCGGCGCCTCCTTCGAATCCGGCCTCAACAGCGCCTTCCTCGCGGCGGGTGCGGTAACGCTGGCCTGCGCCGTATTCACCGGCCTGTGGCTGACCGCGGTCCGGACGCCGAGGGGCGTGCGGGTCGAACAGTCGGGAGGCCAAGCAGTCAGCGCAGTCAGTGAGCCGCCGCTGACAGCTCCTCCCAGTCGGGCCACGTCTTGAGCCCCTCGACGTAGGAGTGTCGGTAAGACTGCTGTCACCAGGTACATGCGTGCACGTTGTGCCTGGTCAGAGCTTCGCGTCCGAGAGCACGGACCCTACGAAATGCACATTCTGTCCCCTGTGGGCCAGCATGGCGGAGCCGGGCGAACGCGCTCGTTTGGGCCTGGTGACGCGTTTCTTACCGACACCCCTACATCGGCGTCCGACCGGCGCAAGCGAAAGGTCAGGCATCGGCGGAATGTCGGTCATGATCTGTAGCGTCCCGGGCCATGGCTGATGCGGTGCTGGCGTACTCCTATGTGCGTTCCTCCGGGCTCGACCTGTCCTCAGGTCTGCTCGACCTGTCCACCTCCGGGGGCGTGACCCCCAGCGGGCCGGCCTTCCACCCCGCGTTCTTCAGCGGCCTGCTGACCCGGGCGGCGCCGGCGGCGGCTGGGCTGCTCGGGGTCGCCGACGTGGCCAGGGCCCGCTACTACGACGCCCGGCCCACGGGGATCGTTCGTGATCCGGTGGTGACGTGCAACGGTGACCGATTGCGCTTCGAGTCCTTCTCCGCCTGCGGCGGCGTCTACGCCCGGCTGGATGTCCTGCAGCAGGCCCTCGACGGCGAAGTCGTCGAGCTCGGTACCACCAATGTGGACGTCAACGACCCGCTGCGGCGGGCGCTGGTCCGGGTCGGCGGGAACGACCCTCTGCACCTGCGGGTCGGCGCCGAGGAGTTGGTGGCCACCACGCTCGAGGGCCCGGTGGTGGAGAAGAAGGTGCCGCTGCCGACGCGGTGGGTGCGGGGCTTCGCCGAGGTGCAGGTCATCGCCTCGGGGTTCGACCTGCGCGCGGAGTTGACCGGGTCGGAGGCGGTGCGGTTCCTGCGGTCGCTGCCCAGGCGCGGGGTGCTGTGGGCGGTGCCCGCCGGCAGGTCGCTGCGTCTGTCGGCCCGTCCGGCGGCGGGCGCGGTCTGCCTTCCCGGCCCCGATCGGCTGGCCACCCTGCTGCCCCTGCTGCGCTTCGCCACCGGCCTGCGGGTGTACGGCCCGGCCGTCCCGGCGCACGGGCTTGCGGTCGCGAGCGCCTGGGAGCTGGAGCTGCCCGGCATGCGCTACGTGTTGACCCTGTCGCCGGAGCCGCGAAGGGGGTTTTCGGGGGAGGGCGCGGTGCTGGACGACCTGGCCACCGCGCACGCGGAGGAGGACGCCGACCTGGTCGGTGCGATGCTGGCGTTCGAGCCGCGCCTGGACGCCGATCTGCTGGCGGAACGGTGCGGGCTGCCCAGGGACCGGATCCGTGCCGCGCTGACCCAGCTCGGTACGGCGGGCCGGGTCGGCTACGACGTGGCCGAGGCGGCGCACTTCCACCGGGAACTGCCCTACGACCCCGGCCGGGTGGCGGCGATGAACCCCCGGCTGAAGGCGGCCCGGGACCTGGTGAAACGAGGAGCCGTCCGATTCTCCACACCCGACATTGCCGTGGTGGGGGAGCGACGGGTGCGGCTGAGCCCGGACGGCCCGGTCTGCACGTGCCCCTGGTACGCCGACTTCCGGGGCAGCCGTGGCCCGTGCAAGCACGTGCTGGCCGCCCAGCAGGTGCACGACCAGGCCCAGGCGGACCCGAAGGGCGGCACGCGATGAATCCCTGGAAGGAGGTGGCCGCCCGCATCGACGCGGGCGACGGCAAGAAGCTGGCGCCGTTCCTGTCCACGCTCGACGAGCAGGGTCGGCGGGCGGTCGCCGAGCGGCTGCCGGGATATCTGTCCGAGCGGTTGGCCCAGGGGTGGGAGGGCCAGCGCTGGGTGCAGGACCGGACGGACGCGTTCCGAATCGCGGGGGCGGCGTGCCTGAGCGGGGCTGCGCAGGTCGCAGCGTGGCTGAACCGGCGAGACCTGCGCTGGGTGCGCGAGCCCGAGGCCGACGCCGCCCGGATCCTGGCCCTGATCGGGGACCGGCCGGCCGCATGGCGCGAGGACCTGGCCGTTCGCCTGGTGGAGCGGTTGCGCCCGCCGTCGAGGTCGGCGTCACGGCTGATGGACAACGGTGTGCCGGGATGGGATCTGGCCGCGGGCCTGGTGCTGGAGACGGGCATCGAGCCGCCGGACAACGACGCGTTCACCACCGGCTGGCTGTGGCGGCTGGTCAGGCGGCACTCGATGTACCAGGGCACGCGCGACGCGCTCGCCGGGGACCCGCTGCTCGGTCACCTGCTTCCCCGAGTGTTCCGGGCCACGGGCGTCGCCCAGGCGTTGGCCTGGGACCTCGACTGGAATCGCGACAGAGGTGTCGTCGCCGCGCTGGTCGCGCTCGCAGGACAGGGCCGGGTGCCGCGGCAGGTGCTCGTCGGCGGGTGCGTGGAACGGTTCCTGGCGGGCGGGGAGGCTGACGAGATCGCCCCGTTCGTGACGCTGTGGCGTGGTTTGCGGCCCGAGTCGGGGGAGATTCCCGCCGTCGAGTTCGTCCGGCTGCTGCCGTCGGCCTCGTCGCCGTTCGTCCAGCTCGCGCTGGAGGAGCTGGGCCGACTCGACGAGGCGGGCCTGCTGGGCGACGAGCCGTTCGCCGAGGCCGTCGCGGCGCTGACCTTCCGGCCGGAGAAGAAGTACGTCACGGCCGCGTTGCGCTGGATCGCCGGCGCCGCGCCGTCCAGGGCCGACGGCGCCCTGCCGGCGCTGGCGGCCGTGTTCGACCAGGACACCCCCGCACTGTGGGACCGGGCCGTGCGGCTGGCGGTCAAGTTCGCTCCGCACGCGTCCGGCCCGGCCCTGGACATGGTCCGTACGGCGGCCTCCCGGCTGCCCGCCGACCTGCGCGAGAAGATCGCGGCCGTCGCCGGTCCGGTGGAGGCCGACGATCCGCCGACGGTAGCGCCGGCCGCCCTGGCGGTGAACCCGCTGCCCGCCCTGCCGCCCGTGCTCGCCTCGCCAGAGGACCTGGCCTGGGAACTTGAGGCGCTGCGGTGGCCGGACGAGCCGCCGCAGTTCGAACGCGTACTCGCCGCGCTGGTCGAGCTGACCCACCGCGACCGGGACACCGTGGCGCAGGCACTGCGGTCGTGGTGGCACAAGCACTGGCGACAGCCGTTCGACCCGACCATCTACACATACGGCATCAGCGGCTTCGGCCGGAACACGCACGCGCTGCTGATGCGGTGCGCGCTGGCGGTCGTCGCGCCCGCCGACAGCAGGAAGCTGTCGGCCCTGCTGGCGGACTACCACCGCCACCACCCCTACGACGAGCCGGCGATCCAGCTGCTGGTCCAGCGCCGGCTGCGCGAAGTCGTCGAGATGCTGGAGGCGGGCCGCAGCGTGCCGGTGCTGCTGGCCACACCGACCGCCCCCACCGGCCACGTCGATGCGGAAACCCTGCTCGATCGGATGGAGCGGCTGGAGGGTACTGAGCCGCTGCCGGCCGACTTCCACCAGGCGCTGTTGCGGCTGCCGCGCGAGATCGACCCGCGGTCCGCCGTACGGGCCGAGGGGCTGGCCTCACGGGCGGCCCGGACGCTGGCGGAGTGGCTGCGGCGGGGCGGGCTGCCCGACCCCGAGGTGACCGTCGGCATGGAGACGGCGCAGCGGCCGGACGCGCACTGGAACACCAGCGCGGACCACTACATCAGCGTGCGGGAGATGTACGTCCGGATCGCGCCGCCGGCCGGTGTTCCCGAACCCGTCGCCGAGCTTTGTACGGGGCCGGCGACGGCCTTGTACGACGTGGGGGAGACGGTGTGGTGGCCAGCCGTCATGCCCTCTCACAGGGAGGTCGTCGCCGCCCACCTGCTGGAGACCCTGACCCTCGACATCGACAGCCCCCGAGGCGGGGGCGAGGTCCTCGCGGCGCTGGTCCACGGTGACGGGCCGGTCGGAGCGGCCACTGCTAGCGCACTCGCCATCGGGATGGGGAACAAGCACCCCGCACAGCGGGGCGCGGCCGTCGACGCCCTCGTCACCCTGACGGCGCGCGGGCAGTTGCCCGCCGCCGATCTCGGCCAGGCCATCGCGCAGCTGGTCGACGCCGGTCTGGTCAAGCTCAACCGGATCGCCGCCGCCCTGGACGAGGCGACGACGGCGGGCGCGCACGCGGCTGTGTGGCGTGTTCTCCTCACGGCACTGCCGCCCCTGCTTCCCTGCACAGGGGACAAGCCCCGTGCCGGGCTGGGGGAGTTGCTCGCGGTCGCGGTCAAGGCGGCCACCCTCAGCGGGGAACGCGCCGGCGTTCCCGGGCTTGCCGACGTGGCGGCGCGCGGGGGATCCAGCCGGCTGGTCCAGGAGGCCCGCCGCCTTCAGCAGCAGGTGAGCCGATGAGCTTCTGGACCGCGATCGTGAGGCGAGCCGGGCAGCCGGGCGGGTTGCCGGACCGCATCAGGGCCGCAGATGCGGAAGGCGCCGCCGATCTGCTCGAGCGCGCGGATGACGAGGCAAGACGCGCGCTGGCCGGGCACCTGCGGACGTTCGCCGCACAGGGCGGGCTCGGGAGACGCTGGTGGGACGGCCCTCCGCATGACCCGCAGGCGCCCGCGCTGCGTGTCGCCGCCGCAGCCTGTCTCGACGACGCGATCGAAGTCGCATATTGGCTGACCCGCCCCGACCTGTGGTTGTTCGAAGGGCACGAGGACGACGCGCGCCGCATCGCCAGGGTGGTCCGCGGCCGGCCGACGCGGTGGCGCGTGGAACTCGTCCGCCGACTGGCGGACGAGCACGTGTGGAGGGACGAGGCCGACGGCGGACGGGCGCACCGGCTGTCGGCGTGGTATCCGGCCGCCCGCCTGGTGGCGGAGACCGGCATCGAGCCGCCCGGCGATTCCGCCTTCGTGCTCGGCTGGCTTCATGCCGTGGCCGGCTCCGGTGGCGACGTCACCGATGAGCGGCTGACCCGTCATCTGGCCCGAAGCCTGCTACGCAGCCGGGGCCTGGCCGCGCAGCTGCGTGGAACGGGAGACCTGGTTCCCGCATGGGCCGCCGCCGTGGCGCTGCAGGCAGCCGACGGCGTCCTGGAGCGCAGCACGTTGCTGGAGGGCTGCGCAGGCGCGTTCTTCGACGGTGAGACCCGGCCGTTCACCGATCTCTACGCCGCCCTGCGGCCGAGCCCACAGGAGATCCCCGTCAGGGACCTGGCGCGGCTGGCGCCCACCGCCCCGGGGCCGGTCGTTCAGCTCGCGGTGAGCGAGCTGCGGCGCGCGGACGACGCCGGGCTGCTTTCGGACGAGCTGTTCGCCGAAGCGACCAAGACGCTGATGTTCCGTCCGGAGAAGAAAATCGTGCGGGCGGCCCTCACCTGGGCGCAGGCCGGCACCCGCGGCAGTCGGGAGAGAACCGGCGCCGCTCTGCAAGCGCTTGCCGCGGCCTTCGGCAGCGCTCACCGCGACATCGCCGAACGCGCCGTCACGGCGGCGACACGGCTGGCCGGCCACTCGGACGAAGACGGTCATGCAGCCGTCCGCGCGGCGGCGGACGCTCTGCCCGCCGACCTGCGGGACCGGCTGGCCCCGGCCTTCCGACTGGACGGGCGGCCGGTCCCCGCGCCGGCCGCCCTGCCGGCCCCGCCTGCCGAGGAAGCTGAGCCGGTCCCTGTCTTCGAGTCGCCCGAGGAACTCGCCGAACTGGCCGTCACCGCGCGGGACCCGCTGACGGTCGAGCGGCTGCTCGCCGGGCTGGTGACGCTCGTCCACCGCGACCGCGAGGCGGTCCGCGCGGTCGTCGAGCCGGTGCTCCGCGCGAGCCGGCCGTTCCTGTTCGACGTCGAGTCCGCCGCCCACGGCATCGGCGGGATGAACGACGACCCGCATCTGCTGACGATGCGCGCCGTGCTCGCCGCGGTAGCACCCGAGGCCGGCAGAAGGCTCCGCGGCCTGGTGCAGTTCTACCCCTTCCGCGACTGGGACCCGGCTCCCGACATCCTCGTCGTGACACGCCTGCGGGAAATCGTCCGCGAGCTCGAAACCGCGGACATGCCGGTGCTGCTGGCCACGCCCACAGTCACGTCCGGACACATCGACCCGATGACCCTGGTCGAACGTATGGAGCGGCTGGAAGCGGCCTGCGCCGAGCCCCTGGATGCCGACTTCCAGCAGGCCCTCCTGCGGCTACCGCGGACGATCCCCCCGGCGGCGGTCACCCGGGCCGAGACGCTGACATCGACCGCGGGCCGAAAGCTGGCGGCGTGGCTGCGGCGGGGCGGGCTCGCCGACCCGGTGATCGGCCACCGGGTTGTGCGGCTGCCTCTTCATGAAGGCTCCGCCACGATCGTGACGCGGATCTTCCCCGCCGTGCGGCCTCGCGAAGATGACCTGCCGGACCTCGTCCGACGCATATGCGCCATCGATGCCGTGAACCTCGCCTCCCAGACGATGGGCTGGTGGCCCCTGCTCATGCCGTCCCACCGGGAGGTGATCACTGCCTGGATCCTGCCGCGGCTGCCCCCGCTGATCAAATCCCGCCGGGCCGACCTGGCACCGCTGTACCGGCTGGCCTGCGGGCAGGGGCCCGTCGGTGCGGTGACCACCGCCGCGCTCGCCCACGGTCTCGGCTGTGAGGACGACGGCGCGCGGGGCATCGCGGTCGACGCGCTGCTGGTCCACGCCGCCCGCGGCGACCTGAACGGTGACGACCTCGGAGCATTCCTGTCCGTGCTCGTCGCGGCTGACATGGTCAGGCTCGGCCGTGTCGTCACCGCGCTCGCGGACGCCCTGGCGGCGGGTGCGCACGCCCAGGTGTGGGACGCCGGCGCGCGCATGCTCGCCGAGCTCCTCCCTCAAGCGCGGGAGCGGCCTCGCACCGGCATGACCGACCTGCTCATCGTCGCCGCGACCGCAGCGTCCCTCACCGGCGTCCGCCTACGGATCCCGCGGCTGGCCGCGGTCGCGCAGCGGACCGGCGGCAGCGCCTTCGTCAAAGAGGCCCGCCGCCTCCATGAGCTGATCAACGCAGGGGAGGAGACGGCATGAGCCCGTGGGCGGAGGTTCTCGGACGGATCCAGGCGCGCGACGCCGACGGCACGGCCCGGCTGGTCACTCAGCTCGATGCGGCCGGCCGCCGCCAGATCGCGACGGAGCTCCCCGGCTACCTGCAACAACTGCGGCGCGGGCGCTGGGAGAGCCCGCGTGACCTCACCGCCGAGGCACCCGCGCTACGGGTCGCCGGAGCCGCCTGCCTGACCGGCGCCGCCCAGGTCGCCAGCTGGCTGAGCCACCGGGACCTGCAGGTATGGAGGTCGCTGGACGACCCGGACCGCATGGTGGCCGTCCTGCGGCACCGGCCCGAGCCGATGCCTCGGATGCGACTGAGCCGCCGAGCCATCTGACTTCTGCGCGACCACCGCCCAGGTGACCCCGGTCCTTCTCGTAAGCGCCTGGAGGCCGAGGCCGTTCCCCGCGTGAGCCGCCCCATGCTTGACTCCGCCCACGGATCCGCCTCAGCGTGACGGCCTGCGGCGGGTACGGTTTAGGCATGAGCGGGCAGCCGGTTCATGATCCGCGATTCGATCCGCAGACGATTCTTCAGGCGCTACCGGAGAGGTGGCGGCCGGTTTTTCTCGCGCAGTATCGAGAGGCGTGGGAGGCGGCCCGAGAGCCGGGTGAGTACCACCGGCTACCCGAGCTTCTCAATCTGTGGTGGCTGAACTCGATCGCATTCGCCGATCCCAACTATGAACAGCGCGCGCAGGAGGCGGCTCGGGGGGTCGGCGAGTTCGTTGCCCTGGAGGAGGCCGTGCCCGACTGGGAGGAGCGGGTGGCACGGGCGCGGCGGTCGTGACCTACCGCGTACGCCTTGCCGCGGCAGTGCTCGCGAAGATGAAGAACCTGCCCGACGCCGCGCTGAACGCTCTGGTGGAGCGGACCGCCGACTTCATCGAGGAGCCATGGGACGCGCAGGCGTTCTATCCCGGACGGCGCGACTACCGGCATACGACGTTCGGCGATTTCGGTCTCATCCACTTTCACTCTCACCACACGAGCTCCCAGAAAAACCACACGAGGAGGCCTCGGCCGGCGCACCGTAAACACGCAGCTCATCGCCCTGAGCGGCCGTGTTCGCGCCCCAGCTTCCGCGTCGGGAGGATCGGGAGGCCGAGGTTAGCGCATGACCTCCAATCGCCCTGGTAGCTGCCCCTGAAAAGCCGATCCGTCCCAACACGCCGCCCGAGGCGCTTCGGCGGAGTTTGGTGTCAGAGATCAACCACGCTGCTCGGTGAGCCAGGGTGAGGAACGACTGCGTGCCGCGCTCACCGGGCTCACATCAGCCCGTGTGGAGAGGTGCAGCCGGGACACCATCCCTGCCGCCGGAGGACTCAAGGGGTACAAAGGTCTTTCATGAGGTCCCAGAAGGACCTGTGACGCTCGGCGCCGGGCATCCAGGCCGCGAGAAGCCATGCCTCCCACTCACCGTCAGGGGTCATGACGTGGGGGTTGAGAAGGAGGTCCCCATCCCAGAGCCCGACCAGGAGGGTGTCGGGCAGATATTCCATTCTGATGGCGTGGTTGTTCTGCTCCTTTCCGTAGACGAAGTAGAGGTCATCGGGCACTTCGTCTGTGGACACTGACCAAGCTTCGACGGTTGAGGGCGCAACGTCACGGAGCCAGCCGACTTCCGCGACCGGCCACAGGGAGTACTCCTCGACGCCCCAGCCGTCGGAGTACAGGAGGAACTGCCGATAGCTCGGCGGCAGGTTCACGCCCAACCGCTCTTCGAGCCGAATGACTTCCAACTCGTCGGCCGGGGGGTGGAGACCGTGGCCCGGTGGTAACGGCGGCTGGTGTGGGCCTTGGGCCGCCGGCTCTTCCTCCGGGAAGAGATCGGACCATCCGTATGAGGTATTCATGGTGGGTGACGGTATCCGTCGCGACTCACTGTTTCGTCAGGCGTAGGGCGTCAGGTTCCTGCGGCAACTCGCCCTCAGCGTACGGGGAGGCGCGGTGCAGTGAGGGAGATTCGCCCGCAGCACCCTGCGTGCCGGAACATTCGATGCCGCCTCAGCCGCCGCCCTTCCGTGCGTCAAACCGTGGATCGCGATAGGCCCTCCGTAACCATGTGGCGTCTTTGGTCCATCCCAGAGAACGTGCTAATCGATCGTGGTCCCGGAACAACCGTGCCGTGAGCGAAGAGGGGCCCAGGCGACTGCAGGCACGCGCGCATAGAGCGCCCAGGCCGACGAAGACGAAAGCCAGCGCCGTCAGCAGCTTGAAAAGCTTGCCTGGACGATCGTTGATCAGCAGGCCGGAGATGACGGCGAAAGCGATCTCGCGCCAGCTCATCGGGACTTTCCGCCCAAGGCCGCATACAAGCTCTGGAACAGTGGGGCCGCCAGCTCGTGGAGACGTTCCACTTCCAAGGAAGTGGAACGGGCATCCTGGGAGTGCCGCGTTCTGTCCGGCCCGCTCGATAAGCTGAGATGGCACAAGGCGGCCGGGCAGGAGGTAGGGCGTCGTCATGACCGTCCAGCGGCACGACAGTCCTCATCCGCAGATTGAGCGAACCTTCACCGCCGTGCGCGCGGCCCTGCCCTCGGCCAACGTCGCCGCGTTCGACGCCGAACTCGAAGAGATTACCCACGCGCCCGTCGTCAACCTGGCGGCGCTGGATGACTTCCTGTCCGCGTGGTGGCGCATCGCCACCCGTGCCAACGCTGATCCGTCCGACCGGCACCGAATGCACCGAGAGGCCGAGCAACTGCAGTCCGGTGCGCGTACGGCTGGCCCGACACTGGCCGAGGTACTGGCCCGCCGCGGAGTCCAGCCGTAGGTGTACGCCATACGAATGGGCAGCGACGTTGCCGAAGCCCAAATCGACGACCTATCCGACGCCAAGATCAATGTCCTACTGGAGATCTACGAAGTCCTCCAGCTGACTTCCGACAATGGCCGCAAGCTCAGCCCAACCGCAACATGTACGTCTGGGACTACAAGACATCTCCGTGACCTATGTCCTGCTCGATCGGCAGGGTGAGGTCGCTGTGCTGCGCGTGGATCGTTTCCCTGCCTGAATCGCGCGTCACTGCCCACTGGCCCCCAACCTGCGGTCTTGACCTGCGGAGACGCGCCTGCGCGAGGAGACCGGCTGATCGTCGACACAACGGCGATGTGCTGCTCAGGCTCAACTTCCGCAGGATCCGGCAGTTCGTCTGCAGCGGCAGGGTCGGGAGAACGACGCCGTTCCTGCACCGGGCGCTCCGGTTAGAAATCGACCTCGTAGTGCTGGACCAGCACGGTGGGTCCAGCGGGGCGGCTGACCTCGCTGTCCGTCACCGACCCGACCGCGCGTCGCGCTCAGTATGGCCTGGCCGGCGACCGCAGGTTGGCCTACGAGTGGTACGTGCCGAACCGAGGCTCCGTCCTGGCCCACCGGACAAACTGGCGGGGTAGGACCGCCACACCGTCAGGGCAGCCCGCCGGTACTCCGCGGCGTACAAAGCTCGGATCCTGCAGGAGTACGAACGGCTCGACAAGACCGGCAAGGGCGCGCAAGTTCTCGATCCTGCTGGACTCGACGCCGCCGGCTTACCGGCCCAACCACTTGTCCGCCACAGCCTTGGCAAGCGTCGGCGGCGGATGATCACTAAGAAGACGATACGCCGCCGACCCCTTTGCCGGCCCTCACGCGGGGATTGGTGAGCGACTCAGTTCCGATGCGTGGGCAGTTCTGGGCGTTCGTCGGTCCAGCCGATCGCCTGGTAGGAGGTGGAGACACGCAGCTCCGCCTGCCGTCCGTTCGCGAGCTTGGTTGTGTTCGTCCTGACCTCGGCGAGAAGCAGGCCGGTGCTGGGATCGATCACGAGCTGAACTTGGGTGAACAGGCCCGGCTCTATTTCCTCCTGGTAGGTGAGCGTCTGCCCGCGCCGGCCGAGCGGGTCTGTCATCTCCCCCTCGGCCCGTATGCCGGGCAGAGACGCGAGGATCCGGTAGGCGGATGCACGAACCTCGGGCGAGGCCGGCAGGCCACTGATGATGCCCACGCATTCTCGCAGCAGGATGTACGCCCTCGCCTCCTTCACGTCCATCCCGGAGCCGGACAGCTCCAGCCGACCGATGCGCTCTTCCAGGTAGTTCCGGAGCTTGTCCTGTTCGCCCGGGATCGCGCGCACCTCCTTCCAGGTCATCGAGTCCCCCGCCATGTCACCGGCCGAGCCCTTCCACTTGCCGTAAAGCCGTTCGGCGGTCCGCTCACCTGCCGCCGCCTGCAGCGGCTTGGACGGGACGGAAAACAGATTCTCCGTCTTCATGTTCTTGGGGTATCGCCAGCTGGTAGGTGCCCCCGCGGCCCGCCAGGCCTCCTCGTCTTGCGGGGTCGCGGGCTTGACGCCGAGATCCTGCCGGATGCGCCAGTACTGCAGCCCCGGCCGCTTCGCCAGCCACGTCTCAAGGGACCGGCTGCCCTCGAGTACATAGCTGCGCGTGGGGTCGGTCAACATCCACTGGTTGACGGTCGCGATGCGCCAGTAGTCGCCGCTCGCAGGAGCCTTCTCCACGGCGACGGCAGCAGCGAGCAGGATCTGCCGAGCAGTCGGTTCGGCCGTCGCGGACACCGACGTACTGGGCCGAGGCCCGACGGAGATCGTGCTGTCAGACAGCATCGTGGGGGCGATGACCGCTACCACGGCGGCGGCCGCGGCCAGGCCGAGCAGAGCGCGGCCAGGAGAGAGCAGGAGCCGACGGCGGGCCGGAACGCGCTCCAGCGAGACGATCTCCGCCAGCAGCGCGTCCGCCCCCGCGGTGGACGCCCGGCCGGCCAGGTCCTCATCCAGCACTCGCGCCCGGTCCTTGAAGATCTGGTCGTTGTTCACCCTGACTCCTTCTCGATGAGCGGCCGTGCTGCGAAACCGACGGCCGATGGGCGGGTCTTCTCCAGAGCCTTGGCGAAGCGCTTGCGTGCCCGGTGCAGGCGGATACGGGCGGCGTTGCGGGAACAGTCCAGCACTGTGGCGATCTCGCCGGGGTCGAGCCCCTCCCAGAGGGTCAGGGCCAGTACTTCACGATCGCTGTCGGCGAGCATGTCCATGGCTTCGTCCACGCCGTGCTGCTCACTGTGGTCGGAGGGGGCGGCATAAAGGTGTTCGATCTCGTCGGTGAGTTCAGTGTGCCGGGTGAGCCTGCGCCGCTCGCTTCGGCGGTGGTTGGCCAGGACCCGCCGGGCCACGCCGTACAGCCAGAGCTTGCCGGCCTCGCCGTCCGGGAGCTCGGTTATCCGCCGCCAGGCGATCACATAGGTCTCGGCCACAACGTCGGCGGCGTCCTCGGGAGAGGAACACCTCCGCACGGCATATCCGAGGATCTGCTCATAGGTTCGCCGGTACACCGCCTCAAACCGGGACCGGTCGTCTTGTTCACTCACGCGTCATCCTCGTCAGGCCTTTCGAACGCTGCGGGCTTTCAATTCCTACGTGTCCGCGGCCGACGGCAGAATTTCAGGCCAGGCAGAAACGACTGAACCGATGGGAGCGGGCCGCGACCTGACGGTGTGCGAACCCGGACCAGCTGTCCTGGCTCGTTGCACTTGAGGTACGGGGTGACGCTGACCTGCGGTGCCTGTTCTTCACGACCGTGGGCACGCCATCGTGCCGGGCCGCCCTGCGTACGGTTCAACGGGAGGCGTGCCCCGGCTCACGGCCCTGGCCAAGCGTGAGGGCCTCACCTTCCGCCGCACCATCGGCACGGCCGAGCGCTCCTTCGAGCTGACGGCCCAGATGGTGGGGGTGGCCGGGGGCGATAGCCTCGCGAGGTGAGCCGTACCTCTCGTTCCCGCCGTGCGCCGCGCGCCGGAGACCCCTGTCCCTGTGGCCTGCCCGCCGTCTACGGCGACTGCTGCGGCCGGTTCCACGCGGGACAGTCCGCGCCGACGGCCGAGGCGCTGATGCGCTCGCGCTTCTCCGCGTTCGCGGTCGAGGACGAGGCGTACCTGCTGCGGACCTGGCACCCCTCCACCCGTCCGGCGCGGGTCGATTTCGACCGGGGCATGCGGTGGACCGGGCTGGAGATCGAGGCGGCCACCGGCGGTAGCCCGATCCACACCGACGGCACCGTCACCTTCCGCGCCCGGTACGACTTTCGGGGACAGCCCGGCGAGATGCGTGAGCAGAGCCGCTTCGTCCGCCACGAAGGCGCCTGGGTCTATCTCGACGCCGTCGGCGAATGAGCCCCGCGACGACCGGCCCGAGACCCGGACGCGGCACAGATGTTTGTCATTCCGGATTTATGCCGATAGTGGCATTTGAGGGCATGAACGTGTGATGTCCGTTCAGAAGGCATAGCGACAAAAAATGCGTCATCATCCATGCCACGCTTGGCATGCGCGGGGCTGAGGCCATGGTGCGGGGTATGAGGGCAACGTTGCTTATGTCCGCGACGAAAGCCCATTGCCGCATGGCCTTGGTAGGTAGGTGCGTTTCACGATGTCTCGCCGCTGCACGTCCCGCTCCCGACCGTTTCGGGCTCTGACGGCCCGTCGCCTGACGCTGGCCGCTCTCGTGGCCGCGATCGCGTGGAGCGCCGCGGCCACGGAGGCGAGCGCCGGTGCGCAGTCCCTCGGTCGTGTTCCGATGAGGGTCACCGGCCACGGCGGAGGTGGGGGCCAGGTGGCGGCGGGCGGGACGGCCACGGCCCGCCAGCTCAAGTCGGGCAACGGCAAGTTCAACCAGAATCTCAACGGCGTGTTCGCCCCGACCTTCATGATCGGCCAGCAGCAGACCGGCATCACGAACGGCGGGCGCATCAGCACCCAGGGCGCCTTCTGCGGCCCGGGCCCGAGGAAGTGCAAGATCTGGCAGAACATGCCCATCACTTCCCACGGCTGGTGATCGCGTTCGAATACGCGCGGGCCGTGAATTCCGCGAATGCGGGTCGAGCTGACTGATATGGCAATGATGCCGTAAGACGCCGCGCGCGCCGGGCGCGGGAAACCGGCGGGTCATTAGCCTGAAAAGGCCCGGGCGGAAAGTAGCCGCCCGGTGCATTGCGGCGGCGACTGGCGGGAGCGCGCGATGAAGTGTCAGCGGTACGGCGGGACGGCCATGAGGAAGATCGGCCTCGGTCTCCTCGCCTGCGCGTCGGTCGTGGCGGCGCTGGCCGCAGTGGGACCCGCCGCCGGGGCCACACGCACCCACGGGCGGGAGACGCCACGCCACCAGCCACGCCACCAGGAGTCCGGGCTCCGGCCCGCGCGGCCCGACAGGGACGCCGCCCAGCCCGGGCTCACCGCATCGAGTCCCACGACCAACCGCGGGACGCAGCAGATCACCATCAATGTCGCGAACGGCGGGACCGGCATCCAGAACGCGATGTGCAGGGGCAACCGGGCCTGTGACATCGCGCAGGCGCTCGGCACGCCCTACGCGAGCGCATCGCCGGCTCCGGCCCCGCAGGCGTCGCCCAAGGCGAGGGCGGCGACCCGTGCGGGGGCGGTGAATCGCGGAGGCACGGCGACCCGTACGGGAGCGGCACTCCGTGCGGGAGCGGCGTCCCGGCATGCGGCGGTCTCCGCGGACCGGCGGGTGACCGGCCTTCGGACCGGCCTTCAGGCGGCACGCGACCGGGGGCGCGCGGTGTCGGGGGATCAGGGCGCGCGGGGCCGTCGGTGAACGCGGGGCTCCGCCGCGGACGCCTCCATTGGTAATCTCAAGGTGAGGAAGGGGCCGCGGCCCCGCCCTCCTGTCCACGGCCCGCCAACGAGGAACTCCTCCGAGTCGTCAGGATTTGCGCACCATGTCGAAAGCCGGTCGGTCCCAAGAGGAGATGCGCCGGCGCAACCTCGGCGATCTGCTGCGGCACGTGCACCTGTCCGGCGCGCTCTCCCGTTCCGAGCTGGCCGACCGGATGGGCCTGAACCGCAGCACCATCATGGCGCTGACCGCCGAGCTGTCCGCGGCGGGCCTGGTCAGCGAGGAGCTGCCCGGAGACACCGGCAGGGCGGGCCGGCCGTCGCTCGTGGTCCGCCCGGAGCGCGACCGTGCGCACGTGCTGGCCTTCGACGTCCGCGTCGACCGCCTGGTCGCCGCCCGGGTGGGACTGGGCGGTGAGATCCTCGACCGCCGGGAGGCGGTCAGGCCCCGGACCGGCGCGGACCTGGAGGACGTCGTCGGCGTGCTCGCGGGCTTCGGCCGCGAGCTGCGGCGCGGCGCCCGGCCGGGCTCGGTGTGCGTCGGCGTCGGCGCGGCCTACTGCGGCATGATCCGGCCCGACGACGGCACGGTGCGGTACGGGCCCTACCTGGGGTGGGTGGACCAGGCGTTCGGCGTCGAGCTCGGCTCCCGCCTGGGGCTGCCGGTGCTCGTGGGCAACGAGGCCCATCTGGGCGCCCTGGCCGAGCGCGACCGCGGCGTGGGCCGCGGCTTCGACAACCTGATCTACCTGCACGGCGACGTCGGTGTGGGCGGCGGGATCATCGTCGGCGGCAAGCTGCTCGGCGGCGACGGCGGCTACGGGTGCGAGCTGGGGCACATGATGGTGAACCCGTACGACGGGCGGCCCTGCATGTGCGGGTCGCGCGGCTGCCTGGAGGCGGAGGTCGGCGAGCACGCACTGATCGACGCCGCGGGCCGTTCGGGCGAGCTGAGCGGCCGCGAGGGCGTACGCGCCGTGGTCGAGGCCGCCGAACGCGGGGACGCGGCGGCCGAGGAGGCGCTGCACCGGATCGGCGACTGGCTGGGCATCGGCGTCGCGAACCTGATCAACCTATTCAACCCCGGCATGGTGATCTTCGGAGGGATGCTGCGGGACGTCTACCCGGGCTCGGCGGCGCAGGTCGGCCGCAGGGTGGAGGCGAACGCCATGGTGATCTCCCGCGAGCAGGTGCGGCTGCGGGTGTCGGCGCTCGGCGACGACGTCACGCTGGTCGGCGCCGGGGAGCTGGCCTTCTCCAGGCTCCTGGCCAGCCCCCTGGAGGTGCTCGCGGAGATGCGGCGCCGTACGGCACACCGGGCCGTGCCCCGGAAGCGCGCGCTGGCGCTCTGACGGCGCCGCGCCGCACGGGGTTCAGCGGCAGGGGTCGAGCGGCACGGGGCTGATCGGCGCGGGGTTGAGCGGCGCTGGTCGACAGGCACCGCTCAGCGGCGGGCGAACGTCTCGGCCTGGCGGCGGAAGCCGTCCGCCCTGACCCGGTGGGAGTCACCGTCGCAGGACAGGCCGGAACACGGCCGCTCCGCGAGCGCGTTGTGGAGGACCGCGAGGCGCTCCTGGGCGTCCGCCAGCCCCGTGCAGAGCGACCACGCCCTCTCGCGCATGGTCGCCATGTGCGTCCGGGCCTGCTCGCGCAGCAGCCGCGAGTGCTCCAGCAGCGCCTCCCGGCCGCCCGAGTCCGCTATCGGGCGTGCCGTCTCGCCGGAGCGTACCGGCGCCACCGGGCGCCGGCCCGACCCTTCGAACCGGCCGGGCAGGAGCACGAGCCGCCGTTCCAGGGGCGCCACGGGCGCGGCGCGTACGACGGTCGGGCGTCCCGGCCGTCCCTCCGGCCACAGGAGAGCGAGCAGGCGGCCCAGGGGCCGGCTCGCCCAGACGATGAGACCTCCCGAGGCCGAGGCGGCGGCGGTGTGCACGCGCTCGAGCGTGCGCACCCCGGCGAGGTCGCAGAACTTCAGGCGGACCGCGTCGAGCACCAGGTGCACGCAGCCGTCCGCGAGCAGCGGCGCGACGGCCCCTTCGAGCTTCGCGCAGCTGAAGAGGTCCATCTCTCCGCTGACGCACACCACGGCGGAGTCCGATTCACGCTGTGTCACATTCACCCACAGGTCCATGGGTGACCTCCTTACCCCGTCCGAGGCGGGGGACGGGCAGCGGGCGATCGAATTTCTCTTCCGAGCGCTCCGCATGACTCCGGCACATCCAGGATATGGGGCGTTTGTGGGTGCGGTCCTGCAGCGCGATGTCGTGGTCGTCGCCGCCTCCGCGGGAGGCATCGAGGCCCTGCGGACGCTGCTCGGCAACCTCCCGGCCGGCCTGCGGGCCGCCGTGCTCGTCGTCCTCCACATCTCGCCGCGGGCGGGCAGCGCCCTGCCGGGCATCCTCGACCGCGCGGGGCCGCTGAGGTCGGCGGCGGCGCAGGACGGCGAGCCGCTGCTGCACGGGCGCGTCTACGTGGCCCCTCCCGATCTCCATCTGCTGGTGGACGGAGAGAACGTCCGGCTGTCCCGGGGCCCCCGGCACAACGGGCATCGCCCGGCCGCCGATCCGCTGTTCCTGAGCGCGGCGGCCTTCGCGGGGCCGCGGACCCTCGCCGTCATGCTGAGCGGGACCCTCGACGACGGGGCACGGGGATGCGCGGAGGTGGAGCGCCGCGGCGGGCTGGTGGCCGTGCAGGACCCCGAGGAGGCCCCTTTCGACGGCATGCCGCGGGCGGCCGTCGCCGCGACGAGCCGGCCGATGGTGTCCTCCGTACGGGAGATCGCGCAATGGATCGCGCGGGAGTGCGGAGGAACCGCGTCCCCTCCAAGGGAGACCGGGGAGACCGGGGAGACCGGGGAGACCGGGGTCGATCGGAAGCTCCGGCACGAGTTGGACGCGTTCTTCTCCGCAGGTGTGCCCGGCCCGCCCCCCGGCCGGTTCAGCGCCCTGACCTGCCCCGACTGCAACGGACCGCTGTACGAGGTGGCGTCGCCTCCGAACGGGCACTATCAGTGCATGGTGGGACACGCCTGGTCGATGGAGAGCATGGTCGACGGGCAGTCGGAGGCCGTCGAGCGGGCCTTCTGGGTGGCGATCCTGCGGATCGAGGAGCGGCTGCGGCTGCTGACGCGGATGCTGGGCAACGCCGAGGAGCGCGGGCAGGCCCTGGTGGCACGCCGCCTGCGGCAGCAGACGGAGCGGGACCGGGACGCCCTCGAGACCCTGCGTCACCTGCAGAGCCGGATCGGCCGCGAGGCACCCGCCCAGGTCACCCACGGCGACGAGCGGCGATAGCGTGGACCCATGGTCACCAGCGAGGAACGCGAGTTCGACGACCTCCTGTTGATGCTCAAGGAGACCCGGGGGTTCGACTTCACCGGGTACAAGCGCAGCACGCTGCAGCGCAGGGTCGCGCGGCGGCTGGAGGCGCTCAAGCTCGAGACGACGGGGGAGTACCGCGACCATCTGGAGCTGGAGCCCGGTGAGTTCGCGATCCTCTTCGACAGTCTGCTCATCAACGTCACCGGGTTCTTCCGCGACCCGCAGGCCTGGCGGGTCCTGGGTGAGAGGGCGATTCCCACGATCCTCGCTGCCAAGGGCGGCGGCCGGGCGATCCGGGCCTGGAGCGCGGGGTGCGCCACCGGCGAGGAGGCCTACAGCCTCGCCATCACCCTGGCGGAGGAGCTGGGGCTGGACGAGTTCCGGGAGCGGGTCAAGATCTACGCCACCGACCTGGACGAGAAGGCCCTGCAGGTGGCCCGTACGGCGGTCTACGACGAGCGCAAGCTCGCCGACGTGCCGTCCGAGCTGAGGGACAAGTACTTCGAGCCGGTGGACGCGGGGTTCGCGTTCCGCCGGGACCTTCGCCGTCAGCTCATCTTCGGCCGCAACGACCTCACCCGGGAAGCCCCGATCTCCCGGGTGGACCTGCTGCTCGCGCGCAACACGCTGATGTACTTCAACGCCGAGACGCAGCTCAACATCGTCCGCAAGTTCCACTTCGCCCTCGCCGACCCCGGCTACCTGTTCCTGGGCAAGGCGGAGATGCTGCTCAACCACGGCGACAGGTTCGAGCCGGTGGACCTGCGCGTGCGTCTGTTCAGGAAGATCCCCCAGCCCGTGGGCGGGGCGCGGATCGGCTGGAACTCGCCGCCGGCGCACGCGGAGGAGAACACGCGCCTTCCGCGGCTGCAGAGCGCGGCGCTCGCCTCCGGCCCGGTCGCCCAGATCACGCTCGACGCGGCGGGCAGGCTCGCCCTGCTCAACACCCGTGCCGAGATCCTTTTCGGCCTGCAGCCCCGCGACGTGGGCAGCCCGTTCCAGGATCTCGAGGTGTCCTATCGGCCCGTCGAGCTGAGGTCGCTGATCGAGCAGGCCGAGCTGGACCTGCGTACGGTCGAGCTCCACGACGTCGCCTGGCAGCGCCCCGGCACGCAGGCGCCGGGCGTCTTCGACGTCGCCGTCGTCCCGCTCATGGACAGGACGGGCGAACTCGTCGGCGTCACGATCAACTTCCACGAGGTCACCCGTTATCGGCGGCTCCGTGACGAGCTCGAACAGGCCAACAAGGAGCTCGAGCACGCGTACGAGGAACTGCAGTCGCTGAACGAGGAGCTGGAGACCACGAACGAGGAGCTCCAGTCCACCAACGAGGAGCTGGAGACCACGAACGAGGAGCTCCAGTCGACCAACGAGGAACTGGAGACGATGAACGAGGAGCTCCAGTCCAGCAACGACGAGCTCCAGCAGATCAACGAGACCCTCAACGCCCGGACGCTGGAGCTCGACCGGGCCAACCAGTTCGTCGCCTCGGTGGTGCGCTCGCTCGGCGACGTGGTCGTCGTCGTCGACCGGGACATGCGGGTGCTGCTGTGGAGCCCGGGGGCGGAGGAACTGTGGGGGCTGCGCGCCGACGAGGCCTACGGCCGTGACCTGCCCTCACTCGACATCGGCCTGCCCCTCGACCCGCTGCTGCCCGCGATGCGGCGCGTGCTGGACGGCGACCCGGTCGCGGGTGGTCAGGCAGACCAGGCGAGCGTCGAGGCCGTCAACCGCCGGGGCCGGCCCGTCCGGCTCGCGGTCACACTGGCGCCGCTCCACGAGGACGACGGCTCCGTCCGGGGCCTGATCCTGGTCCTGAGCGGAGAGTGACGCACGTCAGGGGCCGGGAACGAGGCCGACTCCGCCCAGGATGTCGCCTCCCGGCACGCCGGGCCATTCGTGCTCCACGGTCTCGGGCCGCCACCGGTCCAGCGGCACGACTCCGGGCTCCAGCACGTGGAGGCCGTCGAGGAAGCCGCGGACCTGGGCCGCGGTGCGAGGCACGATGCCGCCCGCGGTGGTCGCGGTGTAGACGTCCCTGCCCCGCCTGACCGCGTCCTCGTCCAGGTCGCCCTGGGTGATGTGGGAGACCACCAGGTGGCTTCCCGGGGCGAGCGGCTCGCGGAACGCGCCGACGACGCGCGCCGCCTCCGCGTCGTCGGTCACGAAGTGGAGGACGGCCAGCATGATCAAGGCGACCGGCCGGGTGAAGTCGAGGTGGGTGAGGACGCCGGGGTGACCGAGGATCGACTCCGGTTTCCGCATGTCGCCGTCGATCACGATCGATCGGGGGTTGTCGGCGAGCAGGGCGCGTGCGTGGGCGAGCACGATCGGGTCGTTGTCGACGTAGACGACCCGGGACTCCGGCGCCTCGGCCTGCGCCACCTGGTGGACGTTCTCCTGCGTCGGCAGCCCGGTGCCGATGTCGAGGAACTGCCGGATGCCCGAGCGCGCCAGGTGCCGCACGGCCCGCACGAGGAAGGCGCGGTTGGTGCGGGCGACCTCGCGGGCGTTGGGCAGGATCGATATGATCTTCTCGGCGGCCTCGCGGTCGGCCGCGAAATTGTCCTTGCCCCCCAGGTAGTAGTCGTACATCCGGGCCACGCTCGGCGTGCCGGGGTCCACCACCCACGCGGGAGCCTGCTCCTCGTGCACGCTCTGCCCTCCACTGCTCGGGTCGGTCCATCGCATGGGACGACGACCATCCTAGGGACACAAGTGCCGGTTTTGACTGTCTGATCCGACAATCGGCAATGTCAGATGTCCCCCGGTGCGGTGAACGCGTCGCCGTGGAGCGCCGGGACCGCACCTGGTGTGGGCCCGAGTGGGTAGGGCTCGATGTGTGGGAGGGAGGTGACGGCATGGAGAAGCGCCACCACGGGCGGACCGGCTCTCCGCCAGGCTCCTCGTCGCCGCGCGACCGGTTCTGGTCGGTGTTCTCCCCGACGTCCGAACCGCCGCGCAGCGCCCTCGGCCTGCGGATGGTGCTGGCCGCCTTCGGGCTGGTCGTCTGCGGCTTCATCGCGATCACGGGGTACGCGGCGGGGCTGGTCGTGCCGGCGGTCGTCGCGACCGTGCTCGGGATCGTCGCCGCGGCCGACTTCGTCGTGCTGGTCCGCCGCCGCGCCGGGCGGAGAGGAAAGGCCGAGCGGGGCATTCAAAAATAGAACGCGTTCTCGTACGCTCCGGGGTATGCGTTTCACCTACGCCGAGGCCATGACCGACCCGTCGTACTACCTGCCGCTCGCCCAGGCCGCGGAGGCGGCGGGGTACGCGAGCATGAGCGTGGCCGACTCCCTGGTCTATCCCCGGGAGTCGGACGCGCGGTATCCGTACACGGCGGACGGAGACCGCGAGTTCCTGGAGGACAAGAGCTTCATCGAGACGTTCGTCCTCATCGCGGCGATGGGGGCGGTGACGTCGGCGATCCGGTTCACGCCGTTCGTCCTCAAGCTCACGGTGCGTCCCCCGGTGCTGGTGGCCAAGCAGGCCGCCTCCGTCGCCTGGCTCACCGGAGGCCGGCTCGGCCTCGGCGTCGGGCTGAGCCCCTGGCCGGAGGACTACGCCGTGACGGGCGTGCCGTGGGCGCGGCGGGGCAGGCGCATGGACGAGGCCGTCGAGATCGTCCGCGGCCTGACGCGCGGCGGCTACTTCGAATACCACGGCGAGTTCTACGACCTGCCGGCGGTCAAGATGTCCCCGGTGCCAGCCGAGCCGATCCCCATCCTGGTCGGCGGGCACAGCGAGGGGGCGCTGCGCCGCGCCGCCAGGCTCGGGGACGGCTGGATGCACGGCGGGGGAGACCCGGCGGGACTGGACGCGCTGCTCGCCAGGCTCGCCGCGCTGCGCGTCGAGGAGGGCACCGCCGACCGGCCCTTCGAGATCCACGTGATCTCCCCCGACGCCTACAGCGTGGACGGCGTGAAGCGGCTGGCCGACAAGGGCGTAACCGACGTGATCGTCGGCTTCCGCAGGCCGTACGTGAAGGGGCCCGACACCGAGCCGCTGAGCCGGAAGATCGAGCACCTGGAGCGCTTCGCCGAGGCGGTGATCGCCAAGGTCGTCTAGGGAGTCCGGCAAATGCTGCCCGTCGCGGCTGCCGTCGCCGCGAGCGGCGTGTCGCCCTCGCCGTGAGGCCGGCCCTTCGAGCGGCCGAGGCGTAGGTAGAACGCGTTCTTGCCAGCTGTTCCGCGCTGTCGCATGCTGGGGCGCATGGATCTGATCGCGCTGGAGGAGATCCGCCAGACCAAGTATCGCTACCTGCGCTGCCTGGACCTCAAGCGCTGGGACGACTTCGCCGACACGCTCACCGGCGACGCGGTGGCGGCCTACGACAATCCGGTCGCCGGCGACCCGCTGCGGTTCGACGGGCGCGAGGCCATCGTCGGCTACATGCGCGCCAGCCTGGGGCCGGGGGTGATCACGACGCACCTCGCCGGTCACCCCGAGATCGAGATCGACGGCGACGACGCGAGGGGCACCTGGTGCCTCGACGACACCGTGCTGATTCCGCGCCACCGGCTGATGATCCGCGGATCCGCCTACTACGAGGACACCTACCGGCGCTGCTCCGACGGGCGCTGGCGGATCAGCGGCACCGGCTACCGCCGGACGTACGAGTACACGGTGTCCCTCGACGACCTGCCCAGCCTGCGGTTCACCGCGAACCGCTGGGTCGCGTCCTGACCTTCCCGGAGGCGGGTCGCGCCGCCGTTCCGCCGGGGACCGCACCGCCGAGTTCCGCGGTGACGGCGTCGGCCGCGGCCACCAGTGCGGCGCCGCGCCGGGCGATCTCGGCGCCGGTGACGGCGGCGCCGACGTGCAGGGTGAGAACGAGTTCCTGCTCGCCGCCGGGGCCGTAGGCGGGCGCGGCGACGAGGTTGACGGGATGCTTCCTGCGCGGGTTGAGGCCCGCGCCGAGGTAGACGCGCTCGCCCAGGCTCGACACCATCTCGCCGACCAGGGCGCGCACCTCCCGCGGCAGCTCGTACGCCGCCACCCCCGCCATCAGGGAGTGCAGCCGCATCCCCGCCGGGGTGAGGCTCTCCACGAGATAGCCCGCCGCCCGGCATTGCTCGACGACCGCGCGCAGGTGCTCGCGGTCCATGCGCACCGGCAGCGTCGGCTCCCTGGCCAGCCAGCGCTCCAGCTCCCGGTCGGGTCCCCACAGCACGTACATCAGCCCGACGGGCGGTGCGAACGGGTAGCGTTCGCCCACCCTGACCGGCGGCTCGCCGGGCGGGACGACCGCGTCGAGGACCATGATCTCGTCCCCGACGACGGCCGAGGCGGTGCAGGTGGCGTGATAGCGCTCGGCCAGCGGCTCCAGGTGCCGCCGGGCCGCGTCGCCGGCCAGGAAACCGCGCCGCGCCGCCCTCCCCGCCGCGATCAGCGCGGGACCGAGGCCGTACGTCAGGGTGGCGGGGTCGCGTACGAGATAGCCGGCGGCGACCAGTTCGGTGAGGATGCCCAGGCACGTGGGCTTGCTGATGCCCAGCTCGCGGGCGAGCGCGGACAGGCCGAGCCCGCGGCCGCCCGCCGCGACCAGATGGTCGAGCACGGCGACCACCCGCCGGGCGGGCGGAGAGCGGCGTGTCACCGCCATTGACCACTCCTAGAACGAGTTCTACTCTCGCGGTGGGAAAAGCCTACCGCTTCGGTACATATTTGTACCGCGTATCCGAGGGAGTCCGATGGCCACGGAACCGTTCGCCCGGGCGATCGCCGAGGCCGAGGAGCTCATCCGCTCCGCGCCGCACGTGCGCACCGAGCAGGACCTGGCCGAGGGCCTCGACTACCTGGCGGGCGGCATCAAGGCGGCGTTGCACATGACGTGGGCCTACGACCGCGACTTCCCCTTCTTCGCCGCCTCCACCGGCCCGTACGCCAAGCTCGGCCTGGACAACCCCGACACGCTCTACTTCCACGCCTACATCCGCGACGACGCCGAATACGTGGTCACCGGCCGCCGCGGCACCACGGCCGACCTGAGCTTCCAGGTGCTCAACGGCGACTACTCGCCCGCGCGGTCGCCCGACAGCCTCACCGCCTTCGACGACCGCGACATCGAGATCGCTCAGGACGGGTCGTACGAGCTGCGCTTCGGCCCGCCCGGCTCAGGGGCCCGCTTCACGCTGGGGCCCGGCGCGGCGATGCTGATCGTGCGCGAGGTCTTCTCCGACTGGGGCGCCGAGCGGCCCGGCGAGATCCGCATCCACCGCGCCGACACGCTCGGGTCGGCGCCCCCGCCCCCGGACACGGACACGCAGGCCAGGCGCTACGAGGTGGCCGCGAGGATGCTGCTGGGGCGGCTGCGGACGTTCCTCGCGTTCCCGGAGCGGCACTACCTCACGCTGCCGGTCAACACGATGACCGAGCCGCGGCCGACGCCGGGCGGCCTCGCGACGCAGTACTCCTCCGTCGGACACTACGACCTCGACGACGACCAGGTCATGGTCGTCACCGTGCCCGCGGCGGGCCGCGACGTCGCGCCCTACCAGGGGTTCCAGCTCGGCAGCATGTGGTACGTCTCGCTGGACTACATCAACCACCAGACCAGCCTCACCGCCGACCAGGCCCGCCACGACCCCGACGGGAAGATCCGTTACGTGATCGGCGAGCGCGACCCCGGGCTCGCCAACTGGCTCGAACGCACCGGGCACCGCCGCGGCTACCTGCAGATCCGCTGGCAGCGGCTCACCCGCCCGCTCGGGCCCGAAGACGGCCCCGAGGTGGAGGTGATGCGGTTCGAGGACCTGCCGTCCAAGCTGCCCTACCACGACCGGCAGCGGGTGGGCCCGGGGGAGTGGGCGGCCCGGATCGCCGCCCGGCAGACCGCCGTCGCCCGAAGGATGCTGGGCTGATGCCGCTGAAGGACCGGGTCGTCGTCATCTCGGGGGTCGGGCCGGGGCTGGGGCGCGGCCTGGCGCTGCGGTGCGCGGCGGCCGGGGCCGACGTGGTGCTGGCCGCTCGCCACGAGGAGCGGCTGGCCGCGGTGGCCGAGGAGGTCGCGCGGCTCGGCCGCCGCGCCGTGCCGGTGCAGGCCGACGTCACCGACGAGGCGTCGCGGCGGCGGCTGGTCGCGACGGCGCTGGAGACCTGCGGCCGGGTCGACGGCCTGGTCAACAACGCCTTCGCGATGCCGCCGATGACGGACCTCGTCGACGTGGACCTCGACGCGGTGCGCGCCGCCTTCGAGACCAACGTGCTCGCCGCGTTGCGGCTCACCCAGCTCTTCGCACCGGCGCTCGCCGAGCACGCGGGCTCGGTCGTGATGATCAACTCGGCGGTGCTGCGGCACTCGCGGCGCACCTTCGGCGTGTACAAGATGGCCAAGGCGAGCCTGCTCGCCCTCGCCCAGAGCCTGGCGACCGAGCTCGGGCCGCGCGGTGTGCGGGTCAACAGCGTCGCGCCCGGCTACATCTGGGCGGACAACCTGAAGCGGTACTTCGACGCCCTGGCTCGGCGGCGCGGCGTCCCCGCACGGCAGGTGTACGACGAGACCGCCGCCACGCTCGACCTGCGCAGGCTGCCCGAACCCGACGAGATCGCCGACGCCGCGGTGTTCCTGCTGTCCCCGCTCGCGCGGGCGATCACCGGCCAGTGCCTCGACGTCAACTGCGGCGAATGGCACCACTGAGCAGTTCCGATCAGCCTGTGGAGGGCGACCGATGAGCACGGGACGCGACGGCGTCGGCACGATCGAGGACCTGCACGCCTGGGCGAGCCGCGCCACCGGCCTGACCGGCTTCGGTGACGACCCCTACCGCGACGGCCTCGGCGTCCTGCTCGAGTCGTACGCCCGGGACGCGGCGCTCACCCCGCAGGGCGCCCGGGCGGCCCGCGCGATGCTGCGCGGCGCGCTGACCGCCCGGCTGCGGTGCGAGGAGGCGTGGCGGCGGCACCCGGAGCACGCGGCCGTGCACGTCGAGCGGCCGATCTTCGTCACCGGCCTGCCGCGCACCGGCACCACCGCCCTGCACCGGCTGCTGACCGCCGACCCCGCCAACCAGGGGCTGGAGCTGTGGCTGACCGACTCGCCCCGGCCGAGGCCACCGCGCGAGACCTGGGCGGGCGACCCGGAGTATCGGGCCGCCCAGGCCGCGTACGAGCGGCACCACGTGCGCCATCCGGAGTTCATGGGCGTGCACTACATGTCGGCGGACATGGTCGAGGAGTGCTGGCGGCTGCTCCAGCAGTCGATGCGGTCGGTCTCCTTCGAGTGCCTGGCCCACCTGCCCGCGTACTCGGCCTGGCTGGCGGCACAGGACTGGAGGCCCGCCTATGAGCGGCACCGGCGGATCCTCCAGCTCGTCGGGCTGGGCGACCCCGGCCGGCGGTGGGTGCTGAAGAACCCCAGCCACCTGTTCGCCCTGGACGCGATCATGGAGGTCTATCCCGGCGCGCTGGTCGTCCAGACCCACCGCGACCCGGTCACCGCCATGGCGTCGATGTGCAGCCTCGCCGCGCAGGCGACCGCCGGATGGTCGGAGGCGTTCACCCGCGCGGTGATCGGGCGGGACCAGCTCGACCTGTGGAGCCGGGGCCTCGACCGCTTCCGCGCCGTCCGCGCCCGGCACGACCCGGCGCGGTTCTTCGACGTGCGCTACGAGGAGTTCGTCCGTGACCCGCTCGGCACGGTCGAGGCCGTCTACGCCCACTTCGGGCTGCCGCTCGGCGACGCCGCCCGTACGGCCATGGCCCGCCTGCACGAGGAGAGCCGCTCGGGGGAGGCCCGGCCGTCCCACCGGTACGAGTTGTCCGGCTTCGGGCTGACCCCCGAGGAGGTCGAGGCGCGCATCGCCGGCCGCCCCGCCCGCTGACGTCAGCTCGGGCTGGGCGAGACAGGGCTGGAGAGAACGGCGAGGGCGCGGCCGGTGGCCGCGTCCCAGAGCCGGGCCGTGCCGTCGTAGCCGCCGCTCGCCAGAACCTTGCCGTCCCGGCTGAAGGCCAGCGCGGCGACCTCCCCGGAGTGGCCGGTCAGGGTGCGGATCCGCCGGCCGTTCGATGCGTCGGACAGTACGATGGTGTGGTCGTACCCGCCGCTGGCCAGGATCGCGCCGTCCGGGCTGTAACACAGGGCGGTCACGTGTCCCAACGTGTGACCGCTCACGGTCGTCACGACATCACGGGTGGAGGTGTCCCAGATCAGGACCGTGGTGGTGGCCAGGCTGTTCGTCGCGACCGTCCGGTTGTGCCGGGGGCGGAAGGCGGCCAGGGTGACGCCCGAGAGCACGCCGCCGTCACCGAACCGCCCGGTCAGGGCCCCGGTGGTGCGGGAGGTCTTCACGTCCCAGAGGTCGACGGTCCTGTCGAGGCCGGCGCTCGCCAGAGTCGTGCCGTCCGTGTTGAAGGCCACCGCTTCGACGAAGCCGTTGTGCGCGTTCAGGACCTGACGGCTGTCGCCGGTCAGGGGGTTCCAGAGCCTGACCGTCGTGTCCACGCCACCGCTGGCCAGGATCGTGCCGTCCGGGCTGAACGCCAGCGCGCGGACGGCGCTGACGCCGACCACGCTGGGGCTGGGGCCGGTGCCGAGAGTCTCCAGTCCCTGTGAGTGGCCGACCAGGGTGTTCTCGAGACGGCCGGTGGCGACGTCCCAGAGCCGGATCTTGTTGTCGCCGTGCCCCGTGGCCAGAAGCTTCCGGTCCGGGCTCAGCGCCATGGAGAAGATCCCGCTGTCGTGCTCCTCCACCATGGAGCCCGGGATCGTCCGGAGCACGCGGCCCGAGGCCGGGTCCCACACCTTGGCCTGCGGTTCGAGGTAACTGGCGGTGATCAGGAGATCGTCCAGAAAGAGCACAGTGGTGATCGCATCGCGGGCGTGGGCGGAGGAGGCGCCGCCCTGCGAAGCGAGCGATTCCGCCCACTTCGTGACGGCCGCCGAGGCCACCGCGAGCCCGGCGAGAAGCAGCATCCGCCGCGTCATCGGGCCCCGGCCGGTGGGGAGCGGAGCGGAGGCCGGCACTCGGAAGGACCGGGCGATCCTGATCAGTTCGACGTAGACGACCAGCTCCGGCAGGCCCAGCAGGGCGCCCCGGGTGAGGAGCTCGACGAGCCAGATCACCGGCAGGCTCCCCACCGTCGCCGCCGCCCAGGCGGGCCACAGCGAGATCCGCCATGCCGTCACGGCGAAGAGCGGAACGCCGAGCAGGACGACGAACAGCGACAGGAGTGTCCAGACGTCTCCGAACAATCCGGTGCGCGCCGCGACGGGCGCCCCGGCGACCACTGCGACGAGCAGCCCGGCGATGCCGAGCAGGAACGACAGTCGCCGGCCCAGGCTCAGGTCGGCGCGGCTGAGGTCGGCGCGGCCCAGGCCGGCGCGACTTAGGCCGGCGCGACTTAGGCCGGTGCCTGTGGGGACGAATCCCCAGAAGGCGACCGCGAGCGCCGTCAGTGAGAGAAACCAGCTCCCCGTCGCGATGCTCCTGGACGTGTCGTACGCAGGGGAGAAGTCCCTGTTCCCATAGGTGATCGAGCCGACCAGTGCGGCCACGCCGAACAGCGCGTTCAGGATGGCCGCCGTCGCGGATCCGGCGACGGCGAGCGCCGGCCGGCCTGCCGTCATCCGCCCGGACTCCGGCTCGCCCGGCGGCGGGGGTGCCTGTACGGAGAATCTCTCGGCCGCAGGAGAAACCGTCCGACGACCGGTCGCGGCCGTGTGCTCTTCGGCGACAGGGACGCGAGGGGGCACAGGCGGCGGCCCGGAGGCCTCCGGCGGGGTGAGCGTGTCCGCCCGCGACGAGGCCGGTGCCGTCGCGGTCGCCGTCGTCGTCGCGGCGGCCCCGGTCTCCGTTTCCGGCGAATCGGATGGTGCCTGCGGCGGTTCGGATGGTGCCTGCGATGCCGGCGGCTCGGATGGTGCCTGGGGCGACTCGGCTGGTGCCTGCGGTGCGGGCGACTCGGCTGGTTCCTGCGGTGCGGGTGGTTCGGAGCCGGAGGCGCGCGCGCCGGCCGGTTCTGTGGGCTCGGGCGGTTCCGGTGATGCGGGCGGGTCGGCGCCGAGGGCGCGCAGCCTGGCGGTGGCGGCCGCCGAGACCATGCGGCTGTCGTCGTCGGCCAGCCGCAGGAGCGCCTCGCGCACCCGGGCCCTGACCAGGCCGTTGCCGACCCGGTAGAGGTGGTCCAGCGTTTCCACGGCGTTCAGCCGGTCGCCGGCCATGGGGCTCGTGAGGGCGTGGCCGACGTGCGGAGGCAGCGACCAGTTCACATTCAGGGCGATGACGGTGCGGCCCTCGACGTTGTCCTGCCGCTTGGGCCGCTGCTGCGGCATCTCGGCCACGACACGGTCGTAGACGTAGCCGTACAGCTCGTCGAGCGTGATGTCGCCGTCGCCGTCCAGGTCGGCCCGGCCGGTGCGCAGCCCCTCCACCAGGTGCCGGGTGAACACCGATCGCGGAGCCTCCCCGTGCACCCGGTCGCCCTCGAAGGCGTACTGGGTGGCGTCGGTGGCGGTGAGGACGGTGCGGCCGCGCCCTCGGAACTGGTCCAGCGCGTGCACGTCGTCACCGGCCTTGGCCAGCCGTCCGGCCGGGTAGGCCCCGCTGTAACAGCAGTCGAGGATGAGGACCTTCCGGCGTGACGCGCATGCCTCCATCGCGTAGTCGATCTGCTCGCCGGATATGGCGGTGAAGATCAGACTGTCCCGCCGGGTGTCGCGCGTGGCCAGGTAGAGCCGGCCGTCGTCGTCCTTGAGGCCATGACCGGTGAAGTACAGCAATGTCAGGTCGTCGCCGCGCCGGTCGCGGTACAGCTCGGCGATGGCCTCCCCGACCCGGTGGTTCGGCTCGTTCACCAGCGTGGTGACCTCGAAGCCGCCGATCTCCGGATCCCGGAGCACGGCGGCGAGCGTCTCGGCGTCGTGGGCCGGAGCCGTCAGGCGACGCAGACCCGCGTCGTCGTACAGGTAGGTGGCGATCAACAGCGCCAACCGGCGGCCCATGCGCTATCCGCCCGAATGTCGCCGGATGAAGGCACCGATCAGCTCGCGTCGCTCGGCGGCCGTGGCCCGATCGAGCTCGAGGGAGTCGCCGTCGACGGTGACCACGATCCGGTGCCGCGCCGACTGCCGGTCGAGCCAGTCCTGCAGCACGCCGACCAGCGAGGTGAACACGCCGCCGGAGGCGCTGAAGGCCACCAGGAGTGCGCCCACGGTGACCGGGTCGGGGCTTTTCGCCCCCTCGGGCGCCGGGCCGCCGGGCACTGTGCGGATCGACTCGACGCCGGCCTCGCTCAGCTCCCGGCGGAGCCTCCGGGTGAGCCGGTCGTGCAGGTCGGCGTCCACGTCCGCGTCCGGCAACAGCTCCACGCGCATGCCGATCGCGCCGCCGGCCTCCGGACTTCCGCTCATCCCCGCCCCCTCGCCCGCGCCGCGCGGGTGGAGCCCGTGTGTCGCCCTGCTATCGTCGCCCGCCCCTGCTGCCGTTACAGCAGGCGCCGTTACAGCAGGCGCCGTTACAGCACGCGCCGTTACAACACGGGGGCGGCCATCGGTTCGGTGGCGGAGGCTCAGCTCGCGGCGAGGGCTCCCATGATGCGGTCCTCGCTGATCTCGGGCCCGGCCAGCTCGCCGACGACCGCGCCGTCACGCAGGACCACGACGCTGTCGCAGTTCTCCACCAGCTCCGACACGTCGGAGGAGATCAGCAGGATCGCCAGCCCGTCCACCGCCAGGTCGTCGAGGAGCGACCGCATGGCCAGCTTCGTCGCGATGTCGACACCCCGGCTGGGCTCGTCGAGCAGCAGCACCTTCGGGTGCATGGCCAGCCAGCGGGCCAGGAGCACCTTCTGCTGGTTGCCGCCGGACAGCTCCCCGGCCGCCTGCCGGGGCGAGACGGCCTGGATGCCCAGCCGCCGCATGAACGTGGCGACGATGCGGTCCAGGTGCGCGTCGGAGACGATCCCCGCGCGGGACAGGCGGGGCAGCGCGGCCAGCGCGATGTTGTCGCGGACCGACAGGGTCGGCACGATGCCCTCCACCCGGCGGTTCTCCGGCACGAGCCCGACACCGGCGCGGATCGCGTTCCTGATCGACCACTTGCCCGCGGGCGCGCCCGCGATCGTCACCTCGCCGGCGTCCACGCGCAGCGCGCCCGCGATCGCCTTCGCGGTCTCGCTGCGCCCCGCGCCCCGCAGCCCGCCGAGGCCGACCACCTCCCCCGTACGCAGGGCGAGGGAGACGTCGCGCAGCACGTGGCGGCGGGTCAGCCCCCGGGCTTCGAGCAGGGGCTCGTCGGCGGGCGGGCCGGCGGACTCGCCGGCGACGGCGGCGTCCGCCCCCTCGGCGTGGAAGGGCCTGCCGAGCAGGAGCGAGACCAGCCTGCGGCGGTCGAGCCCGGCGAGCGGTCCGGTGTGCACCACCCGCCCCTCGCGCAGCACGGTCACCCGGTCGCAGATCTCGTAGAGCTCGTCGAGCCGGTGGGTGACGTACAGCACCGCCCGGCCCTCGTCGCGAAGCCGGGAGATCGCGCCGAACAGGACGTCCAGCTCGTCACGCTCCAGCGCGGAGGCGGGCTCGTCCATGACGACCAGTCGCGCGTCCGCGGACGCGGCCCGGGCCAGGGCGACGAGCTGGCGCGCGCCGTCGCCGAGCGAGCCGAGCGGCCGGCGCGGGTCGGCGCGCAGGCCGTAGGAGGACAGCAGTTCGGCGGCCCGCGCGTGCATGGCCGCGAAGTCGATCAGGCCGAGGCGTCCGCGCGGCTCACGGCCGAGGAACAGGTTGGCGGCGATGCTCATCGTGGGGACGAGCCCGGCGTCCTGGTGGATCGTGGCGATCCCGAGCCGGGCCGCCTCGGTGGGGGAGGAGAGGGCGATCTCCTCCCCGAGGTAGCGCAGCCGGCCGGCGTCCGGCCTGCACACGCCCGAGAGCACCTTGACCAGGGTCGACTTGCCCGCGCCGTTGCCGCCGACGAGCGCGTGGACCTCCCCGGCCCGCAGGGCCAGGGTGACGTGGTCGAGCGCGGGCGCGCCTTGAAAGCTCTTGCAAATACCTGCGGCCTGCAGCACGGTTGCCTCCGACTCGAATGGTGAGCCCGGCAGGAAACAAACCCGTAACGAGGCCGTCACATTCGATCAAATCTGGGCAACGTGCAGGCGTACGCCCTTGCCGCCCAGCTCGTCGAGCACGTCGCGCGGCGCGGCGTCGTCGGTGACCAGATGGTCGATCTGCTCGGCGGAGACGGTCTGCACCATCGCGTCGATGCCGATCTTGGTGTGGTCTGCCAGCACGACGACCTCCTCCGCGGCGGCGGCCAGGGCCTGGTCGACGCAGGCGACCTGCATGTTCGGGGTCGACAGGCCGCGATCGGCGGTGAGCCCGTTGCCGGAGATGAAGGCCCGGCGCACGCGCAGCCCGGCGAGGGACCGCTCGGCCGCGCTGCCGACGAGGGCGAGGATCGGCCCGCGCAGCGTGCCGCCCGTCAGCATCACCTCGATGCGCGGGGAGTTGGCGAGGGCCTGGGCGACCAGCAGCGAATTGGTGACCACGGCGAGCTCGGTGTGCCTGCTCAGCCTGCGGGCGAACTCCTGAGTCGTGGTCCCGGGGCCGATGACGATCGCGTCGCCGTCCTCGACCAGCGACGCGGCCAGGTCGGCGATGGCCGACTTCTCCGCCGAGGAGAGCGTCACCTTCTGGACGTAGCTGGCCTCCCTGTTCAGGTCGCCGGGGAGGGTGGCGCCGCCGTGGTGCCGGTTGAGCAGGCCCTCCGACTCGAGCGCGCGCAGGTCGCGGCGTACGGTCACCTCCGACGACTGCACCGCCTGAGCGAGCTCGCGCAGCGAGACGGCGCCGTTGGCCCGCACCAACTCCAGAATGCGCTGGCGGCGCTCGGCCGCGAACACGGGCCGGCGCCCGTCGCTGTCCGTGTCGACCACGCCCCCACCCTCCGCTGTGACCGGTTCCGATCATAGTCGACCAGCCAAAGCGCGGCAGCGCTGACCGGAAATGAACGAATCTGATCCGATCTCTTGACCGGATGCCGTCCGCGATGCTTATTTGAGGGCGATAACCGACTCGATCCTGTCCGAATCTGATCGGTCCCGTTCGGGAAGGCACGTTCCCCGCGTGCCCCACGTCCGCGGGCCCGATCTCGACCCTCCCCCCACGTCATGGCAGGTCGCCGGGCGCGCCGTGCGGAACGCACCGCCGCGCCGGCCGGACGCGGCCACGCCGTACGGCGCGTCCGCCCGCCCCTGCCCGCAGGAAAGGATCCCTGTGAGAAAGCCCATCCTCTTACTGCTGGCCGTCGTTCTCGGCGCCGTCTGGCAGGTCGCGGGGCAGGGCCCCGCGACCGCCGCCGGCGCGGAGCGGCACGGCCTGCGCGGCGACTACTACCTGTCCTCGGCAGCGGGGAAGTTCGACTTCGCCCAGCTCAAGGCCACCGTGATCGACCCGGATCTCGAGCTGCCCGACCTCAACCCGGTCTTCACCTCGCTGACCGGGCGGGAGGACGACGTCACCGTGCGGTGGACGGGCCGCATCCAGCCCGCGTACTCCGAGGCGTACACCTTCTCGATCATCGGGGACAACGGCTTCCGGCTCTGGGTGAACAACACGCTCGTCATCGACCACTGGGTGGACGACTGGGACAAGGAGCAGACCGGCACCCCGATCACCCTGCAGGCCGGCCAGAAGTACGACATCAAGGTCGAGTACTTCGAGCACTTCGGCGGCGCCAACCTCCACCTGCGCTGGCAGAGCGCCAGCCAGCCCAAGCAGGCCGTGCCGGCGGACGCGTTCTACCTGCCCGAGGGCTTCGACCCGCCGGGGCCGGCCGGCGCCGCCGTCGACGCGGCGGGCGACACCGTCACCCTCGACTTCGGCGACACCGCGCTCGCGGCGCTGCCCGCCGGCGCCGCCGAGCACTTCGGCCTGACGGTGGCCGGCACGAAGTGGCAGGTCGCGTCGGCCGCCCTCGACGGGACCACGAAGGTCACGCTGAAGCTCGCCTTCCCCATCCCGCGCCTCGCCGCCGACATCCGGGCCTCCTACGACGGCAAGGGCGGCCTCGCCAAGGCGGACGGCACCGCGATCGAGGCGTTCACCTGGGTGCCGGTGTCCAACGGCTCCACTTACGTGCTGAAGACCCGCTGGTCCGACAAGGTGGACGCGAACAAGCCGCTGCCCGAGTACCCCCGCCCGCAGCTCGTCCGCGACCGCTGGCAGAACCTCAACGGCACCTGGCAGTTCGCCGCCGCCAAGGACGGTGAGGCGCCGCCCTTCGGCCGCGACCTCGGCGAGCGGATCGTCGTGCCCTACCCCGTCGAGTCGAGCCTGTCCGGCATCGGCCGTCACGAGGACCGCATGTGGTATCGCCGCACCTTCGAGGTGCCGGCCTCCTGGAAGAAGGACCGCGTCCTGCTCCACCTCGACGCCGTGGACCACGAGTCGGTCGTCTACGTCAACGGCAAGCAGGTCGGCGCCCACAAGGGCGGCTACGACAGGATCACCGTGGACGTGACCGACGCGCTCACCCGCAAGGGCCCGCAGGAGCTGGTCGTCGGCGTGACCGACCCGACCGACAACGGCCGCCAGCCCATCGGCAAGCAGCGGCTCAACCCGGGCAGCATCTGGTACACCCCCGCCTCCGGCATCTGGCAGACGGTCTGGATGGAGCCCGTCGACACGACCCACATCGAGGCCGTGGACACGATCCCCGAGGTGCTCGGGCAGTCCCTGCGGGTGAAGGTCAGGGCGAGCGGCGACGCCACCGCCGTCGTCACCGCCCGCGCCGGCAAGCGCGTCATCGGCAAGGTCTCCGGCCCGACCGGCAAGGAACTGGCCGTGCCGATCCCGGACCCCCACCTCTGGTCGCCCGACGACCCGTACCTGTACGACCTCACGGTCGAGCTCAAGGGCGGCGACAAGGTGGAGAGCTACTTCGGCATGCGCTCCATCTCGGTCGGCCGCGTGAACGGCACGACCCGGGTCCTGCTCAACGGCGCGCCGGTCTTCCAGTTCGGCCCGCTCGACCAGGGCTACTGGCCGGACGGCATCTACACCGCGCCGACCGACGAGGCGCTGCGGTACGACCTGGAGCAGACCAAGGCGCTCGGCTTCAACATGGTGCGCAAGCACATGAAGGTGGAGCCGGACCGCTGGTACGCCTACGCCGACAAGCTCGGCCTGCTCGTCTGGCAGGACATGCCGTCGATGTTCGGCGCGGCGAGCGCGGCCGACAAGACGCAGTTCGAGAGCGAGCTGAAGGAGATCGTCGACGAGCACCGCAGCAGCCCGTCGATCGTGATGTGGGTGCCGTTCAACGAGAGCTGGGGCCAGTACGACATCTCCAGGATCGCCGACTACGTGAAGAGCCTCGACCCCTCACGGCTCGTGGACAACATGAGCGGCATCAACTGCTGCGGCGCCCAGGACGGCGGCAACGGCGACGTGATGGACTACCACATCTACCCCGGACCCGGCAGCCCCGGTAAGCCCGGCTTCTTCCGGGCGTCGGTGCTCGGCGAGTACGGCGGGCTCGCCCTGCCGGTGATCGGGCACACCTGGACCGGCGGCGGCTGGGGCTACGCGGTCGAGGCCGACTCCGAGTCGTTGACCAAGCGCTTCCTGGAGATGGACGACGCCCTGCGCAAGCTGCACGCCTGCAACGGCCTGAGCGCGGCCGTCTACACCCAGACGACCGACGTGGAGACCGAGATCAACGGCCTGATGACCTACGACAGGGCGGTGACCAAGCCGGACGTCAAGCGGCTCCACGACGCCAACACGGCGCTCACCGGAGAGATCCTCCCGGCCTGTGCCTAATTCCTGGGCCTGATCCCTGGGCCTGATTCCCGGGCGTGAGTCCCGCCGTGATCGGGACCTCGCACGGCCATGCCCGACCGCCGACCCGCTCGGCATCGTGGCGGCCCGGACGGCACATCCGGGCCGCCACCCCCCACCACCCACGGCGGGTCGTCCTCCTGACCGCCGGACGCGCCGTGGCACCCCCCGATCGGAAGAAGGATCAGCATGAAGTCATATCCCCGCACGGCCGTCGTCGCCCTCGCCGTGCTGCTCGGCGCGGCCGGCTGCGCCAAGTCGGAGACCCAGGCCGCGGCGGGCCCCAGCGAGGCGGCGTCCGCGCAGCAGCAGGTGGTGCAGACCCCGGCGGGCTCGGCCGGCCCGACCTGCACGCTCGACCAGTTCGGCGGCACGAAGTTCGACCTGAAGACCGCCACGGTCGGCTTCTCGCAGTCGGAGAAGGAGGCCAACCCGTTCCGCATCGCCGAGACCAAGTCCATCAAGGACGAGGCGGCCAAGCTCGGCATCGCCGACCTCAAGGTCACCAACGCCCAGTCGCAGTTCTCCAAGCAGATCACCGACGTGCAGCAGCTCATCGCCCAGGGCGTGAAGCTGCTCGTCATCGCCCCGCTGAACTCCGACGGCTGGGAGCCGGTGCTCCAGCAGGCCGCCGCCAAGAAGATCCCCATCATCACGGTCGACCGCAAGATCAACGCCAACCCGTGCAGTGACTACCTGACGTTCATCGGCTCGGACTTCTACGAGCAGGGCAAGCGGGCCGCCGACCAGATGATCACTGCGCTGAGCGGCAAGGGCAAGGTGGCGATCCTGCTCGGCGCGCCGGGCAACAACGTCACCACCGAGCGCACCAACGGCTTCAAGGACCGGATCAAGGAGAAGGCGCCCGACATCCAGATCTCCTTCGAGCAGACCGGTGAGTTCGCCCGGGAGAAGGGCCAGCAGGTCACCGAGCAGCTCATCCAGTCCAACCCCGACATCAACGGCATCTACGCCGAGAACGACGAGATGGCGCTGGGCGCGGTGACCGCGCTGAAGGGCGCAGGCAAGGACCCGGGCGCCATAAAGATCGTCTCGGTCGACGGCACCCGCAGCGCCGTCCAGGCCATCGCCGACGGCTGGCTGCACGCGGTCGTCGAGTCCAACCCCAGGTTCGGGCCGCTCGCCTTCGAGACCGCGCAGAAGTTCCTGGACGGCCAGCAGATCCCGGACAAGGTCATCATCACCGACCGCGAATACGACGGCTCCAACGCCGAGGCGTCCCTCGGCGAGGCCTACTGACCTGCCACAGCCCGTCACGGACGCCCGCGAAGGTCCGCGCGCGTCCCGGGCCTCCGCGCGCACGCGCGCGCGGAGGCCCGCGCGAGGAAGGGAACTCATTGAGCCAGTCCGCTGCACCGGTGCTCGAGGCCAGGCAGATCAGCAAGCGCTTTCCCGGCGTGGTGGCCCTCGACGGGGTGTCCATCGCCCTCCTCCCCGGCGAGGTGCACGCCCTCGTGGGCGAGAACGGCGCGGGCAAGTCCACGCTGATCAAGGTCTTCACCGGTGTCCACCGCCCGGACGGCGGTGAGCTGATCTACAACGGTTCGCCGGTGGCCTTCGGGACGCCGCTCGACGCGCAGCGCGCCGGGATCTCGACCATCTACCAGGAGGTCAACCTTGTCCCGATGATGAGCGTGGCCCGCAACCTGATGCTGGGGCGCGAGCCACGCGGCCGCCTGGGCGTCATCGACACCGCCAGGATGTACGGCGAGGCGGAGCGGATCCTCGCCGGATACGGCGTCGTCACCGACGTACGCCGCCCGCTGCGCACCCTCGGAATGGGCGTCCAGCAGATGGTCGCCCTGGCCAGGGCCGTGGCGATCGACGCGCGCGTGGTCATCATGGACGAGCCCACCTCGTCCCTGGAGCCGCGCGAGGTCGAGACGCTGTTCTCGGTGATCAGGAAGCTCAGGGACGACGGCATCGCCGTCGTCTACGTCAGCCATCGCCTCGACGAGCTGTACGAGGTGTGCGACCGGGTGACGGTGCTGCGCGACGGCCGGGTCGCGCACACGGGGCCGCTCGCCGAGCTCGAACGGCTGAAGCTCATCGCCCTGATGCTGGGCCGCGACCTCGACGAGGTCAGGACCGGCGGCCTGACCAGGTTCTCCCGCGACCGCCGCCACGCCCGGGAGCGGGACGGCGCCGCCCCCGCCGTACGGGCCGAGGGGCTGACCCGGCGGCAGGTGCTGCGCGGGGTGGACGTCTCGGTGTGGCCGGGGGAGGTCGTCGGCCTCGGCGGGCTGTTGGGAGCGGGCCGCAGCGAGACGGCCAAGGGGATCGTCGGTGCGCTCCCGCTGGACGCGGGCCGGGTGCTCGTGGCCGGCCTGCCCCTGCGCACCGGCTCGACCACGGCGGCGATCAGGGCCGGGGTCAGCCTGCTGCCCGAGGACCGCAAGGCCGAGGGCATCATCCCGGCGCTGTCGGTCAGGGAGAACATCGCGCTCGCCGCCCTGCCGTCGCTGTCGCGGGCCGGCGTCGTCTCCGACGCGAAGATCGACAAGGTCGTCGAGGTCTTCATGCGCCGGCTCAGGATCAAGGCGGCCTCGCCGCACCAGCCGGTGCAGGAACTGTCGGGCGGCAACCAGCAGAAGGTCCTGCTCGCGCGGTGGCTCGCCATCCGGCCGAAGATCCTCCTGCTGGACGAGCCCACTCGCGGCATCGACGTGGGTGCCAAGGCCGAGGTGCAGGCCCTCGTGGACGAGCTGGCCGAGGAGGGCCTGGGCGTGTTACTGATCTCGTCTGACCTGGAGGAGCTGGTGGAGGGCGCCGACCGGATCCTGGTGCTGCGCGACGGCGCCGTCGTCGGCGAGCTGTCCGGCGACGAGGTCACCGAGGACAAGATCATGGCGTCCATCGCCGAACGAGGAGCGGAGTCCGATGGCTGAAGCGGTCGCACCGCCCGGGCGGCGGGTGCTCGCCTGGGCCCAGGAGTACGGCGTCTACGCCGCGGTCGGCGTCCTCCTGCTGTTCAACGTGCTGTTCACCCCCCACTTCCTCGACGTGGCGAACTTCCGCACCCAGCTCGTGCAGGTCGCCCCGATCGTGATCGTGTCACTGGGCATGGCGCTGGTCATCGGCACCCAGGGCATCGACCTGTCGGTCGGCTCGGTCATGTCGCTGGCCGCCGCGCTGGTCGCGCTCTACCTCGGGTACGGCGCGTGGCCCGCGCTGCTGGTCGCCCTCGTCGGCGGCGCGGTGGCCGGGACGGCGGGCGGCGCGCTGGTCGCCTACGTGGGCGTGCAGCCGATCGTGGCCACGCTCGCGCTGCTGGTCGGCGTCCGGGGCCTGGCCAACGTGCTCGTGCCGCAGCTCGTCGAGTTCCGCAACCCCGACCTGATCGCGCTCGGCAGCAGCTCGCTGTCCGGCGTGCCGGTCATCGTGGTCATCGCGGCCGTGCTGACCCTGCTGATGGCGTTCCTGGTCCGCAGGACGACGTTCGGCAGGCAGGTCGTCGCGATCGGCGGCAACCGCGCGGCCAGCGAGCTGTCCGGGCTGCCCGTCCGCCGGGTGCTGCTGCTGGTCTACGTGATCTCCGGGGTGCTGGCCGCGCTGGCCGGGGTGCTCGCGACCGCGCGGCTGCAGGCGAGCGATCCGACCTCGCTCGGCCTGTTCATCGAGCTGTCGGCCATCACGGCGGTGGTGGTGGGCGGCACGCCGCTGAGCGGCGGACGGATCCGGGTGCTCAGCACGGTCATGGGCGCGCTGCTCATGCAGCTGCTGTCGGCCACCCTCATCAAGCACAACCTGCCGCAGTCGTGGACGCAGATCGTGCAGGCGGTCATCATCCTGGCCGCCGTTTACGCCACCAGGGAGCGAGGAACCCGATGACCGGATCGCCCGGACGCGAGCAGGTGAGCCGCGTCCTCCAGCAGCACGGGGCGCTGATGGTGCTGGCGGCGCTGGTGATCGTCGGCAGCGTCGCCTTCGACTCCTTCGCCACCGCGGGCAACGCCGCCAGCGTCCTCGTCTCCTCCTCCTTCACCGCGATCATCGCCGTCGGCATGACCTTCGTGATCATCAGCGGCGGCATCGACCTGTCGGTGGGGTCGCTGTTCGTGTTCGGCGGGGTCCTCGCGGCGTACGGCTCGCAGTATGGGCTGTTCGTCGCGCTGGCGCTGCCGCTCGCCGCGTGCGGGCTGGTGGGGCTGCTCCAGGGGCTGCTCATCGCGAGGACGGGGATGGCGCCGTTCATCGTCACCCTGGCCGGGCTGCTGGGCGTGCGCGGGCTGATGCTGGCGATCTCCAGCGAGGGCGCCACGACCTACCTGGTGAAGGACTCCGCGTTCGCGCGGCTCGGACAGGGCGGGGTGTTCGGCCTGACCTGGCCGGTCTACATCACGGCGCTCCTGGCGGTGGCCGCCATGGTCCTGCTCCAGCGGACGGCCTTCGGCCAGAACGTCTACGCGGTCGGCGGCAACGAGCAGGGGGCCGCGCTCATGGGCGTGCCGGTGGCCCGGACGAAGGTCTACGTCTACCTCATGTCGGGTCTGCTCGCGGGGCTCGCCGGGGTGCTGAACGCGGCCCGGCTCTCCTCCGGCGTCACGATCCTCGGCATCGGCCTGGAACTCGACGTGATCGCCGCGGTGGTGATCGGCGGCACGCTGCTGACCGGGGGAGCGGGCGGCATCACCGGCACCATCGCCGGCGTGCTGCTGCTCGGAGTGATCCAGAGCCTGATCAACCAGGTGGGCAACCTGACGTCGGCCTTCCAGCAGGTGGTCAGCGGCCTGTTCCTCGCCCTGGTCGTGGTGGCCCAGCGGCTGCTCGGCAGAGCCCAACGGCTCGGCTGACCGGCCATCCCCCGGGGCCGCCGGGGAGCTCCGGACCCGCCGCGGTCAGACGGCCGCGCCGGGGCCCGGCAGCGGATCGACGTCGCCGCCGTGCATCGGCTCGCCGCAGTGGGCGCAGCGCAGCTCGACGTGGCTGATCTCACCGCACGCGTGATGGCGGTAGAGCACCGGCGGCCCCGCCTCACCCGCGAGCCACCGGTCCCCCCACCCGGCCATGACCATGAGCAGGTCGACCAGCTCGGCGCCCTTGGCCGTCAGGTGGTACTCGTAGCGCGGCCGCCGGTCGTAGGGGCGGCGCTCGAGCACGCCCTGGTCGACGAGGTGAGCGAGCCGCTCGGTCAGCACCTTGCGCGAGATCCCGAGGTCGGCCTGGAGCTGGTCGAACCGAGTCATGCCCACCCACACATCACGCAGGATCAGCGGCGACCACGGCTCTCCGATCACGTCGAGGGTGCGCGCGATGGAACAGGCCATCTCCCCGAAGTTCGTGCGTTGCATGAGAGCAGTCTAGCAATCGGAGTTCCCTCAAGGAACTCGGGCTCCGGCCGCCTCCCGTCCCACACCGGCACCCGGTGGCTCAGGCCGCCGCGCCGTCCGACCCGCCCAGTTCCACCAGTTCCCGCAGGGTCGCGTGGGGGATGTCGATGCCGGCGAAGGTCAGGAACCGTCCCATCGGCATCGACGAGGCCATCCGCAACCCGTTCTCGTCGTCCTCCTCGGGCCGCTCGCCCTTCCCGCCGGTGAGGACCCGCAGGAGAGCGGGCCCGGCGAGCGGGTGGGAGAGCCACTCGCCGAGCGTCGAGTCGAGCGACACCACGGGGACGAGGGAGTCGCCGCCGAGACCGATCGTCGTCTCGGCCACGACGGACGAGGCGTTCTCGCCGATCTGGATCGTGTAGTCGCCCGGCGCGACGACCCACCTGCCGAGCGGGACGTCGTAGTACGCGAACGCTCGCCGGTCGAGACGAAGGGTGACCGTGCGCGACTCGCCGGGGGCGAGGGAGACCTTCGTGAAGGCCCGCAGCTCCCGAACGGGCCGCCGTACGGGACCGGCGGCGGTGGACACGTAGACCTGCACCACGTGCTTGCCCGGCCGATCGCCGGTGTTGGTCACCCTCACGGTGACGGTCGCCCTGTCGTCGCCCGTACGGGTGACCGTGAGGCCGCTCGTCGCGAACGTCGTGTAGCTCAGGCCGTGGCCGAACGGGTAACGCACGGGCAGCTCGACCGTCTCGTAGTAGCGGTAGCCGACCATGACGCCCTCGCCGTAACGCACGTGCCCGGCCTCGCCGGGGAAGTTCAGGTAGCTCGGCGTGTCCTTCAGCCGCACAGGGATGCTCTCGGCGAGGCGTCCTGAGGGGTTCGCGACGCCGAAGAGGAGGTCGGCGACGGCGGAGCCGCCCGCCTGGCCGAGCAGCCAGCCCTCAAGCACGGCGTCCACGTCGTCGTGCCAGCCCTCCAGAGAGACGACGCCGCCGTTGGACAGGACGACCACCGTACGGCGGGCCGCGGCGGCGACGGCGCGGATCAGCTCGACCTGGACGGCCGGCAGGTCGATCGTCTCCCGGTCGAAGCCCTCCGACTCCTCCCGCTCGCCCAGGCCGGCGAAGACGACCGCGACGTCGGCGGACGCGGCCGCCTCGGCCGCCGCCTCGCGAAGCTCCCGCGCGTCGCCCGATCCGTCCAGCGAGAATCCCTGGGCGTAGGCGACGTCCGGGGCGAGGGCGCGGATCGCGTCGAGCGCCGCGTCGACCCGGGTGGCGTTGATGTGGGAACTGCCGCCGCCCTGGAACCGGGGCCTGGCGGCGAACTCGCCGATCACGGCGATGCGGGCTTCCGCGGAGAGGGGGAGCGTGCCGCCCTCGTTCTTGAGCAGCACGGCGCACTCGGCGGCGAGCTCGCGGGCGAGCGCGTGGTGGGCGTCGGTGTCGAACGCGCCGGAGACACCGTTGTGGCGTTCGGTGAGGGCGACGACGCGGCGCACGCTCGCGTTGACCACGGCCTCGTCGAGGTCGCCCGCGCGGACGGCGTCCACGATGCGCCGGTCGCTCGCGCCGCCGGTCCCCGGCATCTCGAGGTCCAGGCCTGCGGCCAGCGCGGCGACGCGGTCCTGGACCGCGCCCCAGTCGGAGACGACGACGCCGGTGAAGCCCCACTCGCGGCGCAGGACGTCGGTGAGCAGCCACCGGTTCTGCGAGGCGTGGACGCCGTTGACGCGGTTGTAGGAGCACATCACGGTGGCGGGCCGGGCCTGGGTGACCACCCGCTCGAACGCGGGGAAGTAGATCTCGCGCAGCGTGCGCTCGTCCACGTCGGCGCTGACCCGCATGCGCTCGGTCTCCTGGTTGTTGGCGGCGAAGTGCTTGACCGACGCGCCGGGTCCCTCGGCCTGCAGCGCGGCGACGTGCGCCGCCGCCAGCACGCCGGAGAGCAGAGGGTCTTCCGAGTAGTACTCGAAGTTGCGCCCGCACAGCGGCGAGCGCTTGATGTTCACGCCGGGGCCGAGCACGACCGCCACGCCGAGGGCCCGGCCCTCCCTGCCGACGGCGGCGCCGATCCGGGCGGCCACTTCGGGGTCCCAGCTCGACCCGACCGCGGCCGCGGGCGGGAAGCAGGTGGCGGGGATGCTCTCGTTGATGCCGAGGTGGTCGGAGCCGCCGGCCTCGCGGCGTACGCCGTGCGGCCCGTCGCACAGCGTGATGGACGGAATCCCGGCCTCATCCAACGGCTTGGTCGTCCAGAAATCCCGGCCCGACAGCAGCGAAGCCTTCTGCTCCAGGGTGAGCGCGTTCAGCGCGAGCGCGTCGAGGTCGGTCCGAGCCATCGGGGAGGCTCCTTTCACGGGGGTGGTTCACAGTGTTTCCTGCCCCGGTAGGGAGCAGCGGCAGACGGGAGCGGCGGCGGGCGGCCGGGCCGCCCGCCGCACGCGTGTCACGGTCAGGAGGCCGGTTCCGGCACCCGCGCGTGGGTGGTGAGCCGCCGGGCCCGGCCGAGCACGACGGTGTCGCCGGTCAGCAGGATCTCGGACCGCAGGGGGCGATCTGCGGCGGACGGGCCCGCGGTGAGCGCGATGACGCCCGGTTCGACGATCCTGCGCAGGCCGGGGTCGGTGTAGGAGAAGGCGTCGGCCGGGATCTCGAAGACCACTTCGCGGGTCTGTCCGGGCGCGAGCGGCACCCGGGCGAAGCCGACGAGCTGCGCGACGGGACGGGCCACCTGCGCCACCAGGTCGGAGGCGTACAACTGCACGACCTCCTCCGCCGCCCTGGCGCCGGTGTTGGTGACGGTCACCCGCGCCTCGACCGTGCCGTCCGTGGGGCACCGCTCCGCCGAGGTCGTCATCGCGTCGTAGGTCACCGTCGTGTACGACAGCCCGTGGCCGAAGGGGAAGGCCGGGGTCGGGTCGGACACGGAGATGCCGTCGATGCGCAGCCCCAGGGGCGGCTGCAGATAGGTGGAGGGGTTGACGAAGGGGGAGCCGGGGATCTGGACGGGCAGGCGGCCCGAGGGCTCGACGCGGCCGCTGAGCACCCCCGCGATCGCCGTGCCTCCCTCCACGCCCGGCAGGAACGCCTGGAGCGTGGCGGCGGCGCGGTCGGCGTAGGCGCCGATCGCGTACGGGCGGCCGGACACCACGACAAGGACGGCCGGCGTGCCGGTGGCCAGGACGGCCTCGACCAGCTCCGGTTGGACGCCGGGCAGGGCGAGGTGGGCGGCGTCGCAGCCCTCGCCGGAGGTGCCGTTGCCGAACAGCCCGGCCCGGTCGCCGACGAACAGCAGAACGAGGTCGGACCGTCCGGCCAGGGCGGCGGCCTCGGCGATGCCCGAGGTGTCGTCGCCCGACACGTCGGTGCCCCGCGCGTAGTTCAGCTCGGCATCGGGGAACTCGGCCCGCAGGAGGTCCAGGACGGGCGCGATGGGCAGGCCCATGCCGTGGTCGGGGAAGCGGTCGAGGACGTGGTTGGGGAAGGCGTAGCAGCCGAGCAGGGTCTGCGGGTCGTCGGCGCACGGGCCGATCACGGCGATGCGGGCGGTCGTCCCGGAGGCCAGCGGCAGCGCGCCGGTGGGGTTGCTCAGCAGCACGACGGAGCGTTCGGCCACGGTGCGGGCCAGGTCGCGGTTGCGGGGGCTGTCCAGATCGACGTCGTCGGCGTCCTCGGGCACGAGGGGGCCGTCGCCGAGCAGGCCGAGCTCGATCTTCTGCCGCAGCACCCGGCGCACGGCCTCGTCGATCAGGGCCTCCTCCACGTGGCCGGTCCGCACCTGCTCGACCAGCCGGGTGCCGTAGCCGACCGTCTCGGGCAGTTCGACGTCGACGCCCGCGCGCAGCGCGACCACGCCGGCGTGCGCCTCGTCGGCGGCGACGTGGTGGTTCATGGCCAGGAACGGCACCGCCCAGTAGTCGGCCACGACCGTGCCGTCGAATCCCCACTGGTCGCGCAGCACCCCGCGCAGCAGGCCGGCGTTGGCCGCGACGGGCACGCCGTCGATGTCGGTGTAGGAGTTCATGACCGAGCGGGCGCCGCCCTCGCGGATGGCCGTCTCGAACGGCGGAAGGATGACGTCGGCCATCTCGCGGGGGCCGATGCTGACCGGGGCGTGGTTGCGGCCCGCCCGGGAGGCGGCGTATCCGGCGAAGTGCTTGAGCGTCGCGATGATCCCCGCGTTCTCCAGGCCGCGCACGTAGGCCGCGCCGATCTGCCCCGCCAGGTAGGGGTCCTCGCCGAGGGTCTCCTCGACCCGGCCCCACCGGTAGTCGCGCACGACGTCGAGGACCGGCGACAGGCCCTGGTGGACGCCGACGGCGCGCAGGTCGTCGCCGATGGCCAGGGCCATCCGCTCCACCAGCGCGGGGTCGAAGGTCGCGGCCCAGGCCAGCGGGGTGGGGTAGGCGGTGGCGCCGTAGGTGGCGAACCCGGTCAGGCACTCCTCGTGCGCGATGGCGGGGATGCCGAACCGGTTGGCCGCGATCACCTGCTCCTGCAGCTTCCGCAGCCCGGCCGCGCCCTCCGCCGGGCTCACCGGCGCCGTGCCGTACACCCGGGTCAGATGACCGACCCCGTCGCGCATCCGGTCGGCGAGATCCGCGCCGTCCTTCATGAACAGGTCCTGCAGCGGCGCGACGTTGCCGCCCGCCGCCTCCGAGCCGGCGGGCGAGATGTCGACCCACACCGATCCGAGCTGGGCGACCTTCTCCTCCAGCGTCATCTCGGCCAGCAGAGCGTCCACGCGCTCGTCGAGAGGCCGGTCGCCGTCCCGCCAGGGCGCGAGCCCCGGCGCGTCTACGAATGTCATGACATCCCTTGTTTGTCGATCCGTCGCGTGGGCCTCGGCCCCGGAAGACGCCGTACGGGACCCAGGTGACGATCGGCCCGGCCGTACCCGCGCCGCGGCGGCGGCAGACGGCGGTACGCGAGCAACCGCATCGAGCGCCCCCTGCTCATCCGAACCCCTGCTCATCCGAAATGTCATCTGGACTGTAGTCCGAAACTTTCCGAACCAGGACCGATAGTTTATGTGGACTCTAGGCCGCTGTGCTGCAGGTCGTCAAGGAAACGGCGGTGAGATATCCGAAACATTCGGGTGAATGTCCGAAAGTTGGCGCTAAACTGCGCTCATGACCACGACCAGGGAGTCGACACCGCCGGAGCACACGCCCTCCCGGCCGCTGACCATCGCCCAGATCGCCGAGCTGGCGGGGGTGTCCCCCGCGACCGTCTCCAAGGTCGTCAACGGCAGGTCCGAGGTCGCCCCCGAGACCCGGGCCCTGGTCGAGGACCTGATCCGCGAGCACGGGTACCGCCGGCAGAAGAAGCGCCCCACCGCGGCTCCGCTCATCGAACTGGTCTTCCACGAGCTGGAGGGCGGGTACGCGATGGAGGTCATCAAGGGCGTCGAGCAGGTGGCGCGCGAGCACGACCTGGCAGTGGTCGTCTCCGAGCTGCAGGACCGCCACCCTCCCGCCAGGGGGTGGATCGAGGGGGTGATCGGCCGCCGTCCCTGTGGCGTGATCGTGGTCTTCTCCGGCCTCACCCGGGCCCAGCGTGAGCAGCTGAGGACCCGGGACATTCCGGTGGTACTGGTCGATCCCACCGGCGACCCCGGGCACGAGCTGCCCTCGGTGGGCGCGGGCAACTGGAGCGGCGGCCTGTCGGCCGCGCGCCACCTGCTGGAGCTGGGACATCGGCGCATCGCCCTCATCACGGGTCCCGCCCACGCCCTGTCCAGCCGCGCCCGGCTCGACGGGTTCCGCGCCGCCATGGACGCCGCGGGCGTGCCGACGGATCCGGAACTCGTGCGGCAGGGCGACTTCAGCGCGGAGGACGGCCTGGCGCACGCCCGCTCCCTGCTCGCGCTGCCCCGGCCCCCGACGGCCGTGTTCGCCTTCAACGACGCGCAGGCCATGGGCGTCTACCAGGCGGCCCACGAGATGGGGCTGCGCATCCCCGACGAGCTGAGCGTGGTCGGCTTCGACGACCTGCCGATGGCGCAGTGGCTCATCCCCGCGCTGACGACGGTACGCCAGCCGCTGACCGAAATGGCCGCCGCCGCGACGACCATGGTGGTCGCCCTCGCCCGGGGGGAAACCCCGCGGCAGAACCGCCTCGAACTCACCACCAGCCTCGTCGTGCGCGGCAGCACCGCCGCCCTCGCCGCCTGAATTTTCGGATCTCGGGAAGAAATTTCGGAGCCCCGGCCGATCCGGTGACGCTCTCCGCACCGGAGTCGCGGGAAGCGCACGGCGGACCGCAATGCGAACATCGGGTCCGGCCGTGGCGAGGCCGGTGCGATCGGACGGAGTGGCCGCCGGCTGACCTGCACCTCCTCGCCGGACGCATCCTCCGCCGCGCAGAAATATTCGACATTTATCCGAAAATTTCGGTGCCCTCCCGGCGTCACCATGGTGGAGCGCGCATCGAGAAGCGCCTGCTCTCGTTGCCCGACCGGCCCACGATCAGGGCCTTGGCGCCGCGCTGCACCACCCTATTAGTGCCGCGGCGAAATTTGTCGGGATGATCCCTGTTTCAGGGCGGGAACGTTTCGGACATCCAGTCGTAACTGATCATTTATAGCGTCTCGCGCATCACTGGGTTTCCCCAAGGAGCACCTCGTGCGCAAGGCTCGTCCCGTCCTCTGGTCTCTCCTCACCCTTTCCCTCGTCATCCCGCTCACGGCGGCGCCGGCGTCCGCCAAAGCGCCGCCTGAAGAGCCCGCGAAGGGCCACCGGCCACCCGTACTCGATCTGGAGACGCTCACCGGCGCGAAGGCCGAGGCCATGATGGAGCAGGGTCGGCTCACCTCTGTCGAGCTCACCCAGATGTACATCGACCGGATCGACGCGCTGAACAAGCGCGGACCGGGCCTGAACGCCGTCACGCAACTCAACGCGGACGCCCTCAAGGAGGCCGCCGAGGCCGACAGGCAGCGGGCGAAGGGGCATGTCCTCGGGCCCGCGCACGGGCTGCCGATCCTGCTGAAGGACCTCATCGACGTCAAGGGCATGTACACCTCGGCCGGCAACTACTCGCTGCGTAACTCGTTCCCGGCGACCGACGCGGGCATCACCAAGAAGCTGCGCGAGCACGGGGTGGTCGTCCTCGGCAAGGTCGGCCTGTCGGAGTTCGCCAACAGCTTCGGCAACCAGCCGTCCGGGTTCGCGAACCTCACCGGGCAGGTCATCAACGGCATCGACGCCGACCAGAACCCCAGCGGCTCCTCCTCCGGCACGGGCGCGGCGATGGCCGCCGCGATGTCCACGCTGGGCATCGGCACCGAGACCTCCGGCTCGATCATCAGCCCGTCGAGCACGCAGAGCCTCGTCGGGCTGCGGCCGACCGTCGGGCTCGTCCCCGGGTACGGCATCGCGCCGATCAGCGCCTCGCAGGACACCGCGGGGCCGATGGTCCGCAGCGTGCCGGACGCCGCGATGACCCTCCAGTCGATCGCCGGGCCCGACCCGGACAGCGACGCCGAATACCGCGCCGTCTTCGGCGACGACTACCTGAAGACCGGTGTCATCCCCACCCCGCCCGCCCAGGTGCCGGACTACATGAAGGCCCTGGACCTCGGCTTCGTCAAGGGCAAGAAGATCGGCTACAACGGCACGCTCACCGAGGGCAGCCCGCTCAAGATCGCGTACGACGCGCTGGTCGCCGCCGGCGCGATCATGGTGCCGCGGCCGACCGTGTCGATCCCGGCGATCCCCAACCTGCCCAGCGGGTACGAGCAGCACAAGACCATCGACGAGTACTACAAGCGCCTCGGCTCGCAGGCGCCGATCAAGTCGCTGGCCGAAGAGGTGGCCGACAACCAGGCCAACGCCCACCAGGCCCTGAAGTACGGCAACAACAACCACCTCGGCGCGCTGAACGCCGACGTCACCCCCGGCGGGGCCAACGAGACCGCCTACCGGGCGAACCTGCCCGTACGCAAGGCGGCCTGGCACAAGGCCATCGACGACATGATGACCTACCCCGGCTCCGACCCCTCCCAGCCCGCCGACCCCGTGATCGCGATCCTCGGCAGCGTGCCGAACGGGCCGCAGGCCGGGTACCCGTCGATGACGATCCCGATGGGGTACAACGCCACCACCCGCCGTGCGGTCAACGTGCAGATCCACGGCAACGCGTACGACGAGTACAACCTGATCGGCGCCGGCTACGTCATCGAGCAGGCCACGAAGCTGCGCCAGACGGCCGGCAACGTGAACCCCAGCATGTACCGGTGCGCGCCCACCGTCCCGGCGGAGCCGTACGCCTCGCGCGGGCACTGCAACCCCGCTTACGACACGATCATGAAGATGCTCGGCGGCGCGCCGGCGCCGCTGCCGTTCTCGCTGGAGACCGAGTCGGCGCAGAGCCTGTCCGCGCGGCTCGCCGCGGGCACGCTCACCTCGGAGGCCCTGGTCAAGGCGTACCTCTACCGGATCGCGCTCACCAACGCCGAGGGCCCGGCCATCCAGGCGGTACGTTCCGTCAACACCGATGCGATCAAGGAGGCCCGCAAGGCCGACAAGGAGCGAGAGAAGGCGGCTAAGGACAAGAAGGGCAAGCATGACCCGCTCGGGCCGCTGGCAGGCCTTCCCGTGCTGGTCAACGACGGGTTCGACGTGGACTCGCTGCCGACGACGGGCGGCTCGATCGCACTGCAGGACCTGCGGCCGGCGAAGGACTCGACGGTGGTCGCCAAGCTCAAGGCCGCCGGGGCGATCATCCTCGGCAAGACGAACATCACCGAGCTGAACGGTGTGTTCGACGCGAACCTGCCGGAGGGGTACTCCTCCCTCGCCGGTCAGGTGCTGCTTCCGTCGGACACCGACAAGACTCCGGCCGGGTCGTCCGCGGGATCGGCGGCGGCGACGGCCTCCGGGCTGGCGGCGTTCACCGTCGGCATGGAGACCTCGCCCGACTCCGCCCAGCTCGTGGCCCCCGCCGACGCGGCCGGCGTCGTCGGGCTGAAGCCGACCGTCGGGCTGGTCAGCCGCACCGGCACGCTGCCGGTCGCCAAGTCGCAGGACGCCCCCGGGCCGATCACCCGTACCGTGTACGACGCGGCGAAGGCGCTGACGGCGATGGCCGGGGCCGATCCGGCCGACCCGGCGACGAAGGACGCACCCGTGAAGGACTACACGGCGGGCCTGTCGAAGACCGCCCTGCAGGGCAAGCGGATCGCCGTCATATCGAGCACGTCCGGGCCGTACCCGGCGGTGGTGAGCGCCCTGCAGTCGCTCGGGGCCACGACGATCACGGTGACCGTCGGCACCCCGAGCCCCGACCCGGCGAGCATCGTGAGCCGGGAGTTCAAGCGCGACCTGAACGCCTACCTGTCCGGCGCCGAGCGCGGGCCCGGGGCGAGGTCCCTGCAGGACGTCATCGACTACAACGACGCCAACCCGGTCGAGGGGCTGAAGTACCAGCAGGGTCAGCTGCTCGACGCGCAGGCCGTGGACCTGTCGGACCCGGCCACCGGCGCGGCGTACACCTCCGATCTGCAGGCGGGGCAGGCGTCCGCCCGCGCGCTGATCGACGGCATCCTCGCCAACGGGACCCCCGGCGACCCGTCGGACGACTTCGACGCGGTGCTGGTGCCGTCCGGCAACGCGCTCGTCGGTCACGCCGACCGCGCGGGCTACCCGGTGCTGACCCTGCCCGCGGGGTACGGCGCCACCAACAGCTCGGCGGGCCGCAACCCGATCGGCGTCGCGCTCGTCGGCACGGCCTTCAGCGAGGCGACCCTGCTCGCCGACGGCTACGCCCTGGAGCAGGCGACCGCCGTCCGGCTCGCGCCCAGCGACACCAACCCGAGCATGTGGCGGTGCGTGCCCGGCAGCACGTTCTTCACGGGAGAGCTGTGCAACCCGGGTGACCGCCTCCTGCAGTCCGGCCCGCGCCGCTGATCGCTCCGATTCGAAGGTCCTTGAGGTCCGTCCCGAAGGCCCGCGCCGCCCGGCGCGGGCCTTCGGCCTTCCCATGATCGCCTGGAGAGCATCGGTCGCCGGACCTCGACCGCGATCAGGGTAAAGTACGCGAAATGCTCGATATGTCCTGGTCGGTGAGGTAAGGGTGGCGGGGGTACAGGCAGTTCTGAAGCGTGTCGCCCTCGACACCCGGCCCCTGAGCATTCCCGCGTACCGGCGGCTGCTGGTGGGGCAGGGCGTCTCCTTCATCGGCTTCCAGCTCACCTCGGTGGCCGTCAGCGGGCAGGTGTACAACCTCACGGGGTCGTCCCTGTGGGTGGGCCTGCTCGGGCCGGTGAGCCTCGTCCCGCTGGTCGTCTTCGGCCTGTGGGGCGGCGCGGTCGCCGACGCGATGGACCGCCGCAGGCTCCTGCTGGCCGGCTCGGTGGTGGCCTGGCTGTCCACCGTCGCCCTGCTGCTGCACGCCTGGTCGGGGCTCGGCAGCGTCTATCTCATCCTCGCCGTCATCGCCCTGCAGTCGATCGGCTTCGCCGTCACCTCGGCCACGCGCGGGGCGATCATTCCCCGCATCGTGCCCACCGAGCGGGTCCCCGCGGCCAACACCCTCAACTTCCTCGTCAGCAGCATCGGCACGGTGGTCGGGCCGCTGCTGGCCGGGGTGGTGCTCGCCAAGGGCGGGTACGCCACCGCGTACCTCATCGACGCCGTCCTGTTCGGCGCCGGCTTCTACGCGGCCGTACGGCTGCCGACGCTGGCGCCCGTCGGCGAGATCTCCCGGCCGGGCCTGCGCTCGGTGGTCGACGGGCTCAGATACGTGGTGAGCAGGCCCGTCGTGCTCATGTCGTTCGTGGTGGACATCATCGCGATGGCGTTCGCGATGCCGAGGGCGCTGTTCCCGGAGATGGCGGCCGAGCGCTTCGGCGGGTCGGCTGTGGCGTTCGGCTGGCTGTCGGCGAGCATCGCCATCGGGGCGGTCGTCGCCGGCGTCTTCTCCGGCTGGGTCGGCCGCGTACGCCGCCAGGGGGTGGCGCTCACGCTCGTCATCGCCCTGTGGGGCGTGACGGTGGCCGCCGCGGCGCTGGCGCAGCCGTTGTGGCTGGTGGTGGCGCTGCTGGCGATCGGCGGCGCGACCGACCTCGCCTCCGCCGTCTGGCGGCAGACGATCCTGCAGACCTACGCGCCCGACGAGATGCGCGGACGCCTGCAGGGGGTGTTCATGGTCGTCGTCGCGGGCGGGCCCCGCCTGGGCGACCTGCGGGCGGGCGCCACCGCGGACGCCTTCGGGCTCGTGCCCTCCTGGGCCGGCGGCGGCCTGGTGTGCGCCCTGCTGGTCCTGGTGACCGGCTTCGGCGTGTCCGCCTTCCGGCGGTACGACGCCCTGGCGAGCCGCCCGGAGACCCGCTGAGCCGTTCGCTCGGGCTCGGGTCTCAGGACCGGGCCTCGCCGCGTACGCAGAAGGAGATGGGGCTGCGGACGCGGGCGGGGAAGACGAAGCGCTCCAGCGACTCGACGGTGAAGCCGGCCGCCTCGACGGCCGCCACGCTGTCGCGGCCCGTGTGGCAGCCGCCGGTCAGGCACGGCCACACGGTCGCGTCCAGCATGTCCTGGGCCCTGGCCCAGCCCGTGGGCCCGGCGCGGACGTGTTCGAGGAAGCGCAGCCGCCCGCCGGGGGCCAGCACGCGGCGGATCTCCCGCAGCCCGGCGACGGGATCGGGCAGCGAGCACAGCACGAACGACACCACCGCCGCGTCGAACTCGCCGCCGGCGGCCGGGAGCCGGTCGGCCAGGCCGCCGACGACCTCGATCCGCGCCCGCGCGCCACGCGCCGCGTCGCGGGCGACCGCCCGCAGCCGCGGTTCCGGCTCGACGGCCAGCACAGCGGTGACGGACGGCGGATAGTGGGCGAAGTTCCGCCCGTTGCCCGCGCCGACCTCGATCACCCGGCCTGCCAGCCCCGCCACCAGCGCCTCGCGCTGCCCGGACATGCCCTGCCGGTCGAGCACCTGGCTGAACCACGTGTAGAAGCGGGCGAACAGCGGATGGCTGACCCTGGTCGTCGGCATGGCGCCCCCCTTCCCGTCCCTCGTTCATTCCCGCCCGGCACCGGCCCTCATGACCTGCGGCATTACCGAATCGGGGCGAAACGGTCGTGGTCGCCGCCCGTCTTCGCGGGTACGGGCCCGATGGACCGCGCCGGCCCCATCCGGGCGGCGTGACGCGGAAAGGAACCGACCATGACCTCTGCCGCGACCTCTGCGGTGAACCCCACGACGCCGGAGGTGGAACCCACCCGGCTGCCGCTCATCGGCGACAGGGCGCCGGACTTCGAAGCCCAGAGCACCCACGGGCCCGTCAGGCTCGCCGACTACGCCGGGCGGTGGCTGGTGCTGTTCAGCCACCCGGCCGACTTCACCCCGGTGTGCACCACCGAGTTCGTCGCGTTCGCCGAGCTGGCGGAGGAGTTCGCCGCCCGCGACGTCGCCCTGCTCGGCAACTCGGTCGACTCCGTGCACAGCCACCTCGCCTGGACGCGCGCCATCGAGGACAGGCTCGGCGTGACGATCCCCTTCCCGATCATCGCCGACCTCGACACGCGGGTGTCCCGCGCGTACGGCATGCTCCACCCGAACGCGTCGGCGACGGCGGCGGTCCGCGCGGTGTTCGTGATCGACCCGGAGTCGGTCGTCCGCGCGATCCTCTACTACCCGATGAACGCGGGGCGGATGGTACCCGAGATCCTCAGGCTCGTGGACGCGCTGCAGACGGCCGACCGCGACGGCGTCTCCTGCCCGGCCAACTGGCGGCCGGGCGACGACGTGCTGCTGGGTGCGCCGAAGACCCAGGCCGAGGTGGAGGCGAGGCTGGCCGACGAGCGGCTCAAGCTCGTCGACTGGTATCTCGCCAGCCTCCCCGGCCGCGGCGCCTGACCGCAAGCACGAGTTGCGGGAGCACACGGCCGCCGGTGTCGCCCGATACAAGGTGCCGTCGCGCTGGACGATCAGGACCGAGCCCCTGCCCCGCAACGCCACCGGCAAGGTGAACCGCACGCAGGTGGGCATCTGACGACCACGTGGGCGCCGCGGTCAGGTAGAACTCCTCTGTGACTCATTTGGTGACAAACTGGGCGGGCAACATCACCTTCGGGGCCGCGGCGGTCGAGCGGCCCTCCTCGGTGGAGGAGGTGCGCGCCCTGGTGGCGCGGACCGAGAAGGCCCGTGTGCTGGGCAGCGGCCACTCCTTCAATCACATCGCCGACTCCCCGGGCGCGCTGATCTCGCTCGACGCGCTGCCGCCGGAGATCGAGATCGACGGCGGGTCGTCCACGGTGCGGGTGGCGGCGAGCGTCCGGTACGGCGAGCTGGGCCGCCGTCTGCACGACAAGGGCTACGCCCTGCCCAACCTCGCGTCCCTGCCGCACATCTCGGTCGCGGGCTCCTGCGCGACCGGCACCCACGGCTCGGGCGACGCCAACGGCGGTCTCGCCACCTCCGTACGCGCGATCGAGATGGTGACCGCGGACGGCGACCTCGTCACGCTGAGCCGCGACGCGGACGGCGATCGGTTCGCCGGAGCCGTCGTCGCGCTGGGCGCCCTCGGCGCCGTCGTCGCCATGACGCTCGACGTCGTGCCGTCGTTCGACGTCCGCCAGCGCGTGTACGAGGGCCTGCCGGCCGAGGTGCTGGACGACCAGTTCGACGCCGTCATGTCCGCCGCGTACAGCGTCAGCCTGTTCACCGACTGGCGGACCTCCCGGATCAACCAGGTCTGGGTGAAGGAGCGGGCCGGCGCGGCCGGCGCCGACCCCGCCGAGGCGGCGGCCGTGAGCGGGCTCGCGGGAGACGCGGCCGCGGGCGGCCTGGAGGGGGCCACGGCCGCCGGAGGGCTCTACGGCGCCGAGGCGGGCGGCGGCTTCTTCGGGGCGACGCTCGCCGACGGCCCGAGGCACCCCGTGCCCGGCATGTCCGCGGTGCACTGCACGGCCCAGATGGGCGTCCCCGGCCCCTGGTTCGAGCGCCTGCCGCACTTCCGGCCCGACTTCACCCCGAGCAGCGGCGAGGAGCTCCAGGCGGAGTACATGGTGCCCCGGCGGCACGCGGCCGCGGCGTTCCACGCCCTCGACGCGATCCGCGACCGCATCGCCCCGGTCCTGCAGATCTCCGAGATCCGCACGATCGCCGCGGACGACCTGTGGCTGAGCCCGAGCCAGGGCCGCGACACCGTGGCCTTCCACTTCACCTGGATCAAGGACACCGCCGCCGTGACGCCGGTGCTCACCGCGATCGAGGAGTGCCTGGCGCCGTTCGGCGCGCGGCCCCACTGGGGGAAGCTGTTCACCCTTCCCGCGGACGTCCTGCGCTCCCGCTACGAGCGCCTGGACGACTTCGCGGCCCTGGCGCGGCACTACGACCCGCGCGGCGTCTTCGCCAACGAGTTCGTCGAGCGGTACGTCCTCGGCTAGTCGCCCGATTCGTCCCATGGTGACCGGGTAAGTCCCGGGGATCGCGGGAGAGGACGATGCGCATCGAGGACTACGCCCTCATCGGCGACATGCACACGGCCGCCCTGGTCGGCCGCGACGGCTCGGTGGACTGGCTGTGCCTGCCGCGGTTCGACTCCGGAGCCTGCTTCGCGGCGCTCCTGGGCGGCCGCTCGGCGGGACGCTGGCTGCTGGCCCCGGCGGGCGAGGGGACGTGCACCGGGCGCCGCTACCGCGACGGCACGCTGGTCCTGGAGACGACCTGGGACAATCCCGGCGGGTGCGTGCGGGTCCTCGACTTCATGCCGCCGCGCCGGGAGGCGCCCGACCTCGTGCGGATCGTGGAGGGCGTGCGGGGCCGGCGGGAGACCGGGTGCCGTTCGTGCTCACCTGGCAGCAGTCGTGGCAGGGCCGGCCGCGGCGGCTGGAGGCGGGCGAGGAACTGGCCGCCACCGACCGGCTGTGGAAACAGTGGCTCGGGCGGTGCGGCTACCAGGGGAGGTACGGCGAGGCCGTGGGCAGCAGCCTCCTCGCGCTCAAGGCCCTCACGTACGCCCCCACCGGCGGCATCGTCGCGGCGCCCACGACCTCGCTGCCCGAGCAGATCGGCGGCCCGCGCAACTGGGACTACCGCCACAGCTGGCTGCGGGACGCGTCGTTCACCCTCCAGGCGCTGATGGGCGCGGGATACGCGGACGAGGCGACGGCCTGGCGCGACTGGCTGCTGCGGGCCGTCGCCGGAGACCCCGCCGACCTGCAGATCATGTACACGGTCGACGGCAGCAGGCACATTCCCGAGTGGACCGTCGACTGGCTGCCGGGATACGAGGGCTCGAGGCCGGTGCGGATCGGCAACGCCGCCTCGCGGCAGTTCCAGTTCGACGTGTACGGCGAGGTGATCGACTGCGCGGCCCGCGCCGCGACTTCGTCCACTCCAAGATCTTCGCCTGGGTGGCGGCGGACCGCATGGTCCGCTCGGTCGAGAAGCAGGGCCAGGCCGGCCCCGCCCGCCGCTGGCGCGCCCTGCGCGAGGAGATCCACCGGGACGTGTGCACGCACGGCTACGACCCCGGCCGCAACACCTTCACCCGGTTCTACGGGTCGAAGGGTCTCGACGCCGCGCTGCTGCTCATTCCTCGCCTCGGCTTCCTGCCCCTGGACGACCCTCGCGTGGCGGGCACCGTCGACGCCGTGTGCCGCGAGCTGACGGAGGACGGCCTCGTCCTGCGCTACCGGCCCGAGGCCGACGACATGGACGAACTGCCGGACGGGGAGGGCGTCTTCATCGCCTGCTCCTTCTGGCTCGCCCACGCGCTCGCCCTGCTCGGCCATCGCGAACGCTCGCGGCGCCTGTTCGAGCGCCTGCTGTCCCTGCGCAACGACATCGGCCTGCTGTCGGAGGAGTACGACGTCCGCAAGGGGCGTCAGGCCGGCAACTTCCCCCAGGCCTACAGCCACGTCTCCATCGTGAACGCGGCCCGGGCGCTGGCCTCGCCGGACATATCTGCGTGACAGATGTCGTCCATCTGTTTCCTGCGCATCTCGCGACCTCCCCTTCGCCACCTGCGGCGTTGCATGATGCAACCGAGGGGTCCGGGTCTTCGCCCCGGCCCGTCTGGGAGAAGAGGTGACGCGACATGGTGCGACCAGGGCTGGCACGCCGCCCGGACGTCACGGAGCTGCGCCAGACGTACGACCGGGCGGGATCGACCGTTCCCGCGCAGCTCATGGACGGAGTGACGTTCCTCGCCGGGGTCTGTCTCGCCATCTCGCCGTGGATCGTGGGCTTCAGCGGTCTCGGCGGTCTGGCGATCAACAACCTGATCGTCGGGCTGACGGTCGCGGCGCTCGCGATGAGCTGCGCGTCCGCCTTCGGCCGCACGTACGGCATGAGCTGGGTGGTGCCGGTGCTCGGCGTCTGGACGATCATCGCGCCGTGGGTGATCCGCGGCCGGCCGGCGACCACGGCGGCCATCTGGGACAACGTGGTCACCGGGGCGATCATCTTCCTGTTCGGCCTCGGCGGGCTGGTGTTCGCCGCGAACTACCGGCAGCACGAGCACGGCGGCAGGCGGCGGGGGGTCGGCGCACCCGGCGGTGAGTGGTAGCCGGTGGCGGTCAGGCCGCGTACACCTGCCGTCCCGCGACGTACGTGAGCGCCGCGCGGGCCGCCGCGATCTCCTCGACGGGCGCCGCGAACGGGTCGCGGTCCAGGACGACCAGGTCGGCGAGCATGCCCGGGGCGATGGTCCCGGTCTCGTCGAGGTGGTTCACCCGGGCCGAGCCCGCGGTGTAGGCGGTGAGGGCGGTCGCCAGGTCGAGCGCCTGACCCGGGAGGAAGGGCGTGGTGCCGCTCTCCCTGGCCCGGTTCACCGCGACGTGGATGCCCCACATCGGGTCGGGGCTGCTCACCGGCCAGTCGCTGCCCATGGCGAGCGGCGCGCCGGCCCGGTGCAGGGCCCCGAACGGGTACTGCCACGCCGCCCGCTCCTCGCCCAGGTAGGGAATGGTCAGCTCGTCCATCTGCGGCTCGTGGCAGGCCCAGAACGGCTGCATGTTGGCGGTGACGCCCTCCTCGGCGAACCGGGTGACGTCCTGCGGCCGGACGACCTGGATGTGGGCGACGTGGTGGCGGTTGCCCGACGGGCCGTTGGCGGCGCGCGCGGCGGCGACCGCGTCCAGCGCGGCGGTCACCGCCCGGTCGCCGATCGCGTGGAAGTGGACCTGGAAGCCCTCGGCGTCCAGCAGCGTCACGTAGCGGGGCAGTTCGGCGTAGTCCACGAAGCCGATCCCGCGGTTGCCCGTGAGGCAGCCGCATCCGTCGAGGTACGGCTCGTGCAGGGCGGCCGTGAAGTTCTCCGCCACGCCGTCCAGCATGATCTTGACGCTCGCGGCGGCGAACCCGCCCTCGGCGGTCCGGCGGCCGATCAGGTCGGGGATCTGCTCGGCGCCGCGCTCGCGGTCCCACCACAGCGCGCCCCGGACCCGGGCGGTGAGCCGTCCGGACCCGGCGACGTCGAGATAGACGGGTGTGACGTCGCGGTGCCCGGCGTAGTCGCCGAGGATCGCGTCCTGCCACGCCGTGATGCCCAGCGAGTGCAGGTGGGCCTGGGCGACGAGCAGGGCCTCCACGTAGTCCTCGTGCGAGGTCACCGGCAGGTGCGGCTCGACCAGCGCCATCGCGCCCTCGTGCAGGGTGCCGGTCGGCTCGCCGGCCGCGTCGCGCTCGATGCGCCCGCTGGCCGGGTCGGGTGTGTCGCGGGTGATCCCGGCCGCGCGCAGCGCCGCCGAGTTCACCCACGCGCTGTGGTGGTCCCGGTTCGGCAGGAACACCGGGCGGTCGGGCACGATCGCGTCGAGGTCCTCCTTCACCGGGGTCCCGCCGGGGAAGGCGTCCATCGACCAGCCGCCGCCCGTGATCCACTCGTCGTCCGGACGGGCGGCGGCGTAGGCGGCGACGGCGTCCAGGTAGCCCCCGCGGTCGGTGATCTCGGACAGGTCGCAGCGCAGCCGTTCCAGGCCGCCCATCACGGGGTGCGCGTGCGCGTCCTGGAAGCCGGGCGCGAGCAGCCGGCCCGCCAGGTCCACGACCTCGGTCCCGGGTCCGCGCAGGTCGCGTACGTCATGGTCGTCGCCGACGGCGACGACACGGCCGTCCCGCACGGCCACCGCCCGCGCTCGCGGCGCGGCGGGGTCGGCGGTGAAGACGTGGCCGTTCACGAACAGCAGGTCCGCGTGCATCTGTCGTCGTCCTCTCAGCTCTTGAAGTCCGTCCAGACCTTGTCGTAGAGATCCAGGGCGGTCTGGGAGCAGGGCGGCACAGGCTGCGCGAGTGCCGCCTTGTCCGAGGGCGGGTTGATCGCCGGATCCTTGGCGAGGTCCTTGTCCATGTACGCGTCCGAGCCGGTGACGGCGTTGGCGTAGCCCACGAAGTTGGTGGCCTCGGCGGCGTTCTTCGGGTCGAGCATCCAGTTGATGAAGATCTTGGCGTTGTCGACGTTGCGCGCGCCCTTCGGCACGGCGAAGTTGTCCTGCCACAGCGGCAGGCCCTCGGAGGGGTAGACCCAGGTGATGCCCTTGTTCTTCACCGAGGCCCGGTGGAAGGCGCCGTTCCACATCATGGCCAGCGTGGTCTCGCCCGACGTCATCCGGTCGATCTGCCCGTCGGAGCTGATCACCTTGAGCTTGCCCTTGACCCCGGAGAGCAGCGCCTGCACCTTCTGGTAGTCGGCCGGAGTCTCGCTGCACGGTTTGGCGCCGACGGCGCGCAACGCCGCGGCGACCACCTCGTTGGAGTCGTTCAGCATGCCCATGTTGCCGCTCGCGCCGGCCGGCGGGTTGAAGAACTCCGCCCAGCTGGTGACCTTGCCGCCGACCTTCGCCTCGTCGACCGCGATGCCCGTGGTGCCATGCATGTACGGAGCGGTGAACTTGCGCCCCTGGTCGAAGTACACGTCCTTGAACTCGGGCTCGATGTTCTTGCCGTTGGGGAAGGCGTCGGCGTCGATCTCCTGCAGCAGGCCGAGCTGGACCATCTGCTGCACCATGTAGTCGCTGGGCACGATCACGTCGTAGCCGGTGCCGCCGGCCTGCAGCTTGGCCAGCAGCCCCTCGTTGGACTCGAAGGTGTCCAGGTGCACCTTGATCCCGGTCTCGGACTCGAAGCGCTTGAGCAGGTCGGGGGAGATGTAGTCGGTCCAGTTGTAGAGGTTCAGCTCGCCGCTCCCCTTGGCGGGGAACGCCCCCGAGCCGCCGGAATCCGAGCCGGAGCCGGAGGCGGCGGTGCCGGTCGAGCCGCCGCCGCAGGCGGCGAGCGCGAGCACGCCCGCCCCGAGAAGGGCCGTGAGGGGGAGGAGCCGGTGCTTCGAAACCATGTGCGGTCAGCCTCTCTTGCGGCCGGCGAAGTACGCCGCCGCGAGAACGAGCAGGGAGACGAGGAGGATCAGGGTGGACAGCGCGTTGACGGCCGGGGTGATGCCGACGCGGAGCATGCCGTAGATGTAGATCGGGAGCGTGGTGGTGCCCGGTCCGGCGACGAAGAAGGTGATCAGGAAGTCGTCGAGGGAGACGATGAAGGCCATCAGCGCGCCCGCGACGATGCCGGGGGCCAGCAGCGGGAGGGTGACCCGGCGGAACACCCGCCAGGGCGAGGCGCCGAGGTCGGCGGCGGCCTCGAACACCCGCTGGTCCATGTCGGCCAGCCGGGCCCGGATCGGCAGCAGCGCGAACGGCACGCAGAACGCGATGTGGGCGAGGGTCACGGTCGTCATGCCCAGCGGCACGTCGAGGAAGGCGAACATCGCCAGCGTCGCGACCGCGAGCACGATCTCCGGCAGCACCAGCGGCGCGCCGGCGACCAGCATGACCGCCCCCCGTGCCGTACGGCGCAGCGCGGCCAGGCCGAGGGCGATGCCGATGGCCAGCACGACCGAGCAGACCGTGGCGACGGCCGCCACCTGGAGCGAGGTCAGCGTCGCGTTCCTGATGTCGGCGTTGGCCGCCACGTCGCCGAACCAGTGGAGGCTGAAGCCCTCCCAGATCGTGGCGATCCTGCCGGTGTTGAACGCGTACACCACGACGACGAGCAGGGGAAGGTAGAGGAAGACGAGCAGCAGGACCGAGATCGTGGCGAAGGCGGGGAAGCGCCGCAGGTCGACGCGCCGTGTACGGTTCGCTTCGCGGTTCACAGCAGACTCACCTTCTGGTCGCCGCGGCGACCCGCCAGCGCGAACCCCATGAGGGTCAGCAGGGTGAGGACCAGCAGGGCGACCGCCACGGCCGAGCCGAGCGGCCAGTTTCGAGAGGCGCCGAACTGCTGCTCGATGAGGTTGCCGATCATCAGCGACTTGCCGCCGCCCAGCAGTTGCGGCTGGAGGAACGCGCCGAGCGACGGGATGAAGACCAGCACCACCCCCGCGACGAGCCCGGGCCGCACGGCCGGGTAGACGACGCGCCGCAGGACGGTCAGCCGCCGGGCGCCCAGGTCGTAGGCCGCCTCGGCCAGGCGGAAGTCGAACTTCTCCGCGCTGGAGTAGACCGGAAGGATCATGAACGGCAGCGACACGTAGACCAGCCCGACGGCGGTGGCGAACGGCGTGTAGAGCAGCCCGATCGGCGTGCCGAGCAGGTCGCCGACCGGCCCGTTGTCGTTGAGGATCAGCACCCAGGCGTACGTCCGCACGAGCGTGTTGGTCCAGAAGGGGATCGTCACGGCGAAGACGAGCAGCGCCCGCGTGCGCGGCGACCTGGTGGCCATCCACACCGCAATCGGGAAGGCGAGGACGGCGCAGCAGACGGTCGTGAGCGCGGCGAGCCAGATCGACTGCCAGAACACGCCGATGTAGCGGGGATCGAAGGTCGTCGAGCCGTCGAGCTGCGTGTCGAACAGCAGCCGGACGTAGGAGTCGACGGAGAACGGCCCGGCGACGCCGACGCCGAACATGCCGCGCGACATGAACGAGTAGGCCACGACGACGACCAGCGGGGCGCCGACCAGGGCCAGCAGGAAGAGCGTGCCCGGCAGCACCGAGGACCGGGCGCCCTGACCGGCCGGCCGGTGGACGCGGCGGGCGCCGGAGGAGGACGCTCGCCCCGGCCGGGCCCGTGCGGTGCCGGGGGCGGCCGAGGTCGCCGGGTCGTCCGCCTGCTCGTTCGCGGGGGTCGGCGCGGTCTCCGGCGTGAGCGGCGTCACGAGGCCACCGCCCAGCCGCGGCCCGGCAGCACGTCCAGGCCGACCCGTTCGCCGGGTTCGGGGAACGCGGCGCCCACCGGCAGCCGCACCACCACCCGCTCGCCGCCGGCGAGTTCTGCGCCGACGCGGACGTCGCTGCCGACGTAGACGGACTCGCGTACGACGCCGTGCAGCGGGGCGTCCGCACCCCCCATCACCAGGTGTTCCGGGCGCAGGGCGATCGTCACCTCGCCTCCTCCGCCGCCCGTGCCGCCCGTGCCGCCCGCGCCGCTCACCCGGTCGGCGGGGAGCACCTCCCCGCCCTTGAGCCGGTAACCGGCGTCGGTGCGCTCGGCGGTCAGGAAGCTGGTCTCGCCGATGAAGTCGGCGACGAACCTGTTGGCCGGCCGCTCGTAGACCTCCTGCGGCGTGCCGATCTGCGCGACGGTGCCCTCCTGGAACACCGCGAGCCGGTCGCCGAGCGAGATGGCCTCCTCCTGGTCGTGGGTGACGAAGACGAAGGTCACCCCCGTCGTCTGCTGGATCCGCTTCAGCTCCGTCTGCATGCCGCGGCGCAGCTTGAGGTCGAGCGCGGCGAGCGGCTCGTCGAGCAGCAGCACCTCGGGCCGCTTGGCGAGCGCCCGGGCGAGGGCGACGCGCTGCTGCTGGCCGCCGGACAGCTGGGCGGGCCTGCGCCTGCCGTGCTCCGGCAGGCGTACCAGCTCCAGCGCCTCGGCCACGAGCGGGGCCGCCTGCCTGCGGCTCATCCCCTCCATCTCCAGGCCGAAGGAGACGTTCTCCGCCACGGTGAGGTGGGGAAACAGCGCGTAACTCTGGAAGACGGTGTTGACCCGGCGCTTGTACGGCGGGAGCACGTCCAGCCGCTCGGAGCCGAGCCACACCTCGCCCTCGTCCGGGTACTCGAGACCGGCGATCGTACGCAGGAGCGTCGTCTTGCCACATCCCGAAGGGCCCAGCAGGACGAAGAACTCCGCGGGCTCGATCACCAGGGAGACGTCGTCGAGCGCTGTGACGATCCCGCCCTCCGGTGCCGGGAAGCGGCGCGTGACTTCCTGGATCCGAAGCCCGTCATGAGACGCCGCTGAAGCCATGGGCGACCTCCGAAAGAGCAGCTGAGCGGCCTCGGCAGCGGGGGGGCCGCGAATGGGTGGGGAAAGAGAAGCACGGCGTAAACGGCGTTGTCAACGGTGATGACAACGCTTCCCGCGTTGTGAAGAATGTGTCGCGACGGTCACGTCTCACTGAGGAGAATGTGCTCATGCCCCCACGCCGTACCGTCGCGCTCTCCCAGGAGCGGATCGTCGCCGCCTGTCTCGAACTCGTCGAAAGCGGCGGCCCGGGCGCCCTGACGTTCCGGAACATCGGCCGGCATCTCGGCGTGGACGCGACGGCGGTCTACCGGCACTTCCGGGACAAGGACGACCTCGTGCGGGCGCTGGCCGACCGGCTGTACGAGGAGGCGCTGGACGGGTTCGCCCCCGGGGAGGACTGGCTGGACACGCTGCGGGACGCGGCCATGCGCGTCTACCGGGCCTTCGCCGGCCACCCCCAGGCCGCGGTGCTCGCGGCCAGCAGGTCGACCCGCCGCCAGGCCGAGATCAACGCCATCGAGGTGCTGCTCGACGCGCTGCGCCAGGGAGGCTTCGAACCGCCGGAGGCCGCGCGGTTCGAGCGCGCTCTCGGCGACCACGTCCTGGCCTGGGCGGCCTTCGAGGCGTCGTTCGTGATGCTCCCGTCGGAGGTGCGCGAGGGTGACGCCGGGGCGCCGCTGGTCTACGCGGCGCAGAGCCGGGACCGCTATCCGCGGCTCGCCGAGTGCGCCCCCCACCTGCCGCCCGTCACGGTCCCCCAGTTCGAGACCGCGCTGGAGATCTTCCTCGTCGGCCTGCGCACGCTCGCCCCGGAACGGCCCTCCAATCCGGCCGGTGCGGCGCCCGCCGGCCAGGACTGAGCCGGCGGTCACGACCCGCCGCCGGATGTCGGCGGCGGGCGGTAGCGTGGCGCGTCGTGTCGAGAAGATCGCGTTGGTGGTGGACCGTCGCTCTGGTCGTGTCGTCGGCCGGGCTGGCCTACGACCTGACCCTGACGAACACGGGCTTCGGCTGGTTCTCGTTCGGGTACTGCCCGGCGCGCGATCTCTACGACTCGGCGACGGCCCTGTGGTGGCCGGCCCGCGTGTACCTCCCACTGGCGTGGTACGCGGGGCTTCCCGGCATCGTCCTCGCGTTCCTTGCGCACTGGGCCACCACGCACTGGGCCGCCACCAGGAGAGGGGGCCTCCGCGCCGGACGCGTACTGGCCCGCGTCGCGGTGGCGCCGCTGCTCGTCCTGTACGGACTCGCCCCGCTGGCGTTCGCGCTCGACATCGCACGCGATACCCAGTGCCTGGACAGGTGGGGCGGACCTCCGGGGGTCGGCCTCTTCGTCGTCCCGGACGCCGTCGCCGCCGTGGCCGCCCTGTGCGCGCTGGCCGCGGTGCGCGTTCCCCGGCACAGGGCCGGGCGGCTGCTACGGTCCCTGACGCGCCCCCCGTGGGTGCGCAGGAGCGCCGCGCCGCTGGCCGCGCTGGCACTCGTGGCGTTCCTGCCGGTCGCCGACCTGGCGGTAGGGGACATCGCCCGTCGTCCCTGCGAACTCCGCCCGGGGGAGGGCTCTGTGCCCGGGGAGCTCGACGTGCTGGCGTACGGCGCGGGCGAGCGGGCCTTCCTCTGCGGCGCACGCGCGAGCGGTCGCTTCCGGAACGTCTCCGACCGTGACCTGATCGCCTACGGGCGTGCCGTGTGCGACGCCTACCGGCCGGGCGACGCGGACGCGTACTTCGCCGCCGCCATCTGCCCGCCGGCCGAGGCGGACCTGCGGAAACAGAAGGCGGCCGAGGAAGCCGAATTCGAAGCGCGGGAGGCGGCGGACCAGCGGGTGTGCGACGCGGCCCGGCACCGGCCGCTGACCAGGCCGGTACGCGTCATGAGGACCCGGATGGGCACCGACTACGGGGTGATCGAGTCTTCCGAGACGGAGGACGCGTTCGACGACGATCTGCTCAGGTCCATGGCGGCGGGCGATCTCGTCGCCGCCGTCCCGGGGCATCTGATCATCCGGAGCCACTCCGACTACGACAACTGCCTGACCGCGGAGCTGTACCGCCGGCGGCCTCCGGTCGAGGTGAAGGGCTGGGACCACGTGGTGGAGATCGGCTACGAGAGCCCGACCGGTCACATCGAACTCATGGACCCCATGGTCGGCGAGAGCGAACTGCCCGACCTCGCCTTCCGGGGCAAGGGCCGCTACCGCGTCCGGGTGCACTACAGGAAGCCGGAATGGGAGGCGGGCACGCCCCAGCACCTTCTGATCATGGTGTATCCCGGCAGCGGGCGCAGGACCGTCGAATACCTCCCCCGATCCTGAGCGCGGGAAAGCCGATGTCACCCGCTCCACTTTCCGGCCGACTGGGCGGCCCCGCAAGGGGCCGCGTAAAAGGGGACGACACAAGATCGGGTTGCGGGCTAGGGTGACAGGCCAAGGGGCGGCTCCTGGACGTGCTTCCTTCTCGATCTATAAATCGCTTTAGTGCGTCCGTTCTCCGCCCCGTCTCACTTTCTCGGTGCCTGCCCGATCGCTCGCACACAAGGAGGACGCCCGTGGACCGGCTGGCGGAGCTGCTGATGCGGCAGCGGCTGATCGCCCCCGACCTTCTCGTCCCCGCCGTGGAGCGGGAAGCCGCCGTCCCGGGCCCCGAGGGCTCCGGCCGTTCGTCGCGCTCGTCTCGCCGGGAACGGCCCCTCGCCACCGTCGCCGACGGGGTGGTCGCGCTGGAGTCCGACCTGCTCCAGCTGGGGCACGTGCTGAGCGCGCCGCTGCGTGCCCGGCTGGCCGAGCTGGACGCAGGGGATCTCGGGCAGGCGGGCCGCGCGCTCGTCTCCGCCCTGTCGGCCCAGCTGGGCGGGCGCGTCGTGCACACGCCGCTGTTCCGCCGCTTCCCGGAGTCGGTCCCCGCCGACACGGTGGAGCTGTTCGTCCGCAGGGTGTTCTCCCTGCTGCTCCAGCGGCCGGAGCAGCCGTGCGTGCTGTGCGGGGAGGTCGCCGCCGTCCATCCGGTGTCCCCGTGCGCGCACCTCGTCTGCCGGGCGTGCTGGGACGGCGCGGACTACAGCGCCTGCCCGATCTGCCATCGCCGGATCGACCCCGGCGATCCCTTCCTGCGCCCGGCCGACGACGTCTACGCCCCGGCCGTCGGGTGGCATGGCCGGGTGCCGGAGACGCTGACCCTGCTCGGGCTGTGCGACGACCCTGCCGCCCGGGCCCGCGACCTGCTGGGTCCGCTGCTGTCCCGGCAGGCCGCGCCGCGCGCGGAGGACAGGGCGGTCGTCGCCGAGATCGTCGATCGCTTCTGGCCCGAGTCGGCCGGCTGGCTGCCCGAGCGGATCCCGGCCCGCGAGACCCGCGCCGTCGTCCTGGCCACGGCCGTACGGCACGGCGACCTGGCCCTGCTCACGCGGCACGCCGACACGGCGACCGATGTGCTGCGGCTGCTCCACGCCCTCATGGGCGGCGACCCCGGGTTGCGCGCCCGCCTCCCGCGCCGCACGAGCCTGTCCCGGCCGGTGCGCCGCGCGCTCCTCGCCGCGCTGGACCGGCAGGCGCTGCCGTACCTGATCGAGGACCTGCACCGCTACCCGGCGCAGTGGCGGCACATGGCCGAGGTGCTGCACCCGCACGAGTTCCACCGGCGTCACCCGGACGCGGCCCTGGCGTTCGCCGTGCTGCGCGGCACCCCGCTGCGGAAGGGCACGCCGATGGCGGACGTCCTGCTTGAGCGCGCGGCGGCCCACGGGGACCTGCTGGCGTTCGACGGCGTAAGGCTGCGCGCCCGCACCTTCGCGGGGCGGTTCGAGGCCGCGCTGCGGAGCGAGCCCCGCGAGGCCCTCGCCCTGCTGGCGGGCCGGCCGGGAGAGCTGCTGCGGCGCACCGCCGATCTCGCTCGCCGCCTGCCCGCCGCCGATCTCGCCGAGGCCCTGCGCGCCGCCGCGCCGCACGTCGCCCCGGCCGTGCTGATCGCCACCCTGGGCCAGTTGCGCACGCCGCCGGGCGGCACCCGCATGTTCCTGCCGCGCGGGGGAGCGGCGCGGATCTGGGCCGGGCCCGACGCCCGCGAGGAGCTCGCCCCCGAGACCGTGGCCGCCCTGACCGCCGTGCTGACCCGCGAGATGCTGCGCCGGGCCGCCGCGCTGCCGCCCGTCGAGACCGCGCTGCTGGACGAGGAGCTAGCCGACCTGCTCGCGCCGGAGGCGGAGCGGTCCGCCTCGGCCTCGCTGGTTCGGCTGCCGCGCGGCAGCGTCCGGCCCCTGCCGGACGGCGCGCGGATCCGGCTGTTCCTGCACTGGGCGGAGCCCGCTGATCAGAAGGTCGATCTGGACCTGTCGGTGGCGGTGTTCGACGCACGGTGGGAGTTCGTCGGGCTGTGCGACTACACGAACCTGCGGCTCGGCGCGAGCGCCGCCGTGCACTCCGGGGATCTGACCTCCGCGCCCCAGCCGCTGGGCGCGTCGGAGTTCGTGGACCTCGATGTTGCCGCGCTGCGCGCGACCGGCGGCCGATACGTGGTGCCCGTCGTGTTCAGCTACGACGACGTGCCGTTCGACGACCTGGCCCGCGGCTTCGCCGGGTTCATGGACGATCCGGACGGCCTGTTCGACCCGCTCGCCGTACGACAGCGTTTCGACCTGACCGGCCCGGCCAAGATCCTCGTCCCGCTCGTCGCCGACCTCTGGTCGCGCACGATGCGCTGGGTGGACCTCAACGTGTCCGCGTTCGGCGGGTTCCACGACGTGTACGAACACGAGGAGCAACTCGCCCGTCTGGGCGCGGCCGCCGAGGACGCCTACGGTCTCGGCGAGCGCGTCACCCTGTGGGAGGTCGCCTGCTGGCACGCCGCCGCCCGCGCCCGCGAGGTCGTCGTACGGCACCGCGACGGCGCCGTGAGCCGGCACGCGCGGCGTCCCGGCGAGGACGCCGCCGCCTTCGCGTCCCGCCTCGGCGTACGGCAGGCGGCCGACCCCGCGGCGGAAGCGGGTCTCGCCGTGGTGCTGGAGGACGACGTGCGGGTGAGCGAGGGGGCACAGGTCTACGCCCTGCACCCTGCCCGTCTCGACCCCGCCGTGATCCGCCCTCTCGACGCCTCCGACCTCGTCGGCATGCTCGCCCCCGCGACGCGCTGACCCCGCCGGAAATAACCGTTTGCGCGCTCACGGACCCGCGTGGGAAGTTGCTCGTGCTTCACACGAGTAACAGCGAAGGAACGAAGCCTATGTTCTCGGCGTCCCCCAGCGGCCGTCGTCGGCACTGACCGGTACGCTCCCGCGTCGTCGGTTCACTGCCTTCACCGTCTCACGGCGGCCCCACGTGGCGGTGCCCTGGTGCACCTTCTCCATCCCGTCGGGATGGCTTCGCCATGCGAGTTCACCCCTCCGCTCCGGGCGGCGGGCGAACCGCTCCACCTTGTCATTCGTGAGGTCGATATCACCGTGGGCATCGATGTCCAGAGTTTCGCCGTGGCCAACCTTCGCCGCCGTCCCGAATTCGTCGAGATCGGGGGCTTCGTCCTTGGCGTGGATCCCGGCACCACCAGCCCGTACGTCAACTACGCGACACCCCTGCCCGGCGCCCGGCCGGGCGGGCGGGACGTCGCGGCGCTGATCGGGGCGTTCCGCGAGCGCGGCCTCAAGCCTCGTCTCGAGTTCGCCCCGGACGCCGCGCCCGCCGTGGAGCCCGCGCTTCACGAGGCCGGGTTCACCGTCGAGGCGGTGCACGACTACCTCGTCTGCACCCCGGCCACGCTGACGCCGCCGCCGGCCGTACTCCCTGTGGAGACGCCGTCCACGGACGAGGACTACGTGGCGATCGACGCCGCCCTGTCCGAGGCGTTCAGCGGGGAGTTCGCCTCGTCGCCGGAGGGCGCGGCCCGGCTGCGCCGTACGGAGGAGAGCGGGGGCGCGGTCCGGTTCGTCCGGGCGCCAGGCGGCGGCTGCGCCGGAGCGGCCATGTGCTCCGCTCCGGCCGTGGAGACGTCGGAGCTCGCCGGGGTCGGCACCCGCCCCGATTTCCGCGGGCGGGGCATCGCCGCCGCGGTCACCGCCGCGCTCGCCGAGGCGATGCTCGCCAGGGGAGCACGGTCGGTGTGGCTGGAGTACAGCGGCGACGGATCGCGCCGGGTCTACGAACGCGTGGGCTTCCGGCCGGGCGGCACCCGCCTGTACATGTCGCTCGACAACTGACGCGCGCCGTCCGCCGGCCGTTCGTGGCCCCTGCCCACTCACCCCTGCCCACTCACCCCGGGGCGGGCGTCGCGCGGCCGGCGGACGGGGCCGGATCAATTGGAGGCGGATCAGACGGAGGCGGATCGGCGGGCGGCCGACGCGAGCCCGGGCGGCGCCGCGGCCAGGGCCTTGTGGATGGCCTCCACCAGGGCGAGCGCCGCCTCCTCGGTCAGCTCGATCGCGACCCGGGCCGACGGGCCCTCGGCCGGGTTGGTGAGGTCGATGTTCACCGTGTGCTCCTGGCACGCGTGGTAGGGATGGTCGACGTAGACCATGCCGTCGGTGACGGTGAACCAGCCCGACGCCCCCTTGGCGGCGCCGTCGATCCGGATCTTCTCGGTGAGATAGGTGCACATTTCCGTTCTCCTCAGGCGGCGAGGTGGCGGCCGAAGAAACCGAAGACCTTCTTCCAGCCCTCCACGGCGGCGGCGGGCCGATACGCCGGCCGGTCCACGGAGAAGAACCCGTGGCCGGCGTCGGGGAAGACGTGGAACTCGTGTTCCTTGCCGAGCTTGTCCAGCTCGGCGGAGAGCACGTCCACCTCGTCCGGCGAGGGGAACTTGTCGTCCGCGCCGAAAAGCCCGAGCAGCGGGCAGGACAGGTCGGCGGCCCGGGAGATCAACGGTTCGGCCTTGAGCGGGGAACCGGCGGGCGGCGCGGTGACCACGAAGGCCCCGTAGCAGTCGACGGCCGCGTCGATCCGGAGCGAGCAGGCGGCCAGGAACGTCTGCCGCCCACCGGAGCAGTAGCCGATGACGCCGATCTTGCCGTTGGCGTGCTCCAGGCTTTTGAGGTAGTCCGCGGCGCCGGCGACGTCGCCGACGAGTTGCTCGTCCGGGACGCCCCCCTTGGCCCGGGCAGCGGCGGCCTGGTCGTCCGGGCTGACGCCGGCGCCCTCCCGGGAGTACAGGTTGGGGCAGATAGCCGCGTAGCCGTGCGCGGCGAACCTGCGGACCATCTCCTTGGTGGCCTCGTCGTAGCCGGGCAGGTGATGGATCACCACGACACCGCCGTGGGGCCCGGAGGCGAGCGGCCGCGCCGCATACGCTTCGAGTTCGGCGCCTTCGTGCCCGGTCACGGCGACTGTGCCGGCCCACATCGCGTCCGTCATTCCGATTCCCTTTCTCTGTGATCACAGCGCTGCCCGTGAGATGGCGGTGCCGGGAGCCCACCTTAGTAGTTAGTTTGGCTAACTAAGTAGCCCCCTATCAGTGATCGGATGAATGTGGCATCGCTACTCGTCATGGTCGCACCGGAACGGTTCGATCTTTACGTGGACCTTGGGGTTGTGGCAGGCTCGGCAAGTCGAGACATCGGGTGTATTGCGGAGGAGGCGATCGTGAAGCTGTTGCGGGTGGGTCCGGTGGGTGCGGAGAGGCCCTGCGTGCTCGCGCCGGATGGGCGGGTGTTGGATGTGTCGTCGTTGACGGCCGATATCGACGGCGCGTTCCTGGCGGGGGGTGGTGTGGAGCGGGTGCGGTCGGCTGTGGCGGAGGGGCGGTTGCCGGAGGTGGGGCCGTTTGAGCGGGTGGGCGCGCCGGTCTCGCGGCCGGGGAAGGTGGTGTGTATCGGGTTGAACTATTCCGATCATGCGGAGGAGACGGGGGCGGCGGTTCCGGCTGAGCCGGTGGTGTTCATGAAGGCGTCCAACACGGTGGTGGGGCCGGATGATGTGGTGCTGGTGCCGCGGGGCAGTGTGAAGACCGATTACGAGGTCGAGTTGGCGGTGGTGCTGGGTCGTACGGCGCGGTATTTGTCGTCTCCGGAGGAGGCGGCGGGGGTGATCGCGGGGTATGCGGTCGCCAACGATGTGTCGGAGCGGGAGTTTCAGAACGAGCGTGGGGGCCAGTGGGACAAGGGCAAGTCGTGTGAGACGTTCAATCCGCTGGGTCCGTGGCTGGTGACGGCCGATGAGGTGGGTGATCCGCAGGCGCTGGGGTTGC